>JABDPT010000014.1 GCA_013042605.1 Paracoccaceae bacterium
AAATGGCGCGCTGGGGAGGATTCGAACCCCCGACCCCTTGATTCGTAGTCAAGTACTCTATCCAACTGAGCTACCAGCGCGCGGACAGGCGGGATGTAACGATCCGTTTTGCCCAATGCAAGGGCGATTTACTCTGCCGCCGCGTCCAGCGCCGCGATCGCCTTGGGCAGGGTCACGACGAACTCCGTGCCGTTTTCGTCGCTATTGCCAAGCTCCAGTTGCCCGCCATGCCCGCGGATGAGTTCGGCTGCAATCGCCAGCCCAAGCCCCGACCCGCCCTTGCGCGCCCCGCCCTGAAACGCGCGGAAAAGGTGCTCGCGCGCTTTCGGCGGCAGGCCCGGCCCGGTATCGCGCACGCGGATCGTCCAGCTTGTCTCATCCTCGCCGGCCATCACCGTCACCTGCCCCGGCTTGCCGGTCGCGGCAATCGCCTGGCGCGCGTTGCGCACGAGGTTCGATATCACCCGGTGCAGCTGTTCGGGATCGGCGCGCAACACCAGCCCCGGCGGGGTTTCGTCGATGAATTCGATGTTCTCGCCCTGCGCGGCGAGCCCTTCGCCATCGCACACATCCTCGACCAGTTTATGCAGGGAAAACCGGTCCAGTGTCGGCGGCAATTCCTCGGCTTTGCCGAAGGCCAGCGTCGTCTCGCAAAGCTTTACCGCCCGGCTGATCGAATTGAGCAGCTTCGGCGCCAGCCGGTTCACCGTCGGATCCGCGCTGTTTTCCAGCCGGTCGCCGAAAAGCTGCGCCACCGTCAGGATATTGCGCAGGTCATGGCTCACCTTTGCCACAGCACTCCCCAATTGGGCCAGCCGCTCCTTCTGCCGCAGCGATCCGGTCAGGTCGGTCTGCAGCGATTGCAGCGCCTCCTCGGCATCGCGCAGCTCGCGCACCGTCGCCGTGGGCGCGATGATCCGCCGCGTATCCTCGGGGGCCGCGGCATAGCTTTTCATCGCATCGACCACCCCGCGGATCGGCTTGACCAGCAGGCTGCGCACCGCAAAGAACAAAAGCGCCGCCGTCACCACCGAAATCACTGCCGACAAGATCAGGATCCGCACCCCGTAATCCAGCATCGCCGTGTGCAACGGCGCCGTCGGCAGGGTGACTTCAATGAACAGCCCGGCCTCGCGCACCGGGTTGCCGATCACACGCACGATACGATCGGTCGGATCGACCAGCTGCATCATCGCATCAAGGATCAGCTCATAGGCGCCCACATCGCGCAAATCATAGGTCGCATGCACGGGCGACGGGATCGACGACGACAACATCAGCTGCCGCATCTCGTTACGCCGCAGCACCACATTGAACACACCCGCGTTGGCCAAAAGCTCCGCCTCAAGTTCCGGGTCGATCATGTCATTGGCTTCCACCGCCAGCGACGCGATCTGCGCTTTTTCAAGCCGGTCGAGCAGATATTCCTCGCGATAGCGCGCGATCGAGGGAACGAAGATCAACACTTCGGCCAGCATGACGAAAATGATCGTCAGCATCAGGAACCGGCCGGAAAGTGTGTTCAAAAACATGCCTATCCCTCAAATGGCGGCACTAGGGTAGATAGCGCTGCACTAAACCCACCACGCGTTTGACGGTCGGATTATCAAACAGCCGGGGGGAGAAATAGGCCCCCGCCGCACGTTTGTTAATCTCGCCCAGTGTTGGATAGGGCGCAACCATATTGGCAACGGCGCTCATCTTGAGCTTGTTGGCGATCACAAGCGCCCAAAGACCGATCAACTCTCCCGCCTGCGCCCCCACGATCGACGCGCCCACCGGACGGCCCTTGACGACCATCACCTTGATGAACCCGGTGGTTTTGCCCTCGGCGATCGCGCGGTCGTTTTCGTGATACTCGAAGCGCACGACTTCAAGGTTGATGCCATGCTCCTTTCGGGCCTGCGCTTCCGTCAGGCCCACCTGCGCCAGTTCCGGGTCGGTATAGGTGGCCCAGGGGATGTGATCCTGCCGCGCCTTGGCGGGAAGCCCGAACAGGATCGACCGGATCACCACGCCCGCATGATAGCCCGCGACATGGGTGAATTGCAGCTGGCCGGCGACATCGCCCACGGCATAGACCCGCTTGTTGGTGGTGCGCAGGTTCGGCCCCACGGTGACCGTCCGGTCATGGGCAATGCCCGCGCGGTCCAGGTCAAGGCTCTCGATATTGGCCTTGCGTCCCACCGCCATCAGAATGTGCGATCCGGTGAAGCTGCGGCCATCCTCGGTCTCGACCGTGATCTGCCCGTCTTTCTCGGTTATCTGCGACGCCAGCGCATCCTCGGCGATCTCGATCCCTTCGCCGCGCAGCCGCTCAAGCACGATCTCGGCCAGCTCCGGGTCATCCTTGCCCATCGCCTTCATGCCCTCGATCACGGTCACTGTCGCCCCAAGCCGGACATGCGCCTGCGCCATTTCCATGCCGATGGGGCCACCGCCGATGATCAAGAGATGCTCGGGCTTGTCGCGCAAATCGAAGATCGTCTCGTTGGTAAAATATGGCACATCCGCCAGCCCGGGGATCGGCGGCACCAGCGGCGACGACCCCGTGGCGATCACGAACCGCCGCGCCTCGATCACCGTGTCGCCCGCCTGTACTTCGCTGGGCGAGATAAAGCGCCCGAATTCGCGGATCACATGCACACCCAGCCCCTCGAACCGCTCCTGGCTGTCGACCGGGGCAATCGTCTCGATAACGTTCTGCACGTGGTCCTTGGCGGCGGCATAGCTGACTTGCGGCATCACCGGCGTCACGCCGTATTTCTCGCCCGTCCGCATCGCATGGGCCTGTTTGCCCGCGGCGATCAGCGCCTTGGACGGCACACAGCCATAGTTCAGGCAATCGCCACCCATCTTGTGGCCTTCCAGAAGCACCACCTTGGCGCCCATTTGCACGGCGCCCGCCGCAACCGACAGCCCGCCCGAGCCTGCGCCGATCACGCAGACATCCGTCTTGATCCGTTCCATGGTTTATAAGCCCTTCTTGCCGCGTACGGCCTTGATGACGATGGGAAGGGCGGCAAGCGCGCTCAGGCCTAGGATCGGCAGCAGAATCTGCGGCTCGAAGATGATGCCGAGGTTCGGCGTCTCACCGCGGGCGAACACGTCGCTCAGACCGGCGCCGACCGAGGTATAGACGACCGCGCCCGGAATGATGCCCAGAAAGGTCGTGATCACGAAGCGATAGAGCGGTACACCGACAAGCGCGGGCACGAGGTTGGCCACGAAGAATGGCACGGCGGGCACCAGCCGGATGAGAAACAGCATCTCCCACTGGTTGTCGTCGATCCCGTCCTTGATGCGTTTGACCGTCCCTTTAGAGCTTTCCATCTTCGCAGCGAGCTTTTCGCCAAGGCCCCAGCGCGCAGCCATGAAGATCACCGACGCGCCGATCGTGGCTGCGGTGACATTGAAAAGCGCGCCCGGGAAGGTCGCGAACAGGAACCCGCCGGTCAGCGTCGCCACCGTCGCACCGGGCAATGAGAAGGCCACGATCACCACGTATATGGCCATGAAGACCAGCACGGTGGCGAAATAATTGGCGTCACGAAACGCGACCAGCATCTCGCGATTGTCGGCAAGTGCCCGAAAGCTCAGGTAATCGCGCAGCGTGAATGCGCCGATGGCGGCCACCGACGCAATCGCGATCAGCGGAAGGTATCGCGCGACGCCGGTCTTGGCGGTGGTGGGTTGGGTCATGTCGCTCACGGGGTCAGGTCCTTTGATCTCGTTGTGTCTCTTGTCGCACAACATGGCGCCCGCGCCGATGCTTCGCGTGCGTTCTCACGGGCCAGTGAACGGCAGTGACGGCTTTGCGAGCCAATTGCCCCGGATCGGGCCTGCCTGAAACATTTCAGCGGGCCAAAACCCGCGATTTGTTGCAGGATCGGGGCTCTGCCGCGTTGACTTGCCCCCGGCTTGACCCTAAAGAGCGGGCTTCTGACGAAATTCCTGCTCGAATCCACAAGGTTTCGGGCCCGACGACGGAGAGTGAGCGATGAAACGCACCTTTCAACCTTCAAACCTCGTGCGCAAGCGGCGCCATGGGTTTCGTGCGCGCATGGCCACCAAAGCCGGGCGCAAGATCCTGAACGCACGCCGCGCGCGCGGCCGCAAGTCGCTCAGCGCGTAAGCCACCCAACCGGGGCTTTGATCATGACACCGCCGGGGGCATCTGTGGCAGGCGACAACGCCGGGGCCGCAAAGATGCCGCCGGCGGTTTCCGTTTGTCCGGACGTTCTCAAGAACCGCCGCGATTTTCTCGCCGCTGCCCGCGCGCGCCGTCAGGCGATGCCCGGCATGGTCGTCCAGGCGCGCGACCGCGGCGATGACAGCCCCGCCACGCGCGTCGGCTTCACCTGTTCCAAGAAGGTCGGCAACGCCGTGGCCCGCAACCGCGCCAAACGTCGCCTGCGCGAAGCCGCCCGCGCCGTTCTGCCCCGCGCGGGCCGCCCGGGCTGGGACTACGTGCTCATCGGTCGGCACGCCGCCACCGCAACCCGCCCCTTCGACGCGCTCTGTGCCGATCTTGAAACCGCGCTCGCCAGACTTCACCAGGGGGCCGCCCGATGACCCCGCTGGCCTGGCTCCTCGCCCTGCCCGTGCGCGCCTATCGCGCGGTCTTCTCACCCTGGGTCGGGTTCAACTGCCGCTATGATCCGACCTGCTCGGCCTATGCGCTCGACGCGCTGAAGACCCATGGCGGGCTGAAGGGCGGCTGGCTTGCCGCCCGCCGCATCCTGCGCTGCCACCCCTGGGGCGGGATGGGCGTCGACGACGTGCCGCCCCGCAAATAGCGCGCCACGCCTCGGTCTTCTGGCCCGAAATATTCCGGGGGAGGCGGCCATGGGCCGCCCGGGGGCAGCGCCCCCCGAACCGTCAAAGCTTCTCGAAGGTGATGATCACTTCCCCGATATCCACGCCGAACCGCTTCATATAGGCCCGGTTCAACAGGCGGTCCTCGCTCAAAAGCCACATCCAGTCATCGAAACTCACCCGCAGCGTCCCGTCCGGCACCGGCAGGTCGATGGTGTACTGCCAATTGAACGTATCCCCCCGCTCCTCGCCGGTCGCGGTCCCGATCACCCCCGGCGCGGTCCCCTCCCACGTCTCGGGCCCGGTCTTGGTCAGCGACCAGATGCGCTGCTCGGTCGACCCGTCTTCATAGATGAAATCCTCGACCAGCGTCAGCACCTCGCCGTCCCATGTCCCTGCGATCTCCACCTCGAACCGGCGACGCACCGTGCCGAAGATATCCTGGAACTGGCCATAGGCGATCAACTCGCCCGCAAAAAACTCCTCGAGGTTCAGGTCCCGGTCGCTGAGGGCCGCATCCTCCAGCCCCGGCTTACCCGTACACGCCCCCAGCACCATCAAAAGCGCCCCGGTCATCCATGCTCGCATCACCACATCCTTTCCCTGATCTCTTCTTTCTACGCCCAACGCCCCGCACCGGATGATCCCGATTGCCGCTTGGCAGACCCGGCCTGCCTGCGCTATCGCAGGGCGACGCATACAAAGGCCGCGCCCCATGCTTGACGACAGCGACGATATTCACCCGCTTTTCCACGGCGCGCCCGGGACGACCAAATTCAAGAAACTGCGCAAACGCATCATCCGCGAGACCCGCGAAGCGATCGAACGCTATGGCATGATCGAACGCGACGCGCGCTGGCTGGTCTGTCTGTCGGGCGGCAAGGACAGCTACACTCTCCTCGCCGCGCTTTACGAGCTGAAATGGCGCGGCCTTCTGCCCGTCGATATCCTCGCCTGCAACCTCGATCAGGGTCAGCCGGGGTTTCCCGCGACCGTCCTGCCGACGTTCCTCGAAGAGCGTGGCGTGCCCCACCGCATCGAATACCAGGACACCTATTCCATCGTGAAGGACAAGGTGCCCGCGGGCCGCACCTATTGCGCGCTCTGTTCCCGGCTGCGGCGCGGCAATCTTTACCGTATCGCCCGCGAGGAAGGCTGTTCGGCGGTCGTGCTGGGTCACCACCGCGACGACATCCTCGAAACCTTCTTCATGAACCTCTTTCACGGCGGGCGGCTGGCCACGATGCCGCCCAAGCTGGTCAACGAAGAGGGCGACCTCTTCGTCTATCGCCCGCTGGCCCATGTCGCCGAAGCCGATTGCGCGGCCTTCGCACGTGCGATGAACTACCCGATCATTCCCTGCGACCTTTGCGGGTCGCAGGACGGGCTGCAACGCCAGCAGATCAAGGCCATGCTCGACGGGTGGGAGGCCAACTCACCCGGCCGCCGCAACGTCCTTTTTCGGGCGCTGGCAACGGCGCGGCCCTCGCACCTTCTGGACCCCGCGCTCTTCGATTTCGCCGGGCTGACGCGGCCGAATACCGGGTGATCGATTGGATTTTAGGCATCTTGCCCGGGTCAGGTTCCCTTTTGTTAACGCCCTGATCAAGCCGCGTGGCTAGCTTTGCGCCACGTGACCATGTGCTGATCCCTGGGGGACAATCTTTATGCGATATGCGCAAACGGCTTGGATGGCATCGATGCGCAGCAGGCTGCGCACGATACTGGCCGGACCGCAGCTTTTGGCCTTCCTGCCCGCCATCACGCTTGCCGCCTATTGGACCGGCGGCGAAGAGGCCCTTGTCGGCATCGCACTCGGCATGCCGATCATCTTCGCCCTCGCCGGGCTCTACACCAAAGAGGTTGGGATTGCCGGTGGCTTTCGTGACACCGTAACGGGCCTGATGATCCGGCAAAGCGCCATCGACGCGACCGATCTTCTGCTTGGCGAAGGGCCGACACGCGGCCAGACGACGGCCGCCCTCGCCATCGAGATCGACGAATTCCCCGAACTTGAAAAGCAGTTTGGACATTCCGCCTGCGATGGAATTCTGCGAATCGTGGCCGCGCGCATTTCCGGCGCCCTGCGCCAGTCAGATATCGTTGCCCGTCTCGATGGTCCGCGTTTCTGCGTTGTGCTCTCGTCCGGCGCGCGCGCGGACCTTGAAACGCTCATTCAGGTCGCCACCCGACTGCAGCGGATCATCGAGGCGCCGTGCAGCCTTGATGGCACCCGCGCGTTCATCACGATCTCCGTGGGGTTTTGCACGCCGGCGCGCGCGCCGACCAGATCGGGCACCGCCCTGATTGAAGCGGCCGAGCATGCTTTGGCCGATGCCGCGCGCACGGGAACGGCCACGATCCGCGCCTATTCCGATGAGATGGGCAAGCGCGCGCGTGCTCAGGGCGAATTGAACGACGAATTGCCCGGCGCCATCGACAGCGATCAGTTGCGCCCATGGTTCCAGCCTCAGGTCACCACCGAAACCGGCGAACTGGCCGGCTTCGAAGTGCTCGCGCGCTGGGAACACCCCGACCGCGGCGTGCTTGCCCCGGCCGACTTCCTGCCGATGCTTGAACAACAGGGCCTGCTTGAGCGTCTGGGCGAGGTGATGCTTTACCATAGCCTCAACGCCCTGCGCGCCTGGGATGCGGCGGGGCTGAACGTGCCCAAGATATCGCTGAACTTTTCCGCCGAAGAACTGCGCAACCCCAAGATCGTCGACAAGATCCGATGGGAACTCGACCGGTTCGACCTGTCTCCGGACCGGTTGTCGATCGAAGTGCTTGAAACCGTGATCGCCCAGACAAGCAGCGACATGATCATCCGAAACCTGCGGGCCTTTGCCGAACTGGGCTGTTCGGTCGATCTCGACGATTTCGGCACGGGCCACGCCTCTATCGCCAATATCAAGCGGTTCTCGGTCGGGCGGATCAAGATCGACCGGTCCTTCATCACGCAAATAGACAGCGATATCGACCAGCAGAACATCGTATCGGCCATCCTGACGCTGGCCGACCGGCTTGAGTTGCAAACCCTTGCCGAAGGCGTCGAAACCGCCGCGGAACGCGCGGTTCTGGCGCAATTGGGGTGCCAGTACATCCAGGGCTACGGCATCGCCCGCCCCATGCCCTTTGAACAGGTCGAGAGCTGGACCCTGTCTTCGCAACCGTCAGCCGAGGCGACGTTGATCCCTTCCGCCGGCGCCCCGCCGGGACACACGATCACCACCACACCCGGCAATCCCGGAATGACCGGGAAAACGGCTTGACCTTTGCGCGCTTGGACTGTTGAACCACTCTGACCCAACAGAAGTGGTGGTGCTGCGGCATGGACGAACAGACCAGAAATGTCATCCTCGCGACCGTGCTAAGCGCGGCTGTGATGCTTATCTGGTTCGTGATCTTCCCGCCGCCCGAACCACCCGTCGCCCCCGATCTTCCGCCCGCCGCCAGCGACACCGCCGGCACGCCGCCCGCCAGCGGCGCCCTGCCGCTTCCCGGTGCCGACAGCGCCGTGGTCCAGCCCGGCGTGGCCCCGGTCGATCCCAATGCCGCCCGCAACACCGCTCTGACCGAAGCCCCGCGCATCGACATCCGCACCGAAAGGCTTGAAGGCTCGATCTCGCTCGTGGGCGGGCGCATCGACGATCTGTCCCTGCGCGACTATCGCGAAACCCTTGCCCCCGGCGCCGAGATCGTCACGCTGATGTCCCCCGAAGGCTCCGTCGGCGCCTATTACGCCCTCTTCGGGTGGGCGCAAGGCGCGGGCATGTCGATCGAAGACGTCCCCAACGCCGAGACCGAGTGGCAGGTCGAAAGCGGGGATGCCCTGACGGTGGGCAGCGATATCGTGCTGGCCTGGACCAACGGGTCGGGCCTTACGTTCCGCCGCACAATGTCCATCGACGAAGACTATATGTTCACGATCACGCAAAGCGTGGAAAACACCGGTGCCGCCCCGGCCCGCATGGCGCCCTACGGTATGATCGCACGTCACGGCGAACCCGATGACCTCAAGGGGTTTTTCATCATCCACGAAGGCGCAATCCGCCAGACCGGGGAAGAGTTGAACGAGGTCGACTATGGCGGCCTGCGCGACATGGACCCCGACCCGCGCTGGGGCGCTGCCGCCGACGTCACCGCCGTGCCCGAAAACGGCTGGATCGGGTTCACCGACCACTACTGGATGACGACCCTGATCCCGTCGCCGGAACAGTCCTTCACCGCCGCGCTGCAATACGACGCGACCCGCGACATCTATCGCTCGACCGCGCTTCTCGACACGGTTGAGGTCGCCCCCGGTGCCCGTGCCGAAGTGACCCAGAAACTGTTCGCCGGCGCCAAGGAATGGGAAACCATCCGCGAATATCAGAACGAAAAGGGCATCTACCGTTTCGTCGACAGCATCGACTGGGGCTGGTTCTACTTCCTCACCAAGCCGATCTTCTGGGTGCTGCACGAACTCAACAAAATCATCGGCAACATGGGCTGGTCGATCATCGGCCTCACGCTCATCATCAAGGCGCTGCTGCTTCCCCTGGCCTATAAATCCTATGTCTCCATGGCCAAGATGAAAGAGCTTCAGCCAGAGATGGAGAAGATCAAGGAACGCGCGGGCGAAGACCGCCAGAAGCTCCAGAAGGAAATGATGGAGCTCTACAAGAAGGAAAAGGTGAACCCCGCCTCGGGCTGTTTACCGATCCTTCTGCAAATCCCGATCTTCTTCTCGCTCTACAAGGTGATCTTCGTCACCATCGAACTGCGCCACGCCCCCTGGATCGGCTGGATTCGCGACCTCTCGGCCCCCGACCCGTCGTCGCTTTACAACTTCTGGGGCATTTTCCCTTGGGACACACCCGAACCGGGGTCGATCCTCGCGCTGATCTTCATCGGCATCCTGCCGCTGGTGCTGGGCGTGTCGATGTGGCTTCAGCAAAAACTGAACCCCGCGCCGACCGACCCCACGCAGGCGATGATCTTTGCCTGGATGCCCTGGGTTTTCATGTTCATGCTGGGCAGCTTCGCTTCGGGCCTCGTGATCTACTGGATCGCGAACAACACGATCACCTTCATACAGCAATACGCGATCATGCGCAGCCAGGGCTACAAACCGGATGTCTTCGGCAACATCCTTTCAAGCTTCAAACGCGACAAACCGGCCGAGCCTGAAAAGCCGCCCAAAAAGTGACCGCGCGGCTCGCCCATATCTGGCGCCACCCGGTCAAGGCGATCGGGCGCGAAGAGCTGAACCGCACCACCCTGACACCGGGCCGGTGGCTGCCCTTCGACCGGCTTTGGGCCGTCGCGCACGACCGCGCGCGGCTTGATGGCGGCTGGGGCGCGAAGGCCAACTTCCTGCGCGGCGTAACCGAACCACAGCTGATGGCCGCCACCGCCGCGCTCTCTGACGATGGCAGCACCCTGACCCTCGATCATCCGGTCGCGGGCCAGCTTACCATCGCCCCCGACAGCGATGCCGACACCGCCCTTCTGCTCGACTGGCTGGGCCGCATCTGGCCCGCCGAGCTGCCCGCGCCCACAGGTCTTTATCGCGCCGACAGCGCCCACCTGACCGACATGCCCGACCCGTTTATCTCGATCAACAACACCGCCTCGCATCGCGCCGTGTCCCAGCGTGTCGGGCAAGACCTGTCGATCCACCGCTGGCGCGGCAACCTCTGGCTTGACGGGCTGGGCCCCTGGCAGGAGTTCGAGTGGATCGGCAAGGAAATCCGCATCGGTGAGGCCACACTCGCCGTCCGCCAGCGCATCACCCGTTGCAAGGCCACCATGGCCAACCCCGAAACCGGCCGCCGCGACGCCGATACGCTTGGCGCGCTGTCCACGTGGGATCATCAGGATTTCGGCGTTTATGCCGAGGTGACCCATGGCGGCATAATCGCCGCCGGTGACCCGGTCGAGGTGCCCGCATGACACCGCTGCCCTTCCCGCAAGCCGAACCCACCGAGGACGAGATCGAGGTGGGCCGCCTGCTATTTGCCGGCGAAACCGACTTTCTCAAGGGCGTGGTCGCCATGTCCGGCCTGCCCCCCGCCGACCGTCCCGAAGTGTGCTTTGCCGGGCGCTCGAACGTGGGCAAATCCACGCTGATCAATGCGGTGACCGGGCGTAAGGCGCTGGCCCGCGCCTCCAACACCCCCGGTCGGACACAAGAGATCAACTATTTCACCATCTCCGAAAGCCATTACCTCGTCGATCTGCCCGGCTATGGCTTCGCCAACGCCCCCGTCGCCGTGGTCGAGAAATGGCAACGCCTGCTCAAATCCTATCTTGCGGGCCGCCCCACCCTGCGCCGCGCCTTCGTGCTGATCGACGCGCGCCACGGCTTGAAGGCAGTGGATGAAGAAATAATGTCCCTGCTCGACCGCGCCGCCGTCACCTTTCAGGTGGTGCTGACCAAGACCGACAAGGTGAAGGAAAAAGACCGCGCCAGCGTTCTGGCACAGGTGCGCGCCGCCCTCGCCAAGCACCCCGCAGCCTTCCCCGAGATCGTGCTGACCTCGTCGGAAAAGGGCCACGGCATTGCCGATCTGCGCGCGATCATCGCCACACTCGCCTGACGCCGAGGCCCGCCCCCCTTGAGCGTGCTGCCCCGACGCACTAACAGGGGGACGATCAGGAACCCCATACCATGAAAAAGCAATCCGCCATGAACCGCGACTGGATCGCCACCGCCCGTACCCTGTCCGAGGCGTTGCCCTATCTGCAACGCTACGAAGGCGCGACCGTCGTCATCAAGTTCGGCGGCCACGCCATGGGCGACGACGCCGAGATGGAAAGCTTCGCCCGCGACATCGCGCTGATGAGTCTGGTCGGAATGAACCCCGTGGTCGTGCATGGCGGCGGGCCGATGATCAACGAAATGCTGGGCAAGCTGGGTGTGCAGTCCGAGTTCGTGGATGGCAAGCGCGTGACCGATGCGGCCACGGTCGAGGTTGTTGAGATGGTGCTTTCGGGCCGCGTCAACAAACGCATCGTGCAGGCGATCAATTCCCAGGGCGGGCGCGCCGTGGGCCTGTCGGGCAAGGATGGCAACCTGATGGTCTGCGAACAGACCGACCCCGCCCTCGGCTTCGTCGGCACGCCGTCCGAGATGAACCCCGGTATCCTCCATACCCTCGCTGCCTCGGACACGATCCCGGTGATCGCGCCCATCGGAACGGGTCGGAATGGCGAAACCTTCAACGTCAACGGCGACACCGCCGCCGGGGCCATTGCCGCCAGCCTCAAGGCCGACCGCTTGTTGCTTCTGACCGATGTGGCCGGCGTCAAGAACGCCGATGGCGACGTGGTCACGGAACTTTCCCCCGACCAGATCCGCGAAATGACGGCGAACGGCACCATCGCCGGTGGCATGATCCCGAAGACCGAAACCGCCCTTGCCGCCATCGACGGCGGCGTGCGCGCGGTGGTCATCCTCGATGGGCGCGCGCCCAATGCCTGCCTGCTGGAGCTTTTCACCGATCACGGTGCGGGCAGCCTGATCCGCGCCCCGAAATGACGCCCAGCTACGGCGCGATCAAGGCCAGGGCCCGCGCCGAGCATCTCGACATATTCGGCGCATTTCATCCAACCGCCGATGATGGCGCGCCCGCTGACTGTGGCACGCTTTTCCTTCTTGGACCGCACGAGCCGGGCTTCTGGGCGCATTTCACCGCGAGCGCCGAATACACCGACGGCACTCCCAACCCGGTCGATCGCTGGTCCCGTCGCGTTGTCGGCGAACTGGCGACTGCGTTCAACGGCACCGCCCTTTTCCCCTTCACCGGCCCACCCTGGCACCCGTTCCTGCGCTGGGGCGCGCGGTCGGGCCGAGCCTGGGCCTCGCCGGTGGAGCTTTTGGTGCATGACACCGCGGGCCTGCTCGTGTCCTATCGCGGCGCACTCGCGCTGCGCGACCAGATCGACCTACCGTCCCCGCCAGGCAGCCCGCCGTGCAACACGTGTACCGACCAACCCTGCCGCGCCGCCTGTCCCGTCAACGCCCTGTCGTCACAAGGATATGACGTGCCCGCATGTCACGACTATTTGACACAAACCCCTGATACACCATGTTTAAGTCATGGGTGTCAGGTGCGAACCGCCTGCCCCGTCAGTAAAACATACGCAAGGGACCCCGCGCAGTCGGCCTATCACATGAAGCAGTTTCACTCATGAGCCTGACGCTCATCCTCACACGACACGCGAAATCGAGCTGGCACGACGCCACGCTCGACGATTTCGACCGTCCGCTGAACGGGCGCGGCAAGAAATCGGCCGCCGCCATCGGCGTCTGGCTGGCCGAACGTGATCTGGTGCCGGGTGAGGTGTACGTCTCGGGTGCACGGCGCACCGTCGATACATGGTCCGGCATTGCCGCCGCCTTCCCCTCTGCCCCGCCGATGCGCAGCGACCCCGCGCTTTACCACGCCAGCGCGCCCACGATCCTGCGGGTATTGCGCACCGCCACAGCCCCCATCGCCATGGTGATCGCGCATAATCCGGGGATCGGGGAATTTGCCGAGCGCATCGTTTCGGAACCGCCCGACGACGCGCGTTTTCTGGCCTATCCTACCGGGGCGACCAGCGTGATCCAGTTCCCGGCAACGGACTGGCATGACGTGGATTGGGCGCAAGGCCAGATCGTCGAATTTCTGGCCCCGCGCGATATCGTCTGACGCGCCGCGTCAGTGACCGAGGATCTGGCTGAGGAACAGCTTCGTGCGGTCGGATTTCGGGTTGTGGAAGAACTCTTCGGGTTCATTCTGTTCCACGATCTGCCCTTCATCCATGAAGATCACCCGGTTGGCGACCTGACGGGCAAAGCCCATCTCGTGCGTCACCACCAGCATCGTCATCCCGTCTTCGGCAAGCTCGATCATCGTGTCGAGCACTTCCTTGATCATCTCAGGGTCAAGCGCCGAGGTCGGCTCGTCAAAAAGCATGATCCGCGGCTTCATGCAAAGCGACCGGGCAATCGCCACCCGCTGCTGCTGACCGCCCGACAACTGGCCGGGGTACTTGTCGGCCTGTTCAGGGATTTTCACCTTGGTCAGGAAATGCATCGCCGTTTCTTCGGCTTCCTTCTTGGGCGTCTTGCGGACCCAGATCGGAGCCAGCGTACAGTTCTCAAGGATCGTCAGATGCGGGAACAGGTTGAAGTGCTGGAACACCATCCCAACCTCCGACCGGATGCGATCGATGTTCTTGATGTCCGACGACAGCGTCGTCCCGTCCACCGTGATCCGCCCCTGCTGATGTTCCTCCAGCGCGTTGATGCACCGGATCAGGGTGGATTTGCCCGACCCTGAAGGTCCGCAGATCACGATCCGCTCGCCGCTATAAACGGTCAGGTTGATGTCGCGCAGCACGTGAAACGTGCCGTACCACTTGTTCATATTTTCGATCTCGATCGCGACCTCGTCGGATACTTTCGCATCCATATGGGCGATGGCGTCGTCGGTCATGGCCATGGGTCAGCCTCCTATCGGTGATCGGTCTGAAGCTGACGCTCCAGCCATTGTGAGTATTGCGAAATGCCGTAGCAGAAGACGAAGAACAGCAAGGCCGCGAAGCCGAACAGCTCCCAGTAGACGCCGTTCCAGTCGGTCGAGGCCAGGATCGGTCCGCGCACCATGCCGACAAGGTCGAACATCGAGATGACCGAAACCAGCGTGGTGTCCTTGAACAGGCCCACCGCCACGTTCACGATCCCGGGGATCGAGATCTTGAGCGCCTGCGGCAGAATGATCAGCCGCATCGACTGGCTGTAATCGAGGCCAAGGCTGTCGCCCGCCTCATACTGTCCGCGCGGAAGCGCCGCCAGACCACCCCGGATCACCTCGGCGATATATGCCGCGGCGAACATGGTGATCATGATCATCACCCGCAGGATCAGGTCGAAATTCGTGCCCGGCGGCAGGAAGTAGGCCAGCACCACGTTGGCCACGAACAACAGCGTGATCAGCGGCACGCCGCGAATGAACTCGATGAAGACAACGCAGATCCACTTGATGATCGGCATGCGCGACTGACGGCCCAGCGCCAGCACGATGCCCAGCGGCAGCGACACCGACAAGCACACCACGCCGAGGATCAGGTTGAGCATGAAGCCACCGATATCGCGGCTTTCGACCTGTTCGAGGGCGAGGAACGTGCTGTCCTCGTTAATAATGAAGCCGCCGATATACCAAACCGCAATGGCCGCCGCGACACCCCCGAAGAATCCGGTGGCAAAGGAACGGTCGACAAGGCGCGTATAGACGACATAGCCCACCGCGAAACCGACCAGCGACAGAATGGGGACAAGCACCGAACCGCCCCAGACAAGGTAATAGGCGATAAACGGGTAAAGTCCGGTGAAGATCAGCATCTTCTTGGGCAGGTTGGAGAACAGCACCGGTGCGAACGCCGCGAACATCAGCAGGAAGGCCAGCGTTGGGCGCCAGTAGCTGTCTTGCGGATAGCGCCCGAAGACAAGCTGGTGCCAGCGCTCGGTCAAAACCGCGAAACAGCCCCCCGTCGCCCCGTCAAGGATCTCGCGGCAATCGCGGATCGACGACGCGTTCCAGACCCCGTTGAGAAGCCAGGGCAAGGCAAGACTCAGAATTTGATAGACCGCCAGCACTCCAAGAATGGTCATGATGCTGTTGAAGGCCGACGAAAACAGGTTTTCGCGCATCCACTTGATCGCGCCCGTTTCGGCCACCGGCGGTGGCGACGGCGGAAGTGTGGTTTCGCGGACGAAGGCGACGTTATGCGCAGGTTTGTCTGACATATCAGCGCTCCTTCAGCTTAACGGCGTTGTTGTAGACGTTCATGACCGCCGAAATCGCCAGCGAGATCGTCAGATAGAACAGCATCAAAAGCAGGATCGCCTCGATCGCGCGGCCCGTCTGGTTCAGCGTGATGCCCCCCAATGTGCCGGTGACGTCCATGTACCCGACCGCAATCGCCAGTGACGAGTTCTTGGTCAGATTGAGATACTGCGAAATCAGCGGCGGGATGATGACCCGCAGCGCCTGCGGCAGGATCACAAGGTTCATGATCCGGTTTGGCCGCAGACCCAGCGACGCCGCAGCCTCGGTCTGACCCTTGGAAATGGCCTGAATACCCGCGCGCACGTTTTCCGCAATGAAGGCACCGGTATAGATCGCCAGAGCGAACCACAGCGCGATCAGCGACCCGCGCACCTGAATGCCGCCCTGGAAGTTGAAGCCGCGAAGCTCGGGATACTCAAGCCCGATGGGCCGACCCAGCAGGAAGAACATGATCAGCGTCGGCAGAAAGAGAATCCCGACCGACGGCCAGAACATCGGCAACAGTCGCCCGGTATCGAAAAGCAGCTTGGTCGCATAGCGGCGATAGGCGAACATCGCCACGATCGACAGCAGGAAGGTGATGACCACGATCATCGAACCGTCAAGCCACAGCGGCTTGGGCACATAGACCCCGCGATTTGTGAAGGCGAAGGCGTCCAGCACCATCGACGCAGACGGATCGTCGCCCCGGAACGCGCTTGGTCCCGGGAGGCTGGCCGTCATGATGAAGAAAATGATCAGGATCCAGATCAGCACCGGCACGTTGCGGAACGCTTCCACGTAAACCGCCATGAGCTTTGAGACGATCCAGTTATTCGACAGGCGCAACACCCCGGCGACGACGCCAAGGATGGTGGCCGTCACACAGCCCAGAACCGCCACGATCAACGTGTTGAGAACGCCGACGATGGCCGCACGCATATGCGTTGATTGGCTGTCATAAGCGATCGGGCGCTGGTTGATGTCATAGCCCGACGATTCACCAAGGAACTGATAGGAGATGTCCTGACCCAGATCCTCGAGGTTCTGCGCCGCGTTCGAAACAAGCCAGCCGATAAAGCCGACAAGGCAAATCAGCGCAATGAACTGGAAAGTGTAAGATCGGTACCGCGTGTCATTCAAAAGCATCGACAGGCGGAACGACTCCTGCGGCGGGTCGGTGAGCGTCGTCATGTCAGGCAATCCCCGTCAGTCCCTGAAACTTCCCCCTGCACGTCTGTGCGTGCTTTCCCGGTTCAGGTGTTTTTATGCGTCTTGTCGGAATGTCGAAGGGCGCGGATTTCTCCGCGCCCTTCAAAGTGCTTACCGGAACGGCGGCGCGTAGAGCAGACCACCTTCGGTCCACTGCGCGTTCAAGCCGCGCGCCAGACCGATCGGCGTGTTCTCACCGATGTGACGCTCGAAGATTTCACCGTAGTTGCCGGTCACAGCCAGAGCATTGGCTGCCCAGTCGGCGTCGAGGCCCAGCATTTCGCCCAGACCACCTTCGGTGCCCAGCAGACGGTTGACCTCGGGGTTGTCGGTGCCGTTCGACAGCTCGGCAACATTGGCCGAGGTCACGCCCAGCTCTTCAGCCGCGACCAGCGCGTTCAGTGTCCAGCGCACGATGTCGCCCCAGTCATTGTCGCCATGACGGACAAGCGGACCAAGCGGCTCTTTCGAGATGATCTCGGGCAGGATCACCCAATCGCCCGGGTTTTCGAAAGTTGCACGCGAAGCGGCAAGACCGGACGCGTCGGTCGTGTACACGTCACAAGCGCCTGCCAGAAGCTGCTGAAGCGCTTCGGCGTTAGTTTCGATCGGAACCGGCTCATAGCTGATGCTGTTCGAACGGAAGAAATCCGCAAGGTTCAGCTCGGTCGTGGTGCCGGTCTGGATGCAGACGGTCGCACCGTCCAGATCCTTGGCCGACGTCACGCCCAGTTCGCGCGGGGCGATAAAGCCCTGACCGTCGTAGTAGTTCACGCCGACGAATTCGAACTTCAGGTCGACGTCACGGCTGAAGGTCCAGGTGGTGTTACGCGACAGCATGTCGATCTCACCAGCGGCCAGCGCGGTAAAGCGCGTCTTGCCGGTCAGCGGAACATACTTGACCGCGTCGGGGTCGCCGAGCACGGCCGCGGCAACTGCGCGGCAGATGTCGATGTCGAAGCCCTGCCAGTTGTTGTTGGCGTCCGGAGCAGCAAAGCCGACAAGCCCGGTGTTCACACCGCAATTCAGCTCGCCACGTGCCTTGACGTCCTCAAGGGTGGAAGCCGAAGCCGCGCCAGCCGCAAGGCCAGCAACCGTCAGCGCACCCAAAAGCATGGATTTTTTCATATTTACCTCATCCTGACTTACCGCCGTTTGGCGGCTTTTTCTCCGGCACTTCGACCGGCGTTTACCAAAAAAGAGAAATTTCCCCTCTTATGGCCGGGGATACTGGGTCTTACGGGGATTGAGGTCAAGGCTGAGCGCCAAAAATAAAGGCAAGTGCCGTAGCGTCGTGCAACCTGCTATTTCAGGGTCAGAAACAGGCGTTCGGGGCTATTTATTGTGCAAGTCTGAAAAACCGGGCAGCATCAATAAAGGCCTGTTGTTTCAGACGGTTGGTGGCTTCGGCTTCCTCATCCTCGCCCCATTGCTCGATCTGCCAAAGCTCATCAAGCCGGGCGATTTCCCAAAGCGCTTCGGGGGATTTCTGACCAAACGTGACCGCCAAACCGATCACAAGTGACCCCGGCAGGGCGACAAGATCGTGAAATGCCGCCAGTTCGAAGTCGGAAAACTCAACGATCTGCGCACTGAGCCGGGCGAGATCAGGGGGATTCTGTGCAATGGGCAACACGCCTTGCGTCACCTTCAGCCGGGCGCCAAGCGCCGTCTCGGCCCAGTCCAACAGCGGATCCCACGCCGCGGCCTGCCGCGCGATCAGTTCCTGTGGCCCCGTAGCCCGGTAACACAAGAGATCGGTCCCGCCATACTCACCCAGAATGTCGATGATCTCCGTCCGCTGCACCGCCACTTTGTCGATGGCCGAATTGGCGGTGCGTGTCACCGGCATCGTCGACGGTTTGACGACCTTTTCCTGCGCCTGCCATTCGCCGGCGATCTCTTCGGCCAGCACTCGCGTCGGCACGATCAGCGGCTTCTTGGCCGGCGTGCGCACCGGGCGGCCGTCAAGCCGCACCGAAAACCCGTCGCCCTCGGCCACAACTTCGGTCGATGTCCAGAACCGTTTTGCCGCCCACTCACTCATGTCTCGTCCTCGAACGGGTCCACGGGCGCATCCTCGGCCCGCCAATCCATCATCTCCCACGTCCGCTCCATATGCGCGGGCAGCGGCGCGGTCAGCGTCAGGTCCCGCCCGGTGAACGGATGGCGCAGACGCAGGAAGCGCGCGTGCAGATGCAGCTTGCGGCTGATCTCACCGCCCAGTTGCGCGCCCCAGCCATCGCCAAGGTTCTCTTGCCCCGACCCGCCATATTTGCCATCGCCGATAATCGGATGCCCGATCTCGGCCATATGCGCGCGAAGCTGGTGCGTGCGCCCGGTCACCGGCACCAGCCCGACCCAGGCCGCCCGCGTGCCCAGCGCCGAGATGACCGCGTAATCCGTGGTGGCCCGCTTGGCATTCGGCGTCGCATCGACATCGCGCGGATGGATGCACAGCATCTTCTCACCCTGCCCATCCGCGCCATGCCCGGGCGCCTTCACAAGCCCGTATTTGATCGTTCCCATCGCGGGCTTGGGCGACCCGGCCACGGCGGCCCAATAGATCTTGCGCGTCTCGCGATGCCGGAACGCTTCGGTCAGCGCGCTCGCCGCTGCCCGCGTCCGCGCCAGAAGCAGGATACCGGACGTGTCCTTGTCCAGCCGATGCACCAGCCGCGGCTTTTCATCGAACCCAAAGCGCAGCGCCTCGGCCAGCCCGTCGACATGTCGCGTCTGCTTGCTGCCGCCTTGTGTCGGCAGGCCCGGGGGCTTGTTGATCGCAATCAGATGATCGTCGCGCCAGATCACACTGGCTTGGATCATCTTGGCGTCGGCATCGCTGACTCTGGTGCGCTCGGCCACCGGCGCGGGCGCCTCCGGCAGTGGTGGTATGCGCACCGATTGCCCCGCCTCGACACGGGTCGACGCCTTCACACGCCCACCGTCCACGCGGATCTCGCCCTTGCGGCACATCTTCTCGATGCGACCCTGGCTCACTTGCGGGAACTGGCGCCGGAACCACCGGTCAAGCCGCTGGTCGCCATCACCCGGGCCCACCGTCACGGTCTGCACCCCGCTCATGCGACCCAGGCCCGCGCGACCCAAAGCCCGGCGACAAGCGCCGCGATCGACACCACCACCGAAATGGCGACATAGGCCGCGGCCTGCCCCAGCGCGCCGCGTTCGTAGAGCGTCACCGCCTCAAGCGAAAAGGCCGAAAAGGTCGTGAACCCGCCCAGGATCCCGGTCATGACGAAGGGCGACAGATGCGTCAGCCCGCGATGCGCAGCCAGCACCACGAAAACCCCCATCAGGAACGAGCCCAGCACATTGACCGCGATGATGGCCAGCGGGAACCCCGGCCCCATCGCGCGCATCACCATGACCCCCACCGCAAAGCGTGCAGAGGCCCCGATTGCGCCGCCAAGGGCCACCTGAAGCAGGGTCGGTAACATCCCGTTCCCCTCGCGCGCGGGCTTGTGAAAGTCAAGCAGGCGGGTTGTTTTGCACCCGCCTTCGCCCTTAGGCTGATGTCGTCTATTTCGACACTGGGGGACAGAATGGCTTTTTCACTATTTCGCAAACCGCCGCCGCCAGCCGAGCCGATGACATGGACCGAATTCAAGGACCGGGCCCTGCCCGCCTTTGATGAGGTGTTTCTGCCCATGGGCTTCGAACGGTTTTCCCGCATGGAATGGGTCGAAACCGCATCAAGCGATGTCGGCGCCCGCCGCATGTTCGCTCTGATGGCGTTCAAGGGCGGCAAGGTCATTCCCGCCTGGGGCTATTCTTTCGACTATGTGCCCCACGTCGCCGGCGACACGGTGCATTGGCACCGCACCCCGAAATCAGCGATCTTCGATCTCTGGCAAGAAGCGCCCTATGGCAAGATGGACCTCAGCCTGCTGATGGGTCTGCCCGCGCTTGAGGCCGAGTTGCCCCGCACCGTGAAACAGGCAAAAGCCGCGGCCACCAGCTTTTGGAAACCACGCCCGGCCCTGGCCGACCTGCCCGGGCTTTTCCAGAACGTCGAAGCCGCCCGTGCCAAGGCCAAACAATTCGGCTTCGACATGCTCGTCCAACCCCGCCTGGCCTGGGCCTTCACCCTCGCCCGCACCGGCGAACGAGCCCGGGCCGACGACATGCTTGCCGACTGGATGGAGAAACGGAAACTCGCCGACCCCACGCGCCAGCGGCTCGAAGCGTTGTTACGGGCCACGGGTAGCAAATACTAGCGCTTGCGCGCCGGTCCTCGCACCTGCCAGACTTCCCGGCACAAACAAAAACATCCGTGTCGGAGGGACCATGGCACTTCAATTCATCGGGCTGGCGCTTTTGCTGGGCGCGATCATTTCCATCTATTTCCCCATGGTCTCGCAAATGGCGCGCGTTTTGGGCTCTGGCCCGATGGCCAATGTTCCGTTCTTCGGCATCGCCTTCGTGACCTCCATCGCAATCGCCGTTGCAACCGGAAGCCGGGCCGAGCAGTTCCAAAAAATCGGCTCCGTGCCGCCGTGGCTTTTGACCTCCGGCGTCATGAGCGCGGGGCTCATCATCGGATCAAGCTATCTCATCCCGCGCCTCGGCCTTGGCGCGTTCCTTGTCCTGATCGTGTCGGGGCAGGTGCTCGCAGGGATGGTTTTCGGCTATTTCGGCCTTTTCGGCGCGCCGGAAACCGCGCTCAGCCTCGGCAAGATCGCCGGCGCGTTTCTGGTCATCGCCGGGATCTACCTCGTCACCTTCCAGTGATGCCGCGCCTTAGCGTCCGCCCTCGCGCTTGGCTCGCAGCTTGACGAAATAGTCCAGCCGCCGCTTCAACTCGCGCTCGAACCCGCGTTCGACGGGCTGGTAATAGACGCCCCGTTTCATCGCATCGGGAAAGTAATGCTGGCCCGAAAACCCGTCTTCGGCGTCATGGTCATACTCATACCCCGCGCCATAGCCCTGATCCTTCATCATCGACGTCGGCGCATTCAGGATATGCTTGGGCGGCGGTTCGGATCCGGTCCTCTTGGCGGCCTTGCGCGCCTCTTTATACGCGGCATAGCCCGCGTTCGATTTCGGCGCGAGGGCGAGATAGGTCACCGCCTGCGCCAGCGCCAGTTCACCCTCGGGTGAGCCCAGCCGCTCATAGACATTCCACGCATCAAGACAGATCGTCTGCGCCTGCGGATCGGCCAACCCGATATCCTCGACCGACATCCGCGTGATCCGGCGCGCCAGAAAACGCGGGTCTTCGCCCCCCTCCAGCATGCGCGCGAACCAGTAAAGCGCTGCATCCGGGTCCGACCCGCGGACCGATTTGTGCAAGGCAGAGATCAGGTTGTAATGCGCCTCGCCGGATTTGTCGTACTGCGCCGCGCGCCGCATCAGCCGTGTCGCCAAAGCCTGTGGATCGAGCGGCTTCTCGGCCTTCCACGCCGTCACCTGTTCGATCAGGTTCAAAAGCGCGCGCCCGTCGCCATCGGCCATTTCGATCAGCGCCTCGCGCGCCGGGCCATCAAGCGGCAGCGCGCGCCCAAGCTCGTGTTCGGCCCGCTGCGCCAGAAGCTCCAGATCGACGGGCGTCAATCGTTCCAGCACGAAAACCTGCGCCCGGCTCAGAAGCGCCGAGTTCAGCTCGAACGACGGGTTTTCGGTCGTTGCCCCCACAAGCAGGATCGTGCCGTCTTCCATATGCGGCAGGAACCCGTCCTGCTGGGCCTTGTTGAAGCGGTGGATCTCATCGACGAACAAGAGCGTCCCCTTGCCGTTGCGCCGCCGCAGCTTGGCCGCCTCGAACACCTTGCGCAGGTCCGGCACCCCGGTGAAGATCGCGCTGATCTGCACGAAAGTCAGGTCGGTCTCATCCGCCA
>JABDPT010000095.1 GCA_013042605.1 Paracoccaceae bacterium
CGCCTGATCGACCGCAACACGACGATCCCGACCAAGAAGAGCCAGATCTTCTCGACCGCCGAGGACAATCAGAACGCGGTGACGATCCGCGTGTTCCAGGGCGAACGGGAAATGGCGTCGGACAACAAGATGCTTGGCCAGTTCAACCTGGAAGACATCCCGCCCGCTCCGCGCGGTCTGCCGCAGATCGAGGTGACGTTCGACATCGACGCCAACGGTATCGTGTCGGTCAGCGCCAAGGACAAGGGCACCGGCAAGGAACAGAACATCACGATCCAGGCGTCGGGCGGGCTGTCGGACGACGAGATCGAGCAGATGGTCAAAGACGCCGAGGCCAATGCCGAGGCCGACAAGGAACGCAAGGAACTTGTCGAAGCCAAGAACCAGGCCGAAAGCCTTATCCATTCGACCGAGAAGTCGATGGAAGAGCATGCGGACAAGGTTGATCCGACCACGATCGAAGCCATTGAGCTAGCGATTTCGGCGCTCAAGGACACGCTTGAAACCGAGGATGCAGGCAAAATCAAGTCGGGCATCCAGAACGTGACCGAGGCGGCCATGAAGCTGGGCGAGGCCATCTATAAGGCCGAGCAGGAAAAGGCTTCGGGCGAGCCTGCCGAGGAAGAAGAAAACCCGCGCGGTGTCGATGAAGACATCGTGGACGCGGATTTCGAAGACCTCGACGACGACAAGCGCGCCTCGTAAGGGCGATATCGGAACCGATCGGGCCGGTCTGCGACCCGCAGGCCGGCCCCTTCGTTCCAACGAGGTGACGACAGATGGCAAAGCGCGATTATTACGAGGTTCTGGGGGTCTCGAAAGGCGCGGGCGCCGACGAGATCAAGAAGGCCTATCGTAGCAAGGCGAAAGAGCTGCACCCTGACCGCAACTCGGACAACCCGGACGCCGAGGCGCAGTTCAAGGAAGCCAACGAAGCCTACGAAGTTCTGAAAGATGCCGAAAAGAAAGCGGCGTATGATCGGTTTGGTCACGCAGCCTTCGAAGGCGGCATGGGCGGCGGTCGCGGTGGCCCCGGACAGGGTGACTTTGCCAGTGCCTTCTCGGACGTTTTCGACGACCTTTTCGGCGATTTCATGGGCGGGCGTCAGGGTGGCGGGCGGCAACGCGCGGTGCGCGGATCGGACCTTCGCTATAACCTTCGGGTGACGCTGGAAGAGGCGTATGAGGGCCTGCACAAAACGATCAAGGTGCCGACGGCGGTAACCTGCGATACCTGTGCGGGTTCTGGCTCGGAAGCCGGTGCAGAACCTACGGCATGTCCCACCTGTTCGGGCATGGGCAAGGTGCGCGCGCAGCAGGGCTTTTTCACCGTTGAACGCACTTGTCCGACCTGCTCTGGCATGGGGCAGATCATCAAGGACCCGTGCAAAAGCTGTGGCGGTGCCGGGCGGGTTGAAAAAGACCGCTCGCTTAGCGTGAACATCCCGGCGGGTGTCGAAACCGGCACGCGTATTCGTCTGTCGGGCGAGGGCGAGGCGGGTTTGCGCGGCGGTCCCACGGGCGACCTTTATATCTTCATCGAGGTTGCGAACCATCCGCTTTTTGAGCGTGACGGAAGCCACCTTTATTGCCGCGTGCCGGTCAGCGTCACATCCGCGGCGCTGGGCGGCGATATCGAGGTGCCGACGATCGATGGTGGACGCAGCCGCGTGAAGGTTCCGGCGGGAAGCCAGACCGGCAAGCAGATGCGTCTTCGCGGCAAGGGCATGCCCATGCTGCGGGGTGGCGGCATTGGCGATATGTATATCGAATTGGCGGTTGAGACGCCGATGAACCTGACCTCGCGCCAGAAAGAGCTGCTGCGCGAGTTCGAAGAGCTAAGCAAAACCGAAACGAACCCGGAATCGTCCAGCTTCTTTACGGCCGTGAAGAATTTCTGGGATGGGATGAAAAGCTAGCCACTTTGCCAGATCTCGCGATTTCATAGGCCCGGACCCTATTGTGTCCGGGCCTTTCGCGTCTGTGTACTTCGCATCACACCTGAAGCTGATCGATCACCAGTGGCCAAACTCCTGCCCCAAATCCGTGAGATGCCAGTCCGGCAATTTGGCAGGAGCAAGTACTATGGCACGCATTCTCATGGTCGTGATGTCCGTCATTCTGATGGGCTGCGCCAGCGGCACCCCGATCAATGACTTCAGCACACGGTCGGTCGTTTACGGCTGGCTTGATATCGGACAGGTCAGCGGGAACCGTCTGGTCGGGGTCTCTATCCGCAACACGCGGACCGGGGCCGAGGAACAGTATTACGACATCGGCTGGGAAAAGCTCGATGGTGGGTATCTGATCTGGCACAACGGCGTGCAGCCCGGTCAGTATGAATTCAACAAGATCCAGACGATGGCCTGTCTCGGCGTCATGTGCGGCAACACGATCAACGAGTATGAATTTGGCGCTCTCGGTTCTGCCCCCCGGCAAGGTGACGGTGCGGTCGCCAGGCGTCTATTCCATGGGGAAATACACGCTCAAGACCACCCGTCGCGGGTTCTTCCGTCCAGGCGAGTTTGACATTCGCGAAACCGTTGGCGGCCCGTCACGGCGTGAAATGCTTGGCGTGATGGTGCAGTACGCGCCCGAGGAACACCCCGTCGTCGCACAGCGCATTCAACGCGCCATGGCACAGTAGGTTTAACCAAATCTTCACCACGTTGGGGCCAGGCTGCGCGGCATGTCTGGCCCCAATGCTTTTGACGAGGTCGCGTTGCCTCTTTTTGGCACCGCCCCCGCACCGAAGTCGCAGCACAAGCTGCCCTCGTATTTAAGCGATCATCGCAAGCGTCTGCGCGCCCGTTTCATGGACGGTGGGGCGGACGCCATGCCGGATTATGAGCTTTTGGAGCTTATCCTCTTTCGCGCCATCCCACGGCAGGATGTCAAACCGCTTGCGCGGCGTTTGATCGACACATTCGGCGATTTCAATCGGGTTGTGTCGGCCCCGGCCGCACGTCTGATGGCGATCGACGGCGCTGGGGCTGCTGTTGTGCAAGAGCTCAAGATCGTCGAAGCCGCCGCCCACCGGCTGGCGCGGGCGCGCGTCCTGGGGCGGTCGGTTCTATCGGGGTGGACCGAGCTTTTGGATTATTGCCACACGACGATGGCGCATCGCGAAACCGAACAGTTCCGCATTCTCTTCCTCGACGCGCAGAACGCCGTCATCGCGGATGAAGAGCAAGCTCGCGGCACCGTCGATCATGTGCCCGTCTACCCCCGCGAGGTGGTCAAACGGGCGCTCGAGGTTAACGCCTCGGCCCTGATCCTCGTGCACAATCATCCGTCAGGCGACCCGACCCCATCGCAGGCAGATATCGACATGACCGGTCGGATCGCCGAGGCGGCGCGTGCGTTGTCCATCACGCTGCATGATCACATCATTATCGGGAAATCGGCAGAGATTTCCTTTCGCGCGGCCGGTTATCTCGACGTCTAGCGTAGCCAGATTTCTACGCGCCGGTTCACCCGTTGCCCCCAGCCGTCATTATCACAGGCCATGGGCAGCGCCTCACCGAACCCGTCAGTGTCAAAGGTGACCGCCTCGGCCGCGCCCGCGTCAACAAGGGCGAGGACAGCGTCTCGCACAGCCTCGGCCCGACGTCGCGACAGATCCCGGTTGCTGGCAGCACCTCCGCGCCCGTCGCTGAACCCGGCAAAGATAAGTGTGCGTCCATCGAACCGCCCCCGGTTTACCGCCTCTGCCAGAAGCGAGATGTTCGCGCGTGACTGGGCGTCGAGTTCCGAGGATCCGCCTTCAAAGCGGAACGACATGGTCAACCGCGCGGCCTCATTCAGCGCACTTACCATGCGCCGCAATTCGCGCAGGCCGATCTCTTGTCCGGCATTCAGCACCGCCTTGGCCAGCCTGTCGCCTTGCCGGGCCAGTGGGATGGACGTCAGCGTCTGATCCACGAACCCGAGTTCACGGATGACTGGCTGTGCTTCTGGCGACTGAATGAAGGCAAGGAATTCGCGCGCGATCCGTGGAATCCGGCGGGCCGGGGTATAGATGAAATGCGGTGCGGTCAGCGGATAGTCTTCGGCCTGAAGTGCTGTGGCCGTGGCGCGGGTCAGCGTGCCGCAACTGCCGGCAAGGGCAAGTGCGCGGGCGCTTCCACGTTCCGAATAGGTGGCTATGCCGAAGGCGAAGGGATCGGTCGAGACCGCATCAGCCAGTTCGGCGGTCGTGCGGTGCCGCGTGGCGTCGAGGCGAACTGATGGCCCGTCCGCGCTAAGGATGGCGTCGCGCAGGCTTTGTGACAGGCCAGACCGGGGGTTGCGCAGGTGGAGCTGGATTTCGGCATCCGGCCCACCCAGTGCGCGCCAATTCGCGATCTCACCGGACAGCACCTGCGCGACTTGCGGCAAGGTAATCGATTGCAACGCGTTGTCCGGGGCGACGACGGCGACGATCCCATCAAGCGCTGCAACGCGACTTCGCGCGGGGCGTGACAGGTCACCCAACCCCGCCTCTTGGGCGCGCTCCAACTCGGCTTGGGACACCTCGCGGAATGACAAAACGATGTCGGCCTGTTCGGCCAGAAGGTCGGCGAACCCTTCGTCGGAACTGGTCACGCGAAACCGCGCGCGGGCGGCAACCGCGCCAGTTGTTGCGTCCGACAGCACATAGGTGAAATGGCTCGCGTCTTCCTCCTGTCGGGCGAAGGCATAGCCCTCGCGTTCCGCGAAGGCTTCCAGCAATGACGGGATCAGGACCGCCCCGGTTTCGGCGGCGCCCGAGATCAGGAAATCCGGCACAAAGGCTTCGGGGTCGGGGCAGGAGGGGCCGGCGCACGTCACGCCCGACCCATCGAGCGTCAGGATGCCGTAAACGGTATCAAGCCGGTAATACTCACCATCGAAAGATAGCAACGTGCCATCGATTTCGACCGAACCATCCCGCGATGTCAGGCGCACGTCCTGAGCTGTGCTTGGACCGGGAACGGGAATCAGGACGGCGGCAGCAAGCGCTGCCGCAACAAGCCGTTGCATGGGGGTGTTGGTATCCGGCGCTAGTTTTGCGCGATCTTCAGGTCTTGCAGCACGTTTTTCAATACAAGAGTGTCGCCCACCGCCTCGCAGCCCGGGATATCGACACTTAGATCGACAACCCGAAGGTCGCCGTCGCCGGTGGTTTGAAGAGCCTGCGCTTCAAGGGTCTTGTCGCAGGTCATAGGGGTCACCCGCGCTTCGACATGAAGGCGCACGACCCCGTCGCGGCCAATGGTGCCGGTTGGGAAGGAATAGATCTCGGCGCGGTCGGTGCCTTCGGTGTCGCTTGCGCCAAGATGGGTCAGGAACCCGCCATGCGTCAGACGGCTGCGCAACGGTGTGCGCGGATCGTCTGCCGAGATGTGGCCGGGTGTGCCGGGCTTGGCGCCGAACTCCAGCGCGTGGATCGACAACCCGTCGGTTCCTGTCCATTGCAGGGCAACGCGGTCATGATCCCCGATATCGGGCAGGGCGACCTTGGCCATCATGGGCTTTGCGTCATCCACCGATACGGTGAATTCGGCGGGTGAGGTCAATGCAGGGATCTCAAGCGCCAGTTGACCCGTTGCGTCGGTTGTTTCGGAGAAGCTCAGGCCGGCATGGGTTATGCTGACCGATGCATTCGGGTTGCAGCCGCTTGTCAGCGACAGCGCGACAAGTGCGCCGCGCCGTGCGGTTGCGGTCAGTTCGGTATCGCAGCGAATGCCAAAGCCGTTAAGGTTCAGTGCCGCGTCGGCAGGGGGTGCGATGGCCGTATCGGCCGGAAGCGAAATCGGATCCTCGGTCACATCCGGAAGCGTGGCTGGGACAAGTGTGTCCGCTGGCGGTGTTGGCAGCGACTGCTTGGTCAAATTCATCTGTGGCCGGTTCAGAAACGGATAGCTCGACGTCAGCGTCGTCGTCTCGATTTCATAAAGCGGCTTTGGGGCCGTGGCACTTGGCCTTGGTTCCGGAACAGCGATGCGCGTCGCGCCGGCGACCCCGTATTGCATGAGATGAGCAGATCCCGCGGCAAGCAGTATGGTTACCGCAGCCGTTCTCTTTTGCCTTGTTGACAGCACGTCCGTCTCCGAATCCCGTTCCCCGACGAAAAATTGCCAACAAAATTGGCCGAAGGTGAGGCAGTTACCCCGCCCGTGCCCAGAAAACCGGCAGGTGATCATGCCGCATCATGTCGGCTATCGGGGCATATCTTGGGGAACGGGTGTCATGGCCGCACAAACCACGGCCATAGATTCGCCATAATTCCGCCGGTTGCCGCACATCAATGCGGCCCCTTTGGTTAGGTCAGACGGCCATGGCAATGCTTGAATTTCTTGCCAGACCCACAAGGACAGGGGTCATTGCGTCCTGGGTTGCCCCAGGTCGTCGGATCGCTTTCGTCGAAACCGGCGGCGGGTTCGCCAGCGTCGGCCCCTGCGCCAACTGCCGCGCCTGCGGTCGCCCTCGCAGCGGCGGCCATGGCCTGACGCGCGGCGTTCTGTTGCGCTTCAAGCTGGGCACGCATCGCCTCTTGCTCTTCCGGGGTCATGGGGCGGATTTGGGCGAGTTTTTGCGAAACGTCCTCGCGTAGCCCGTCAAGCAACCCTTCGAAAAGCTGGAACGCCTCGGATTTGTACTCGTTCAAGGGATCGCGCTGGGCGTAGCCCCGGAAGCCGACGACTGACCGCAGGTGTTCCAGCGTGACGAGATGCTCGCGCCATTTGCCGTCCAGCGTCTGAAGCAAGATCTGCTTTTCGATCGACCGCATGGTTTCCGGCCCGAACTGCGCCGCCTTGCTGGCCATCTGTTCGTTGGAAACGCGGTAAAGACGCTCGCGCACTTCGCCGTCATTGACGCCCTCTTCGGCGGCCCAGTCGATAACCGGCACGTCGAGCCCAAGTTTTTCGACGAGATCGTTATGCAAGCCCTCGGTGTCCCACTGGTCGGCATAGGATTTGGGCGGCATGTAAAAGTCGACCAGATCGTCGATGACCTGATGGCGCATATCTTCGGCGATCTCCGAAATATCCTCGGCTTCCATGATCTCAAGCCGCTGGCCGAAGATGACCTTCCGCTGCTCGTTCATCACGTCGTCGAATTTGAGAAGCTGTTTGCGGATGTCGAAATTGCGTCCTTCGACCTTGGCCTGCGCCTTTTCCAGCGACTTGTTCACCCATGGGTGCACAATCGCCTCGCCGTCTTTCATGCCAAGCGATGACAGGACCTTATCCAGCCGTTCAGAGCCGAAGATGCGCATCAGGTCGTCTTCCAGCGACAGGAAGAATACCGACCGCCCCGGGTCGCCCTGACGGCCCGAACGACCGCGAAGCTGGTTGTCGATGCGGCGGCTTTCGTGGCGTTCTGTCGCCAGAACATATAGGCCACCCGCCTCAAGCACCTTGGCCTTTTCATCCGCGTGCTGAGCCTCGATCCGGGCGCGGATCGCCTCGGGGTCTGCGTCGGGATCGGCGGCAAGCGCCTCAAGCACCTTCAGCTCGACATTGCCGCCAAGCTGAATGTCGGTTCCGCGACCGGCCATGTTCGTGGCGATGGTCACCGCACCAAACTTGCCCGCATCGGCCACGATCTGCGCTTCTTGCGCATGCTGGCGGGCGTTCAGAACGTTGTGTGGCACCCCTTCGGCGGTAAGCATCTTGGCGATGGACTCCGACTTTTCGATCGAGGTCGTACCAACAAGAACCGGCTGGCCCTTTTCGTGGGCCCGCTTGATTTCCTTGATGATGGCTTCGTATTTTTCCTTGGCAGTGCGATAGACCTGATCGTGCTGGTCGACCCGGGCAATCGGCATGTTGGTCGGGATCTCGATGACGCCAAGGCCATAGATCTGCGCGAATTCAGCGGCTTCCGTGGCCGCCGTGCCGGTCATCCCGCTAAGCCGGTTGTAAAGCCGGAAATAGTTCTGGAACGTCACCGACGCGAGGGTCACGTTCTCTGGCTGAATCTGCGCGCCTTCCTTGGCCTCGATAGCCTGATGCAAGCCGTCGCCAAGGCGGCGACCCGGCATCATACGGCCGGTGAATTCATCGATCAGCACGACCTCGTTGTCGCGGACGATGTATTCCTTGTCCTTGTGGAAAAGCTTATGCGCCCGCAGACCCTGATTGATGTGATGCACCAGCGTCGTGGATTCGGGATCGTAAAGCGATTGCTCTTCGGGAAGCAGGCCCTCGGCGCGCAAACGCTGTTCCAGAAACTCGTTGCCCTCATCGGTGTATGTCACGTTGCGGGTCTTTTCATCCAGCTCGAAATGCTCGTCGAGCACTTCGGGGATGATCTTGTCGATGGCCACGTAAAGCTCTGACCGGTCCTGACTTGGCCCTGAAATGATCAGCGGCGTCCGGGCTTCGTCGATCAGGATGCTGTCGACCTCGTCCACGATGGCGAAGTTGTGCCCGCGCTGGTTCATGTCTTTGAGTTCGGACTTCATGTTGTCGCGCAGGTAATCGAACCCAAGCTCGTTGTTGGTGGCATAGGTGATATCGGCGGCGTAGGCGCCCTTTTTTTCGGTCTCGGGCTGTTGCGGGTATACGACGCCCGTCGTCATCCCCAGCGCGGCATAGACCTTGCCCATCCATTCCGCGTCGCGCTTGGCGAGGTAATCGTTGACGGTAACGATATGCACGCCCTTGCCGCTGAGCGCGTTCAGATAGGCGGGGAAAGTCGCGACAAGGGTCTTGCCCTCACCGGTCTTCATCTCGGCAATATTGCCCTGATGCATGAAAATGCCGCCAAGAAGCTGCACATCGAAGGCCCGCAGGCCAAGCGCGCGACGCGCACCCTCGCGGCAATTGGCAAAGGCCTCGGGCAGCAGATCGTCAAGGCTTTCTCCCGCGGCGGCCCGCTCACGCAACTCGGCGGTTTTTTCCTTGATGCCTTCGTCGGTCAACGCCTCGTATTCCGGCTCAAGCGCGTTGATACGTTTCACCAGCGGCAGCATCGCCTTGACCTTGCGGTCATTCGGCGTGCCAAACACCTTTTTGGCGATCGTTCCCATTCCAAGCATATTCAACCAGCCTCAATGCGCATTTAACAGGATCGTGCGAGGGGATGCGCTTGCCCGCGTCTCTGGCCCGCCATACAAGGTTTCTCAAAGGCGGCCCTTATAGGACAAAGGCGATGTAAGGGCCCACATTGAAGGTGTCAACGTCGCGGACCCGCGCGGCCCCTACAGAGGATATTCCGATGCAATTCCGCACCCCCGTTTTTTGCGCTGCAGCCCTGTTTTTTGCGGCCTCGACCCCCGTTCTCGCACAGGACGATGCGCTGACCGCCGAGTCGGTGATCGCCAGTGTGAATGGCACCGATATCACGCTTGGTCACATGATCGTTCTGCGGGCCCGTTTGCCCGAGCAATACCAGAACCTGCCGGATGATGTGCTGTTTCAGGGCATTCTCGATCAGGTCGTTCAGCAGGCGGTGCTGAGCCAGTCGATCGAAGCGCTTTCGACCGAAGCACAGCTTGTTCTCGACAATGAACGCCGCGCGCTTCTTGCCGCCGAGGCTGTGCAGGACGCGGTTGAGGCATCGGTGACGGATGAGGCCGTGCAGGCCGCCTATGAGGCGAACTTCGGCAATGCAGAGCCGGAACAGGAATTCAATGCTTCGCACATTCTTGTCGAAACCGAAGAAGCCGCCGCCGCGCTTGTGACCGAGCTTGAGGGCGGGGCAGATTTCGCTGAGCTTGCGCGCAACAATTCGACGGGTCCGTCTGGCCCCAACGGCGGTAACCTTGGCTGGTTCGGGAAGGGTATGATGGTGCCGGCATTCGAAGAAGCCGTCCTGACGCTTGACGTGGGCGAGGTGTCTGCGCCGGTGCAAACCCAGTTCGGTTGGCATGTCATCACGCTTAATGAAACCCGCCTGAAGGACGCGCCGTCCCTTGACAGCGTGCGCGGTGAGATTGTCGGCCAACTTCAGCGTGAAGCCGTGGATGCTCGCATCGCAGAACTGACCGCAGCGGCCGATGTGACCCGGATCGACACCACGACGATCGACCCGGCGATCCTGCGCGAGCAATCTCTTGTGGAAGACTGACGCCAATGACCGGACCAGTGTCGCCGCTCGCCCCGGCAGGTGGCTTTCCCGACCTGCCGCCAATCGCAGGTGTGCGACTTGCCGCTGTCGAAGCGGGCGTGCGCTATAAGGGTCGCTATGACGTGATGCTTGCCGTGTGTGACCCCGGCACGGCGCTGGCGGGTGTGTTCACACGCTCTGCCACGCGGTCGGCGGCAGTTCTGGACTGTCAGGCCAAGATCACCGATGCGTCCGAGGAGGCCGCCGCCATTCTGGTAAATGCTGGCAATGCCAATGCCTTTACCGGGAACAATGGCGCGGATGCCGTCAGCGCGATTTGTCACGCGGTTGCCGATGCCTGTGCTCTGCCGGTGGCGCGTGTCTTTACCGCATCGACCGGCGTGATCGGAGAGCCGTTGCCGCATGACCGCATCACGTCGAAAATCGCGGATCTGGTCGCCGGGCTTGATCAGGGGCGGATTGGCGACGCAGCGCAGGCGATCATGACCACCGATACCTTCGCCAAGGGCGCGGGCCGCACGGTCATGATCGATGGACGACCCGTTTCGATTGCAGGCATCGCGAAAGGGTCGGGCATGATCGCGCCGGATATGGCGACGATGCTGGTCTATATCTTTACCGATGCAAAGATCGACCCGGCCCGCCTTCAAACCCTTGTGTCCGATCTGAATGCGCGCACTTTCAACTGCATTACGGTCGATAGCGATACCTCAACCTCTGACACAGTGATGGTGGCGGCCACGGGTGCGTCCGGTGTCGATGTCAGCGACAGTGACGACTTTGCCGTGGCGTTGCATGCGGTCATGGAAGAGCTGGCGCATCTGGTCGTCCGCGATGGTGAAGGGGCGACCAAGTTCGTCACCGTGCGGGTGACCGGTGCCATGACCGAAGATGATGCGCGCAAGGTCGGGCTGTCCATCGCCAATTCACCGCTCGTCAAAACCGCGCTGGCCGGGGAGGACCCGAACTGGGGGCGCGTTGTCATGGCGGTCGGCAAGTCCGGGGCAGAGGCCGATCGCGACCGGCTGTCGATCCGGTTTGGCGGGCTTCTCGTGGCCGAAAACGGATGGGTGTCGCCTTCTTATGACGAAGCAACTGCCGCGGAATACATGACATCCGATGAGATCGAGATCGGGGTGGATTTGGATCTTGGTGCGGGGCAGGCGACGGTCTGGACCTGCGATCTGACGCATCGGTATATAGATATCAACGCCGACTATCGGTCATGAAGACCGTTCTTGTCAGTGCGGTTGCCCTGATCGATATCGACGGGCGCGTTCTTCTGGCGCAACGGCCTGAAGGCAAGTCGATGGCCGGCTTGTGGGAGTTTCCGGGCGGCAAGGTCGAGCAGGGCGAAACGCCCGAAGCCGCCCTGATCCGCGAGCTGCACGAAGAACTTGGCATCGACACCTGGGCAAGTTGCCTGGCACCGCTGACCTTTGCCAGTCACAGCTATGACGATTTTCACCTGCTCATGCCGCTGTTTGCGTGTCGGAAATGGAATGGCCAGCCTCACTCCAAGGAAGGTCAGGCGCTGAAATGGGTGCGGGCACGAGATCTGGCGAACTATCCGATGCCGGCGGCTGATGTTCCGCTGATCCCGATCCTGCGGGACTGGTTATGAAGCCGTGCGTGTCGCGTCCTTCTTGAATACCATCTCTTCAGCATCCTCGGGCAACAGCGGCGCGCCGAAAAGATAGCCCTGACCGATCTGACCCCCGTGAGCGGTCACAATCTCGTTCTGGCGTTGGGTTTCGATACCTTCGATGACAAGGCTTTTGCCAAGACCGGTGGCCATGTCGGCGACGTTATCGAACACGAACAGGGTTTCCTCTGACTGTTCGATATCCGCGATGAAGGTTCGGTCGATCTTGATCTCGTCCACTTCGATCTTTCGCAGGTAAGACAGGCTGGAATACCCGGTACCAAAGTCGTCGAGAGCTATTTTCACGCCTAGCTTGCGCAACTGGGATACCGTTCCCGTGACGCTTTCCCAGTTGGCGATAAGGATGGATTCGGTGAATTCCAACACCATCAGTTCCGGTGGAGCACCTGTCTTTTCAAGTATGCGCGCAATTGCATCGGGCAAATCGTCAGTTTCGAAGTTCCGTGCGGACAGGTTCGTGCTCATCGTGAGGCGCGGGCTTCCACGATCCAGCCACTCGGTCAGACGGCGTGCGGACTGCTCGAACACATAAAAGTCGAGAACGCGGATAACGCCACTTTCCTCGGCGATTTCGATGAACTCGTTGGGTTGAAGAAGATCGCTGCCCCGGTCCCATCGCGCGAGCGCTTCAAAGCCCTTCAGCGCACCGGTTTCCAAGTTTATCTGGGGTTGGAACCGAAGGACGATCTCACCATTGGAGATCGCGAATGGCAACGCCGCAGCCAGTTCTTTGCGGCGCGCGACATGCGCGCCAATCTCGGCATCGAACAGCCGGAACCCGCCCTTACCGTCTTCCTTGGCCTGATACATCGCGTAATCGGCCAGTTTGATAAGCGTGTCTCCGTTGTCATCGGGCCCGTTCGCCGCCTGGGCGATGCCAATGGACGCGCTAGGTGTCAGCAAGATTCCGTCATGCATGAAAGGTTGTTGGATGCGGTCGATCATTGCGGCTCCAACTGCCTGCGCATCCTCTTCGCTACCGCTACCAGGAATGATCGCCGCAAACTCATCGCCGCCAAGGCGCGCGACCATTCCGCCGCGGTCTTGAATGATTTCGGTGAGCCGCGTTGCGACTGTGACCAAGGCGGCATCCCCGGCGCTGTGACCATAGACATCGTTGATGGCTTTGAAGTCATCCAGATCGATCAGGTACAAGGTGATTGGCCGCTTCTCCCTACGGAATTCGGACAACTTTTGTTTGAATACGGACCGGTTCGAGATTTCGGTCAAGGCGTCGTGCCGAGCCAGAAAGTTCAGCTTTTCTTCGGCTTCACGCCGTCTTGTTTCCGCCTCTACCTTTTTTCGAGGATAAGAACCGCCGCGTTCATGCGCGCTTTTTCGTGGCGGGCAAAGATGCCAAGGGCAGCAAGGCTGAGAACGAAGAACAATGTGGTATTCTGCGCGATACGCATTGCCCCACCACTTAGATCCGACTCAACCACAAGCGCGCCCATCACATCACCGACGGCCCAGCTCCTGCTGTCGCTCATGGTGTTGTGGCACGCTGCACAGCTTCTTTCTGTGGCAGTTGATGGCTCAATCGTGCGTCCGACCAACCGCCCATTCCTGATTACAATTTCAGTTCTTCGCGTGGGGTCGGCCGAGTTGGCAAAGCCAGTGATCGTATCGGCAACGCTCGGGTCTTCTTCCACTGTCGCGATTTCATGGCCGGGCAACCCCGACATGCGCATCGTCACACCGTTTTGTGGGTCTGCGGTTTGCCCGGTGCTGAAACGGTCAAGCGCCAGTTTTCGATAGCTTGCGGGAACGATGGACCCGTCTGTACGGACAGACGCATAAGTCGCGACAAACGCCGTGGTCATCTTGCCGAGTTGCTGTCGCTTCTCGGCCATTTCGCGCGCGTATTCGCTAAATGTCAGAAACGCAAAAATAACCGACGCGGCGATGGACCCGAGAAAGACCAGCGTCACCGACTTGAAACGATTTAGGCCCAAGAATTCCACGCGTTTTCCGTCTGATACGCCCCTTGGTGGCGACTTTCAGCGGTGCGAGTTTCTTTCGCCTTAAAACCGGGCCTCTCGCGGCCCCGTTTTACGCGTCACGGTTAATGGGGTGTGAAAGGAGGCCGGGGGAACTGTGTTCCGACCCGGCCCTTTTCTAGCTTAGCGTCCGTTCGACTTCTTCGCGCTCGAAAATCTCGATCACGTCGTCGGGGCGAATGTCTTCGTAGTTTTCAAACGCCATGCCGCATTCCTGACCCGACTGCACCTCTGGGACTTCGTCCTTGAAGCGTTTCAGGGTCTTCAGCGTGCCTTCGTGGATGACCACATCGTCGCGCAACAGGCGCACGCCGGCAGACCGGCGGGCGACGCCTTCGGTAACCAGACAACCGGCGACCTTGCCGACGTTGGACACTTTGAAGACTTCCTTGACCTTTGCATAACCGATGAAGTTCTCGCGCACCTCGGCCGACAAGAGGCCCGATGCGGCCGCCTTAACATCGTCGACCAGATCGTAGATCACCGAATAATACCGGATCTCTACGCCTTTCTGGTTGGCGACATTGCGGGCCGTGGCGTTGGCACGCACGTTAAAGCCCATCACCGGTGCACCCGAGGCTTCGGCAAGGCCGATATCGGATTCCGTGATCGCGCCGACACCCGAATGAAGGACACGCACGCGCACCTCATCATTGCCGATCTTTTCCATCGCCTGAACGATCGCTTCGGCAGAGCCCTGCACGTCGGCCTTCACGAGAATGGGCATCTCTGCCACGTTCTCATCCGCTTTGGCCTTGGCCATCATCTGTTCAAGCGTCGTGGCGGCACCGGCGGCGGCGCGCTTCTCTTTCGCGGCCTTCTCGCGATACTCGGCGATTTCACGGGCCTGCGCCTCGGTATCGACGACGTTCAGAACATCGCCGGCCTCGGGCGTGCCGTTCAGACCAAGCACTTCGACCGGCGCCGATGGCCCGGCTTCTTTCACCCGCTCGCCCTTGTCGTTCTCCATGGCGCGCACACGGCCCCATTGTTCACCGACAACGAAGATATCGCCCTGATGCAGGGTGCCGTGCTGGACCAAAACGGTCGCAACCGGGCCACGTCCAACATCAAGCTGTGCCTCGATCACCGCACCTTGTGCGGCGCGATCGGGGTTCGCCTTGAGTTCGAGCAATTCGGCCTGAAGGGCGATTGCCTCAAGCAGTTCGTCAAGGCCGGTGCCCTTGATGGCCGACACTTCGACGTCCTGCACTTCGCCCGACATCTTTTCGACGACCACCTCGTGCTGAAGCAGGTCGGTGCGCACCTTGTCGGGGTTCGCTTCAGGCCGGTCGATCTTGTTGATCGCAACGATCATCGGAACGCCAGCGGCCTTGGCATGGTTAATGGCTTCGATGGTCTGCGGCATGACCGCGTCGTCCGCAGCCACGACCAGTACGACGATATCCGTCACCTGTGCGCCACGGGCCCGCATCGATGTAAACGCCGCGTGGCCGGGTGTATCAAGGAAGGTCAGGCGCTGGCCGCTGTCGGTCACGACCTGATAGGCCCCGATATGCTGGGTGATGCCACCGGCCTCACCCGACACGACCTTGGCACTTCTGATCGCATCCA
>JABDPT010000097.1 GCA_013042605.1 Paracoccaceae bacterium
TGCCCTTCCCGGCCTTACTTCATCTGAACTGACGGATTGCCGGAAAAGAACCCGTAAGGCCGCAATCGCACTGATTTCCAGATCACGGAAAGCACCGGCCAATCTTCGATCCGCGTCACGTGCCGAAATCCAACCGTGGGCCAGAGGACAAGGTCCTCTCCGATCACGGTCTGCCCGTCTGCGAAAACCGGAAGCCCCGCACCACCGGGATGCTGGTTAGGCAGGTCGCCTGCGGCAGCACGTTCCAAGGCGTCTTGCCGAGTGACCCAAAGCGGCGCGGCAGAGAACGCGGCGCGTGTCTGCGGAAAGTCATCGGGGTGCAACAGGGAAACCGTCCCTTCAGGCATGATCTGATAGCCTGTCCCACCATCGAACATGCCCTCTCGCTCGTCAGACACGATCCGCCAAAGACCGGGGCCGGAGGGGACCAGCGGGCCTTCAACCTCTACCGCCCTGGGTGAGAGACGCCAGTAGCTTCGTTGCAACTTGTTCTCGCGCGCCTCGTTCACGGCGAAGCTTTCGCGGACGAGCGTATTGCGCCGACCATCGATGTCGAGATCGAGCCTGAGCGCAAAGAAATGGTCGTGAAACACTGCCACGAGATCGGGGGTAACACGATTGCCCTCGGGCGTGTTCGTGTTCCCGGCAAGGGCCTTGACCGCGTCGATGCCTGTGGCGCCGATGCGGATTTCGATCTCGCCCGTTGGGCCGAAGACCCAGTCGAATATGTAATCGTAATGCGCGATGCTTGCGATTGAGCGGATGACAAGGGCCTCGCCTGTTGCGCCTGCATTGATCCCGTTGAGCGCCTCGTAATGTCGCCAGATCGGACCGCGCAAGGGTTCGGCGAATGCACAGATCGTACGCGGCCGTGCCACAATGCGGGCCGTTGCGGTCAGATGATGGCTTTGGATATAGGCCGCCGTGATCGGACAATCGACGCCCGGCACAAGCGGTGAGGCAAGGGTGCCAAGACCGAATTCGCCGGCGTCGAGATAGGTTCTGAAGGCCCAGCTTTCGGTCGCATCCATGTAGGGCACAAAGATCTCGGACACATGGCCTTCATGCAGGATTTCGCGGCTGTCACTGCCATCAAAAAAGCGGACATCGCTTAGAACCAGCCCGAACTGATCGTCGAGCGCTGCGTGTACCGACCACGGGCCAAGGCGAACGCGATTCCCATCGATGGCAATCCGCAGGTCGCGAGTTTGTTCTGCGGCGACAGCGGCAGGGATCTGTGCAGCAGGTGCCGGGATTGGTGTGACGCCCTCGTCGAGGATATCGATAACTTCGCCGCTGGCGGGATCGACCGTTGCAACCAGCCCCTCGATGGGGCGACCATAAATATTCGTGGTCGCGTCCGAGATCTCGTAACAGGGCAATCGAACGACGCGGCGCCGGGCCGATGGTGTGTCCGGGAAGTAGCCTGACGACAGGCTCTCGCAGAAGACCGCGTCGAAGTCCCCTATGCCGCGCGCGGCCATCGCCGCCCGCCAACGCGGATCGTCTCGAATAAGCTCGTTTGCCCGGGACCAATCATTGCTGGTGATGGGCGCTTGACCGGTTGCCACCGGCGCAAAGCGTGTCGTTTCGGTGTCGAGGTCGACAAGGATATCTTCTGTGCGCCCGTTGATGATCGCGATAACCCGCGCCTGTCGCTTTGGTGTCGCGTCCTTGGCAACCGGCAACCGAGTGACCCGGGCGATCCGGGTTCCCGCATTCGTTCTGCCGCTGTCCACCAGCAATTCGACGATCCGGTCAAGCTCTTCCGGCGAAAGCGGATCAAACCTGGGCTCGGCGGCGGAAAGGGCGGAGCTTCCGACAAGGAACACGATGAGTGCCGCTGTCCGCATCACACGACCCCTTCGGCGACGCGCTGGACAAACCAGACCATGCCGATGCAAGCGAGAAGGGCGGATGCGGGGATAGAGATTGCGTTTCGGTACCAGCTTTGACGGAACAGCAGGCCCACAGCCAGAAAGCAGCCTGCCAGGACCGTCAGTTGGCCAAGTTCGACACCGATGTTGAAGGCGGCGAGCGCCACGGCGAAGTGCCCGGGCGGCAGGCCGAAGTCGGCCAGAACACTGGCAAATCCCAACCCGTGCAACAGACCGAACCCGAAGATGACCCATGGACGCCACCGCGACAGGGAATTTCGGAAAATGTTCTCGACTGCGATGAAGGCGATGGAGGCGGCGATCAACGGTTCGACAATGGACGCAGGCACCGAAACCAACCCCGTGGCTGCGAATGCCAGCGTCGTGGTGTGGGCCACGGTGAACAGGCTGACCTGCACAAGCAGTGGGCGAAGGGCGGGGGAGAGCAGGAAAAGGCCGATGACGAAAAGGATATGATCCATGCCCTTCGGCAGAATGTGATCGAACCCGGCCACGAGGTAGGTGCGAATGACCGTCGCGGCGTTTTGCGCAGGCCCGTTCGACAACGCGATGACAGCCGGCTCGCCCGGCGCGGCGAAGACGGTTTGCGTTATTTCATTCGAAGCTGGATCGAAGACCCGGACCAAGGCAGGGCCAAGCGCCTCGGACGGACCAAGTCGCAAATCAGCGTCAAGATCCGCGCCCGAGAATAGAATATCAAGGCGGCCGTTTTCGTCGATCATCTTCGTGGCGACCGGGAAAGGACGGTGCGGTCCGAAGAACTCCACGGCAGCCTCAAGATCCGCGATCTGCTCCCCCAGTTTTGCAGCCACGTCCGCCGCCGATGCACCGCTATAGGCATCATGATCAAGGCCTTCGGTGCGTGCCAGAAACCTGGGAAGATCCAGGTTGATCCCGATTGCCAACTGGTCCGGTGCAACGGGCATTACATCCACCGTTGCCGGTGGTGCTTCATGGGCTGCGGCGGGCGCTTTGAACACTACCGCGATGGCGACAATCTCCATAAAGATGAAAAGAAGCGCCACCAGTGCGGCCGTCTTTGTCCGTTCCAGCCACATGGCAGTGTCCCCCGGATAAATGGTCAGTGATGCCTCAAGAAACGCCTGTCGCCCGGCTTCGGATGCAAAGCCCCGGTTTTCACCATTACGTTAGGGAACTTCTGAAACCTGTCCGCTCACGCGGCGCGTTCTTCGAAGTGAACCGAGGTTGATGCAAAAGGACCCCAGCGCGTGCGACGGCGTTTTTGGATCAGGAAATGCAGGATTCGCCGCAAGGCGGACCAGACCGAGCA
>JABDPT010000251.1 GCA_013042605.1 Paracoccaceae bacterium
CGGTGAGCGACGAGCGGACGACCGCGTAAGACGCGGTGTCGACGTCGATCGAGAAGGTGGAAACAGGCTCTTCCGTCACCGATTTCAGCGGGTTGGTGTCGGCATTGGCGAAGGCTTCGGTATCGGATTCGGGCACGACCTGCGGGTCCGCGGTCGCGATCTTGCGGCTGACCGGCGGGGCGATCATGCTGTCGCTCTGGGCGCGTTCGCGAAAATCCTGCCCGACAGCGACTTCGCCCATGAAGCTTTGGTCGGCCAGGCTTTCGGCCATGGGTTCGGCCTCAACCTGAGGGCGCGCCACTTGCGGCAGGGGCGCGGGCGCGGGTTCCGAGACGGCAAGGTCGGCGTCGGATGCGCTGCGCCGGGCAAGCTGTTCTTCGGCCGGGGCGCGCTGTTCGAGGTTGTCGCGGGTGCCAAGCTCGTCGACCACGCTGGTCAGGCCGGATGTATCGCGCATCTGCATCATGTTGTCGGGCAAGGCAAGGAACACGCCAACGGCGACAAGGGCGGTTGTGGCGGCCAAGGCGCCGCGTGGGGTCAGTCGGTCAATCATCGCTTTCACTCCATCCAGGATCCGCCCTGTCTGTGGGCGGTCAGGGGTAGGACGCGGGTCAGCGGCCGATCCTTGGAGGTCGTCGAAATTTTTTTGCGTAAGGCGCAGCGTGGCGGCCTTGCGGTCAGGGTCGGGGGCGGGCGTGGCCCGGGCCATCGCGTCGCGCAGTTTGTCGAGATCATCGCTCATCCGGCGGTCTCCTCTTCGTTCATCGCGCGCAGGCGGCGGCGGATGTCGGACATGCGCCAGGCCACGGTGCCTTCGGAGAGGTCCAGCACGCGGGCGGCCTCGGCTTGGGTCAGTTCGTCGTCGAGAATGAGCGCGAGCGTGTCGCGCAAGTCATCCGGCAGGGCGCGCATCGCCTGATGCAGCCAGTCCTGCGCGTCAGCTTCTTCGCGGGCGGCGGCCTGTCGGTTCACCTCCCACGTGCCCCAGCCATCGGCGGCGCGGGCATGGGTCGCGGCGCGGCGGCGGGCGTCATGGGCGGCGTTGACGGCCACGCGAAAGAGCCATGTCGTGAACCGCGCGGTGCCCCGGAACCCGTTCAGTTTGGCGGGCAGGGCCGCGCAGATGTCCTGGGTGAGGTCCTCGGCGGCGTCGCGTCGACCGGTCAGGCGAAAGCACAGCCGGAACAGCCGGTCATAGTGGCGATCGAGCAGGCTCGCGAAAGCCGACCGATCCCCACCCGCCGCCGCAAGGGCCAGGGCTTCATCCGATGTATTCATCCGCATCACAGTGAGTGTGACGCAGCCCAAGGGTCAATCCTTGGCGGAATGTGAAAATTTTCTTAAGGCTCTGTGGGACACACTCGGGAAAGGGCGTGAAACTGGCCGTGGTCAAGCCGGACAAAGGCCGGTGCAGTGCGCGCCTATGCCTCTGATCCTGGGGTCAAGAGCCCCTCCAGCAGCGATGCCTCGGCATCAACCACAAGGTCCGGTGCGGGCGGCGGCGTTTGCGAAACAGGCGCCACGGGCGTGTCGGACGCCTGCGGCGGCGCGTCCGGTGCGTCACCCGCGACATCCGCTGGCGTGAGGTCCGGCTCTGGCGCAATCGCGTCCGGCCCGTCCACCACAGGCACGTCCGGCGCGTCCCCGACCGGGGCGTCGGCAACCGGCGGTGGGTCTTCGACCGGGGGCGGATTGAGCGCGGCGAAGACCGAGGCCGGGTCGGCCCCCCGCGCGATCTGTGACGCGGCCACCCCTTGCGCATTGCTCGGTAGGTCGATGCCATCGGCGCGCACCTGCGCCACGGCAGCCTTGGCCTGTTGACCCGGCGCTTCGGCGGATTTGCCGGGGCCATTGGACCCATCCAACCCCGGGCGGGGCATCTGCGAAAGCGGTGAAGGGGCGGAAACCGGTGTCATGCAAACCTCATCATTGATCGAGGGTATTCAAGCAGGCAAGGGTTAGTATTTTCCTAGCGTGGGGCGGAAAATGTACGGGGTGCTGGCGCGCGAGGCCCCGGATCGGGTCCGGGGCGGGGGGAGGGCGCTCAGAGAAGGTCCAGGCACTCCAGCGGCGGGGGCAATTCGAGGATCGAGTAAAGCTGCCGCGCGTCCGTCGCGTCCATGATCGCCGCCGTTGAAACGGCAAGCGGACGCGTCGCGAAGGCCCAGCTATCGTCGTCTTCGGCCTGTGCATGATAGGTTTCGAGCCCGGCCACGACCCTGTTCTTCAGCGCCGGAAGATCGAGCTTTGCGGGTCGAAGCTCTGTTCGAATGCCATAGGCAAGGCCGAGCAGGCGCTTTGCGCTGGCAGTCAAGCCTTTGTCCCTGGGCGCAATGCCGACCAGTTCGAACACCTCACCATCCGGGTTCAGAAAGAGACAACCCGACCAGCGATTCATCGCCGACCCCAAGGAACCTTGCGCGATGTCAAAACCGTGGGCCGAGAACGGGAACAGGTCGTCGTCCCGGATCAGCAACCAGACGTCATAAGTGCTTAGCTCTCGTGCCACCCTTCCCTCCTTTGCCGGCCTACGGTCGGAGATTGGAATATCCAACGGGCTGAAGCGCTGAAAGGCCAGAGAAAACCCTTGATACGAGGTCGGAATCGCGGGAAATCGGGTGGCGCCCGATTGAAATCGGTATTTGGGAAGTGCGTCCGAAGCGCGCGTCCCTCACCCGCCAAGCCCCCCAACCTCATGCCCCGCATCCTCCAGCCGCTTCGCCAGATACGCGATATGCGCCGGGCCGATTTCGCAGCAGCCGCCGACGATGGTGGCGCCCTGGGCGATCCATTGCCGGGCGAAGCCGGCATAGGTTTCGGGCGTCATGTCGGCGCGGGCGCCGAGGGTATCGACGGTGCCGCCCGGGGCGAGCGCCTCGACGGAGGTGAAGCCGTTGGCATAGCCGCCAAAGCGCAGGCCGGTGGCGGCGAGCAGGGGCATGGCCCTGGTGATCGCCTCGGGGCTGGAGCAGTTGAGGAGAAGGCCGTCGGGAGAGCGCGGCACAAGGGCCGCGAGCGCCTCGGTCAGCGGCTCGCCCGACCGAAGCGTGTTCGACAGGTCGTCCGAGACCGAGAGGGCGAGATAGACCGGAAGCGAGGTTTCGCGCGCGGCGTCAAGCGCGGCAGAGGCTTCCTCGATGTTCGACATCGTCTCGATCAGGAAGAGGTCGACGTCATCCTGTTGCGCGCGCACGATCTGCCGGTATTCGTCAAGCGATGCGGCATAGTCCTTGCGCGCCTCGGCGTGGTAGCTGGCCACGAGCGGCGGCAGGCATCCGGCGATCTGGATGGGGCCGGCGGGAGTGTTCGCCTTGGCGATGGCGGATCGGGCCAGCGCGATGGCTGTGGCATAGGCCTCGTCGAACCGGTCGCCGAACCCGTGCCGCGCCAGCCGGGTGGGCGTCGCGGCATAGGTGTTGAGCGATATGACGCGCGCCCCGGCGTCGATGAAGGCGACATGGGCGTCGACCACGATCTGTGGTGCGTCGAACATGACCTTGAGCGACCAGAGCGGGTGGGCCTTCGCCCCGGACCGGGAGTGAATTTCCTGGCCGAGGCCGCCGTCGAGAAGGGCGATCTGTATCATTTCAGCGGGCTGCCGCGCAGGATGCGGGTCACGGTGTCAGACGCTCATGCAGATATATTTCATCTCGAGAAACTCATCGATCCCGTGCTTTGACCCTTCACGGCCCAGCCCCGACTGCTTGACCCCGCCGAAAGGCGCGGTTTCGGTCGAGATGATGCCGGTGTTCACCCCGACGATCCCGTATTCCAGCGCCTCGGCCACCTTGTAGACGCGGCTGAGATCGCGGGCATAGAAATACGAGGCAAGGCCGAAGATCGTGTCATTGGCCATTTCGATCACCGCGTCCTCGTCGGAAAAGCGGTAAAGCGGGGCGAGCGGTCCGAAGGTTTCTTCGTTGGAGACCTTCATCTCCGTGGTCACGCCGGTCAGCACGGTGGGTTCCATGAAAAGCTCGCCAAGATCGCTGTCGCCGCCGCCATAGAACACCAGCGCGCCCTTGGACGTGGCATCGGCGATATGGTCGCGCACCTTGGCCACCGCGTCGCTGTCGATGAGCGGGCCAAGATCGGCGCCGTCAAGCCCGTCGCCCACGCGCATCGTGGCCAGCTTGTCCGACAGTTTGCGGGCAAACTCGTCATAGACGCCGTCCTGCACATAGATGCGGTTGGCGCAGACGCAGGTCTGCCCGTTGTTGCGGAATTTGCAGGCGATGGCGCCTTCGACGGCCGCATCCACGTCGGCGTCGTCGAAGACGATGAAGGGCGCGTTGCCGCCCAGCTCCATCGAGCATTTCATGACCTGATCGGACGCCTGGCGCAGCAGGATGCGGCCCACCTCGGTCGATCCGGTGAAGGT
>JABDPT010000255.1 GCA_013042605.1 Paracoccaceae bacterium
GGTTTGACCGGTTGATGGACGTCACCCACGCCCATGCCAAAGACACCGGCGCGCTGATCATTCACGCCTACGACATGGAAGGCACCCTTGCCGGTCAGGGAACGGTGGCGCTTGAGTTTCTGGAACAGGCCCCGGTCGATACGCTGATGATCGCCACGGGCGGCGGCGGGCTGATCGGTGGGATTTCGGCCTTTGTCGAACACCGCGCGCGCATCATTTCGGTGGAACCGGAAGGCGCTCCGACGCTGTTCAACGCGCGCGCGGCAGGTCACCCCGTGCCGTCGCCCGCAGGCGGGCTGGCCGCCGACAGCCTTGGCCCGGGCCAGGTGGGCGATCTGATGTTCCCGATCACGCAGGCCTTCGTCGATGACGCGGTGCTTGTCACCGACGCCGCGATTGACGCCGCGCGACGGCTTTTGTGGGAACAGTTGCGCCTTGTGGTCGAGCCGGGCGGGGCGACGGCGCTGGCCGCGCTGATCTCGGGCGTTTACACACCGGGAAAGGACGAACGCGTCGGTGTCCTGCTTTGCGGGGCGAATACGAATGTGGTGCAGTTTCCCGACTGACGGGACCGGGGAGGAAAGGCACGAGCCATGAAGATCGCAACCTTCAATATCAACGGGATCAAGGCCCGCGCGCAGGCGCTGTCGGACTGGCTGGACGAGGCACAGCCCGATGTCGCCGTCTTGCAGGAAATCAAGTCGATGGACGAGAGTTTCCCCCGCGAACTGATTGAAGACAAAGGCTATAACCTCGAAACCCACGGACAGAAGTCGTTCAACGGTGTGGCGATCCTGTCGAAATATCCGCTGGAGGATGTCCGGCGCGGCCTGCCCGGCGACGACAGCGACGAACAGGCCCGCTGGATCGAGGCGACGGTGGTGGGCCGTGTGCCGGTGCGGGTCTGCGGGCTTTACCTGCCCAACGGAAACCCGGCGCCGGGGCCGAAATACGATTACAAGCTCGCGTGGATGGAGCGGTTGCAGGCCCGCGCGAAAGAGTTGCTGGCGATGGAGGAACCCGCGCTGATGGCTGGGGATTACAACGTCATCCCGCAGGATGAAGACGCCGCCCGCCCCGACGCATGGCGCAAGGACGCGCTGGCCCTGCCCGAAAGCCGTGCGGCGTTTCGCCGGATCCTGAACCTTGGGTATACGGAGGCGTTTCGCGCGCGGGTGCAGGGCCCGGGGCATTACAGTTTCTGGGACTATCAGGCCGGGGCCTGGAACCGGAACGATGGCATCCGCATCGACCATTTCCTTTTGACGCCGCAATGCGCGGACCTGCTGGTCGATTGCCGGATCGAGGCCGAGGTGCGCGGACGCGAAAAACCGTCCGATCACGTGCCGGTCTGGGTCGAGCTTGACGCCTGATATCTGCACGACCGCCCCCGTTGGCCGGTGCGGCCCGAGGGTCATGTCGCGTGTCTTGTCTGACTTGCCTTGAAAGCAACGGCGCCGCTGCGGGCGGTTCCGGGTGATGTCCTGCCCCTATCGGGGTGAAATGGCCGGTTGCGGACTCTGGGGGTGTTAATCCCCGGATGGAACCGGAAGTCATGAACGCGTTCGGGAAGAGTTTATCGACGACAGGCGTTGACATGTCGTGAGCCGGGCGTTCGGTGGTCCGACCTTTCGGGCAACGGCCCCGGCGGTGACGGGGAACACAGAGTTGATTTGACCCTTATGCGCGCAGTCCCGTAGATACGAGAGTGCTGCCATGAGACATATTGCTGCCGCCCTTATCGCCGCGACCTGCGTTGTCGCGCCTGTTCACGCCGCCTGTAAGATTCCAGGTGCAAAATGTCTGTCGCCTGAGAAGAAAGCCGCCATTCCCCGCTATGAGATCGGCACACAATTGCCGAGGGGCAAATACCAGGTTCTGCTGAACACCGAGTATTTCGGCCTTCCCGCGACCGACGGAAGTTTCTGGTATTTCAAGGTGAAACGCCGCGTTCTGAAAGTGCGGCCCGACACGATGGAAGTCCTGAGCGACGTGACACGGATCGCCAGTCGCGCGGTCTGGTAGACCTCTGCGCCACAAATCCGGCCTAATGATATCGCATAACCCTGCGCGACACGGCAATGTGCCCCGCAAAGGAGTTCGCAGATGAAACCGATGATTCTTGTCGCCGTCCTTGCCGCCCTCGCCGCGCCGGTGGCGATGCCTGCAATGGCCAAGCCGGCCGGACATTGCCCCCCGGGGCTGGCCAAGAAGAACCCGCCCTGCGTGCCGCCGGGTCTGGCCAAGAAGGGTGTCACGACCAGCGACTATCTGCGCAAGGGCGACCGGTATGACCGGGATTACGAGCGGGTGTATTATCCGCGCCGATATCGCTTGCCGCCCTTGGGTGAGAACGAGGGCTACTACCGTGACGGGCGCATCGTCTACCGCGTGGACGAACAGACACGCCGCGTGATCGAACTGATCCGCCTGACGGACCTTATTCTGAACGACTGATCCGGGGATTCGTTCCCGGATTGCGAACAACGGGCCCTTGCTAACCGGGTTTGTTGCCGTTTGCGTGCCTGAATCAGGCCTTTTTGCCGAAATCTTTGACGTTTGCCGTCATATTGCCCAAGTTAGGCAGGCTCATCAGTTGGTGGCACGCCGTTTCGCTTTTCTCCGTTTTGGCGCGGCGTGCTGCAAGACCGAAATATATGCACGTATTGGGGTTCCCATGATCGACTACACCATGATTTTCGTCTCAGTGGTCCTGTTCGCCCTTCTCACGTTCCTGTGGTGGGACAAGACCCGCATATTGAAGGTCGAAAACGACCGGAAGCGCCTGGCGCGCAACCTGTCCTGGACCGGAAAGCAGCACATGCCCAGCGTCACGGGCAAGCGGTCGCTTAGCCTCTGATCGCTATTCCGCCGCCACGCGGCGCGACGACAGCATATCCTTGAGATACCGACCTGTGTGGCTGCGCTCGACTGCGGCCACGTCTTCGGGCGTGCCGGTGGCGACGATCTCACCGCCGCCATCCCCGCCTTCGGGGCCGATATCGATGATATGATCGGCGGTTTTCACCACGTCGAGGTTGTGTTCGATCACGATCACGGTGTTGCCCTGATCGACCAGTTCATGCAGCACTTCGAGAAGCTTGCGCACGTCTTCGAAATGCAGGCCGGTGGTGGGTTCGTCGAGAATATAGAGCGTGCGCCCGGTCGAGCGTTTGGCCAATTCCTTTGACAGCTTGACCCGCTGCGCCTCACCGCCCGAGAGCGTCGTCGCCTGCTGGCCGACCTTGATATAGCCAAGGCCCACGCGCACCAGTGCATCCATCTTTTCGCGGATCGACGGGACCGCCTTGAAGAACTCTTGCGCGTCCTCGACCGTCATGTCGAGCACATCGGCGATGGACCGGCCCTTGAACTTGATCTCAAGCGTTTCGCGGTTATAGCGCGCGCCCTGACAGGTTTCGCAGGTCACATAGACATCCGGAAGGAAGTGCATTTCGATCTTGATGACGCCGTCGCCCTGGCACGCCTCGCAGCGGCCGCCCTTGACGTTGAAGCTGAACCGGCCGGGTTTGTAGCCGCGCGCCTTCGCTTCGGGCAGGCTGGCGAACCAGTCGCGGATCGGGGTGAAGGCGCCGGTATAGGTCGCGGGATTCGAGCGCGGCGTGCGCCCGATGGGTCGCTGGTCGATGTCGATCACCTTGTCGAGGTGTTCAAGCCCCTTGATCGTTTCACAAGGTGCAGGTGTCTGGCGCGCGCCGTTCAGGCGCATCGACGCGGTTTTGAACAGCGTCTCGATGGTCAACGTCGACTTGCCGCCGCCCGACACACCGGTGACGCAGACGAATTTGCCCAGCGGGAACTCGGCCGTGACGTTCTGAAGGTTGTTGCCGGTGGCCTTGACCACGGTGACCTTCTTCTTGTTGCCCTTGCGGCGTTCGGCGGGCACCGCGATTTCGCGCGTGCCAGTCAGGTATTGCCCGGTGATCGAGGCCGCGTCGGACGCGATTTCGGAAGGCGTGCCCCGGGCCACGATCTGACCGCCATGCACCCCGGCGCCGGGGCCGATGTCGAAGACATAATCCGCCTCGCGGATAGCCTCTTCGTCATGTTCGACGACGATCACGGTATTGCCCTGATCGCGCAGGTTTTTCAGGGTTTGGAGAAGCCGCCCGTTGTCGCGCTGGTGCAGGCCGATGGAGGGTTCATCGAGCACATACAGAACGCCGGTCAGGCCCGAGCCAATCTGGCTGGCCAGCCGGATCCGCTGGCTTTCGCCGCCCGACAGCGTGCCCGCGTTGCGGCTGAGCGTCAGGTATTCGAGGCCCACGTTGTTGAGGAACCCGAGCCGTTCGCGGATTTCCTTGAGGATGGCGCGGGCGATTTCGTTTTTCTGCTTGGTCAGGTTGGCCGGAACGCTTTCGCACCAGTCATAAGCCTCGCGGATCGACATCTGCACCACTTCGCCGACATGCAGGCCGGCGATCTTGACCGCCAGCGCCTCGGGCCGCAGGCGGTAGCCGTCGCAGGTGCCGCAGGGGCGGTTGTTCTGATAACGCTCGAATTCCTCGCGGATCCAGCTTGAATCGGTCTCGCGATAGCGGCGTTCCATGTTCGGGATGACGCCTTCGAAGGGGCGGCTGACCTGATAGACGCGGCCGCCTTCGTCATAGCGGAATTTGATCTCATCCTCGCCCGAACCATAAAGGAAGACCTGCTGCACATGCGGGGCGAGGTCTTTCCATTTGGTGTTCTTGTCGAACTCGTAATGCTTGGCGATGGCTTCGATGGTTTGCAGGAAATAGGGCGACTTGCCCTTGCGCCACGGGGCCAGCGCGCCGTCATAGATCTTGAGGTTCTGATCCGGCACGACGAGGCGTTCGTCAAAGAACAGCTCGACCCCGAGCCCGTCGCAATCCGGGCAGGCGCCGAAGGGGGCGTTGAACGAAAAGAGCCGCGGCTCGATCTCGGGGATGGTGAAGCCCGAGACGGGGCAGGCGAAGTTTTCGCTGAAGGTGATGCGTTCTGGCTCGGCATCGGCGGGCGCGGTCTCCAGGATGGCGATCCCCGACGCGAGGTCGAGCGCGGTGCGGAAACTGTCGGCCAGCCGGGTTTCCAGCCCCTCGCGCACCACGATCCGGTCAACGACAACGTCGATATCGTGGCGGAATTTCTTGTCGAGCGTCGGCGGATCGTCGAGTTCGTGAAACACGCCATCGACCTTGACGCGCTGGAAGCCCTGCTTGCGCAACTCAAGGAATTCCTTGCGGTATTCGCCCTTCCGGTCGCGCACGATCGGGGCCAGAAGATAGGCGCGCGTCCCCTCTTCCATGGTCATCACGCGGTCGACCATGTCCTGCACCTGCTGTGCTTCGATGGGCAGGCCGGTGGCAGGCGAAAAGGGTGTGCCGACGCGGGCGAAGAGAAGCCGCATGTAGTCGTAGATCTCGGTCACCGTGCCGACGGTGGAGCGCGGGTTCTTCGAGGTCGTCTTCTGCTCGATGGAAATCGCGGGGCTCAGGCCACTGATATGGTCGACATCGGGCTTTTCCATCATGTCGAGGAACTGGCGTGCATAGGCGCTCAGGCTTTCGACATAGCGGCGCTGGCCTTCGGCATAGATCGTATCGAAGGCGAGCGAGGATTTGCCCGAGCCGGACAGGCCGGTGATCACCACAAGCTGATCCCGGGGAACATCGACGTCGATATTCTTGAGATTATGCTCGCGGGCGCCGCGGACTTCGATGTTCTTGAGCTCGGGCATGACGATCCTCGGGTTGGGCAAACCAGAGAGATAGCGGACGCGCCGCGAGACTCAATGGCCTTAACAGAACATTAAGTGAACATTTGCGAAAGGTCACGCCGTTTTGGCGATCTTTCTGTGGATAAGCCAAAGAGCCGTGAAGCCGAGTGCTGAAATCAGCATGGTCAGAAGCGCGGTTCCGACAAGCCCGCCCGCCGCCGCAAGCGCGAAAAGCGGGGTCGAACTGGCCGTGCCGACATTGCCAAGCTGCGCGATGGCGCCATTGGCCCGGGCCCGGTCGGCCGCATCC
>JABDPT010000258.1 GCA_013042605.1 Paracoccaceae bacterium
CACCACGAGGTCCGCCGCGCTGCCCGGTGTGAGCGTGCCCACTTCGTCCTGCATCTGCATCGCTTCGGCGGACCCTGCTGTGGCAAGCCACAAAAGCTCGGCCGGGTGCAGCGACCGCCCGCGCAGATGCGCCACTTCATAGGCCGAGGCCATCGTGCGCAGCATCGAAAACGACGACCCGCCGCCGGTATCGGTGGCCAGCCCCACGCGCAGGCCCGACGCCGTCAGCCCGTCCATGTCGAACAGCCCCGATCCGATGAAGGTGTTCGAGGTGGGACAATGGATCAGCGCCGCGTCAACCTCGGTCAGCCGCGCGCGTTCGCGGTCGGTCAGGTGGATCGCGTGGCCATACATCCCGTTCGGCCCCAGAAGACCGAAGGTTTCATAGGTATCAAGGTAGTCGCGGGCGTCGGGAAAGAGGTCGTGCACCCACTCGATCTCGTCATGTTGCTCGCTCAGATGTGTCTGCATCAGGCAGCCGGGATGCTCGGCCCAGAGCGCGCCGAGGGCGGCAAGCTGGTCCGGCGTCGACGTCGGTGAAAAGCGCGGTGTGATGATATAGCGCGCGCGGTTCTGCCCGTGCCAGCGTTCGAGCAACGCCTTACTGTCGTCATAGGCGCTTTGGGCGGTATCGCGCAGCCCATCCGGCGCGTTGCGATCCATGCAGGTCTTGCCCGCGCCCACGGCCATGCCCCGCGCGGCAGCGGCTTCGAAAAACGCGGTCACGCTGGCGGGGTGGATGGTGCAATAGCTGGCGACGCTTGTCGTGCCATGAGCGAGCAACAGATCAAGGTATCGGCCTGCGATTTCAGGGGCATAGGCGGGGTCGTTGAAGCGCATTTCCTCGGGGAACGTATAGGTGTTCAGCCAGTCGATGAGCCGCTTTCCCCAGCTCGCGATGATCGCGGTTTGCGGGTAATGCGCGTGTGCGTCGACAAAGCCGGGCAGGATCAGACCCTTGCCACAATCGGTACGCGTGGCGTCGGGGTACTGTGCGGCAAGATCGCTCGCCGACCCGACCGCCAGAATGCGCCCGTCCTGCACGGCCACCGCGCCGTGGCTGTCATGCACCGCCGCCCCAACCCCGTCATGAAACGGACTGGCGGTGAAGCTTAGCACCTGTCCGGTTATCAACTCGATCCCTGGCATCCTGCATCCCCTTCGATGCCACCCTAGGCCGCGCCCGTTCGCCCGTAAATCCGCGCAATACCTCTGTTTTCCATCAGGTCCTTCGCCTATGGTCGCGCCAAACCGACAGGAGGCAGCTCAATGGCCGACGCACCCGATACGCTCGAACCGGTCGAAGACGGCGATTACGCGCTGGACAACAAGCTTTTCGGCAGCGTCCGACAGGCCGTCGCCAGTGCCGATGCCGCGCGTTTGTCCGAGCTTGTCGAACCGCTGCACGCGGCCGATATCGCCGACCTTCTTGAACAGATCGATGATGGCGAGCGGCGTGAGATCCTGCTTCTGGCCCCGTCGATCATCGATGGCGAGGTGCTGTCGGAACTCGACGAGGGTCTGCGCGAAGAGGTGATCGACTATCTGCCCAGCGAAGCGTTGAGCGAGGCTGTGCGTGAGCTGGAAAGCGACGATGTCGTCGACCTTCTCGAAGACCTTGAGGCGCCGCAGCAGGAAGCCCTTCTTGATGCGCTCGAAGACAGTGACCGGGTCGCGGTCGAACAGGCGCTGGCTTATCCCGAATATTCTGCCGGGCGTCTCATGCAGCGCGAGGTCGTCACCGCGCCCGAGCATTGGAATGTCGGCGAGACCATCGATCACCTGCGCGCGCACGATGATCTGCCCGACGCGTTCTACCACGTGATCCTCGTCGATCCGCGCCACCGGCCCACGGGCTATGTCACGCTAGGCAAGATCATGGGCTCGCCCCGCGCGGTGAAGCTGACCGACCTTCTCGAAGACAGCTTTCGCACGATCCCGGTGTCGCAGGATGAGGGCGAGGTGGCCTATGCTTTCAACCAGTATCACCTGATTTCGGCCCCGGTGGTCGATGAAGACGGGCGGCTGGCCGGTGTCATCACCATCGACGACGCGATGGCGGTCTTGGATGAAGAGCACGAGGAAGACATTCTGCGTCTGGCCGGTGTGGGCGAGGGGCGGTTGTCCGACCGGGTGATCGACACCACGCGGCGGCGGTTCCCCTGGCTTGCGGTGAACCTTGTCACCGCGATCCTTGCGTCGCTGGTCATCGCGCAGTTCGAGGATGCGATTGCACAGGTCGTGGCCCTTGCCGTGCTGATGCCGATCGTCGCGTCGATGGGCGGGAATGCGGGCACCCAGAGTCTGACCGTGGCGGTGCGCGCGATTGCCACGAAGGACCTTTCCGGGTCGAACGTATGGCGCGTGATCCGGCGCGAGGTTCTGGTGGGCGCGGTGAACGGCATCGCCTTTGCGGTGATCATGGGCATCGTCGGCGTGGTGTGGTTCGGCATCCCGATGCTGGGCGTGGTGATCGCGGCGGCGATGGTGGTGAACCTCGTGGTGGCGGGGTTTGCGGGCATCGGCATCCCGGTCCTGCTGGAAAAGATCGGCGTCGACCCCGCGCTTGCCTCGGGTGCGTTTGTCACGACCGTCACGGATGTCGTTGGGTTCTTTGCCTTTCTCGGCCTCGCCGTCGTTCTTTTGCTATGAGTGTCGAGGCCGCCAAGGCCGAGGCGCGCAAGGCGGCCTTCGCCCGGCGCAAGGCGGCGCATGGGCAGGGGCTTGATGCGGCGGCGCAGGCGCATCTGCGCGCCTATCTTGCCGCCCGTGCCGGGTCGGCACTGGCGGGCTATATGCCGATCCGGACCGAGATCGACCCGCTGCCGGTGATGGCCGACTGGTCCGGGCCGGTTTGCGTGCCGGTGATTGCGGGCACGGGGCAGCCGCTGATGTTCCATCGCTGGACCCCGGGCGAAGACATGGTCGCCGGCCCGTTCGGCGCGCGGGTGCCGGCGCTTGCGGTTCCGGTGGTGCCGGACGTGCTGATCGTGCCGCTGGTGGCGTTCGATGCGCAAGGCGGGCGGCTGGGCTATGGCGGCGGGTTCTATGACCGCACGCTGGCGCGGTTGCGGGCCGCCAGACCGACGCTTGCGGTCGGCTTTGCCTATGCCGCGCAAGAGGCGGCGGACCTGCCACGGAACGCCACCGATCAGCCACTTGATGCGATTGTCACCGAAACCGGCGTGATGACCTTTTCGAAGGGCTGAGCGCCGGGCATCGGGCCAAATCCCCCGCAGAGGCCGCGATCTCTGCTTGCCCTTGGCGCGGCCGCGCCCTAGGCCTGTCGGTCATGAAACTGCTTTTTCTTGGCGATGTTATGGGCCGTGCGGGGCGCGCGGCGGTGATCGGGCAACTGGCCGACCTGCGCGCGGCGTGGTCGCTCGATTTCGTTGTGGTGAACGGTGAAAACGCGACCTCTGGCGTCGGTCTGTCGGCGGCGCATGCCAAAGACCTGCTGGAGGCGGGCGTCGATGTGATTACCCTTGGGGATCACGCGTTCGATCAGAAGGACATGCTTCAGTTCATCACCACGGAACCGCGCATCCTGCGTCCGCTCAACTTCGCCAAGGACGCGCCCGGGCGCGGGGCGGGGGTGTTCGATGCCGGGCGCGGGCGCAAGATCTTGGTCACACAGGTGCTGGGGCAGGTCTTCATGAAACGCCCCTTCGATGACCCGTTCAGCGCGGTCGACACGGTGCTGAAGGCGCATCCGCGCGGCGGCATGGTGCAGGCGAGCCTTGTCGACATGCATTGCGAGGCGACCTCTGAAAAGATGGCCATGGGCCATTACTGCGACGGGCGGGCGAGTGTTGTCGTGGGCACCCACACCCATGTGCCCACGGCGGATGCGATGATCCTGCCAGGCGGCACCGGGTATCAGACCGATGCGGGCATGTGCGGCGATTACCATTCGGTGATCGGGATGGAAAAGGCCGAGCCGATGCGCCGCTTTGTCACCGGCATGCCCAAGGGGCGGTTCACCCCGGCAGCGGGCGAGGCAAGCCTTGCGGGGCTATATATCGAAACCGATGACAAGACCGGGGCGGCGACACGGGTCGTTTCAGTGCGCCGTGGCGGGCATTTGCCCGGCGCCGCGCCGTGACAGCCCGCGCCCGCGAGGCCGCGTTTCTGATCGCCATGCTCGCCTTTTTCGGCGCGCTTTGGGGCGGCACGCAGCCGCTGACGAAAATCGCGGTCAGCGGAGAGTATCGCGCCCCGGGGCTGATCTTCTGGCAGCTTGTGATCGGGGCGGCGTTTCTGGGTGTGGTCAACCGGTTGCGTGGCAATGGATTGCCGTTCGGGCGCGCGCAGGTGATCGTTTTCGTCTTCATCGCCCTGGTCGGCACGATCTTCCCCAACCTCGCGTCGTTCGAGGCGATCCGGCATCTGCCGTCCGGGCTGACATCGATCCTGTTGTCGCTGATCCCGATGCTGGCCTTTCCAATCGCGATCCTCATGCGCAACGAAGGCTTTTCCTGGCGGCGGTTTTCGGGGCTTGGCTTCGGATTGGTCGGGGTGATGCTGATCGTGCTGCCCGAGGCGAGCCTGCCCGACCGCGCAATGCTGATCTTCGTGCCGCTAGCGATGGTGGCGCCGCTTTTCTATGCGCTGGAAGGCAATGCCGTGGCGCGTTGGGGCACTGCGGGCATGGACCCTGTGCAGGTGCTTTACGGCGCGTCGATCATTGGGGCGGTGATCGCCCTGCCACTGGCCGTGCTCACCGGAGAGTTCATCGACCCCCGCGGCCCATGGGGCGCGGCGGATGCCGCTGTAGTGGCCAGTTCGATCATGCATGCGGTCGCGTACACGGGATATGTCTGGATGGTGGGGCGCGCGGGGCCCGTCTTCGCGGTGCAGGTCAGTTACCTTGTCACCGGGTTTGGCGTCATCTGGGCGATGATCTTCCTCGGCGAAAGCTATTCGGGCTGGATCTGGGCCGCGATGGGTCTGATGTTCGCGGGTATGTTCCTTGTCCAGCCCCGCCCGAAAGAGCCGCTTGCCCCGGTTGAGGCAACAGGCAAAGATACCGCCTGATCGACCATAAAGGCGCGGCAATGGAACTCTTTACGTTCAGTCCGGAGATCGAGGCCGCGCTTGCGCTGGCGGTCGTCGCGCTGATGTTCGTGCTTTTCATGCGCGAGAGCTACCCGGCCGAGGTCGTGGCCATCGGTGGCGTGGCTCTGATGCTTATCCTCGGGGTGCTGCCCTATGACGCCGCGCTGTCGGTGCTGTCGAACCCCGCCCCCTGGACGATTGCGGCGATGTTCGTGGTGATGGGGGCGCTGGTGCGGACCGGGGCGCTTGACTGGTTCACCGCCAAGGCCGAGGCGCAGGCCGACACGCGCCCTGTCGTCGCGATTGCCGCCCTCATGGGCTTCGTCATCCTGTCCTCGGCCATCGTGTCGAACACGCCGGTGGTCGTTGTCATGATCCCGGTCTTCGTGCAACTGGCGCGGCGCTTGGGGATGCCGGCCTCGAAGCTGCTGATCCCGCTGAGCTATGCGGCCATTCTCGGTGGGACGCTGACATTGATCGGCACCTCGACGAACCTGCTGGTCGATGGTGTGGCGCGGGCCAACGGGCTTGAGGCTTTCACGATCTTCGAGGTGACGCCGCTGGCGGTGTTTCTCGTGATCTGGGGGATGATCTATTTGCGGCTCTTCGGCCCGAAGCTTCTGCCCGAACGCGAAAGCATGGCCGACCTCTTGTCGGGCCGCGCCAAGATGAAGTTCTTCACGGAAGTGGCCATTCCCGAAGACAGTCCGCTGATCGGCGAGGCCGTGAAAGAGGTCGACCTGTTTGCCCGCGACGGCGTGCGCCTGATCGACGTGTTGCGCGGCGACGCCTCGCTTCGGCGCAACCTGACGGGGGTCACGCTTGAGGCCGGCGACCGGGTCGTGTTGCGCACCGCGATGTCCGAGCTTCTGGGCCTGCAACAGAACAAGGCCCTGCGCATGGTCGACAAGCTGTCGTCGGTCGAAACGACGACGGTCGAAGTGCTGATCTCGCCGGGCGCGCGCATGGTGGGGCGTTCGCTTGGGTCGCTGCGTCTGCGGCGGCGCTATGGCGTTTACCCGCTGGCGGTTCACCGGCGGAACCAGAATATCGGACGGCAGCTTGACGATCTGATCGTGCGGGTGGGTGACACGCTGTTGCTGGAGGGCGCGCCCGAGGATATTCGGCGGCTGGCGGCGGATATGGACCTTGTCGACGTCTCGCAACCCTCGGCCCGCGCCTATCGGCGGCGCCATGCACCCATCGCCATCGGGGCGCTTCTGGCCATCGTCGCACTGGCCGCGCTGAACGTGGCCCCGATCTTCCTCTTGGCGATCCTGGCGGTGGCCCTTGTCCTGGTTTCGCGGTGCATCGACGCGGATGAGGCGTTCGGCTTTGTCGATGGGCGGCTTCTGGCGCTGATTTTTGCGATGCTGGCCATCGGGGCCGCGCTTGAGGCAAGCGGTGCCGTCGCCCTGATCGCCAATGCCATCGCGCCAACCCTGGGCATGCTGCCGCCCTTCCTGATCGTCTGGGCAGTCTATCTGCTGACCTCTATCCTGACCGAGCTTGTGTCAAACAACGCCGTGGCCGTGGTGGTCACGCCCATCGCCATTGGGCTGGCGGCGGCCTTGGGCATCGATGCGCGGCCCCTCGTGGTGGCGGTAATGGTGGCGGCCTCGGCGTCTTTCGCGACGCCCATCGGCTATCAGACGAACATGATGGTCTATGGCCCCGGCGGATACCGGTTCACCGATTTCATGAAGGTCGGCATTCCGCTGAACCTGAGTATCGGGATCCTGGCCTCGGCCCTGATCCCGTTCATCTGGCCGCTCTAACCGGCGGCCATCTGGTTGTGCTTGCGGGCCACGAACTCTTTCGCGGTCTCGACCGCGACGGCCGCGTCGCGGCAATAGGCATCGGCGCCGATGGCCTTTCCGAACTCTTCGTTCAGCGGCGCGCCGCCGACCAGCACGATATAGTCATCGCGAATGCCCTGTTCCTTCATCGTGTCGATGACGACCTTCATATACGGCATCGTCGTCGTCAGAAGGGCGGACATGCCCAGAATGTCGGGCTCTTCGGTGGCCAGCGCCTCAAGATACGCTTCGACCGCGTTGTTGATGCCCAGATCGACAACTTCAAAGCCCGCGCCTTCCATCATCATCGACACAAGGTTCTTACCGATGTCGTGGATGTCGCCCTTGACCGTGCCGATCACCATCTTGCCCATGCGCGGCGCGCCGGTTTCGATGAGAAGCGGTTTCAGGATGGCCATACCGCCCTTCATCGCGTTTGCGGCCAAAAGAACTTCGGGAACGAAGAGGATGCCGTCGCGGAAATCGTCCCCGACGATTTTCATGCCGCCGACAAGCGCCTCGGTCAGGATGCGGTACGGCGCCCATTTGCGTTCGAGAAGAATGTTCACGCCTTCTTCGATCTCTTCCTTGAGACCGTCGTAAAGATCGTCGAACATCTGCGCGACAAGTTCGTCATCGGGCAGGTCGGCCAGGATGATATCGTCTTCTTCATCAGTCATGGTATTCTCCCCACGGGCCGGTGGCACCGCTCGCGTTTCCTTGCATGTCATGGATATTTTGTCGCATCCGCACTTGGCGGTTTACGACAAGGTTCAGGCCGCAACCGACCTGAACCGGTGATAATGCCGTGATCTGGCGGCGTTTTTGCAGTTTTGCCACATCGGGGCATTGGCAAATGTTCTTTCTTTGTTCTAAATTGGTGCAATGCTGCTGGAAGACGGACATACCCCCGAAGCCCTTCGAAAAGGGCGCGCGGCGCGCACCAATCGCGTCGGGCGCTATGAAGCCCGGACGCGCGCGCCGGTCGATGATGGCTGGCCCGTGGACGACCCGCTGCCGCCGCTTCGAACCGAGGTTTCGGTTGAACGCCCGCGCCGCGTGATCACGCGCAACACGTCCCCGGATCTTAGTTTCGACCGCTCGATAAACCCGTACCGGGGGTGCGAACACGGCTGTATCTATTGCTTTGCACGCCCCAGCCACGCCTGGCTCGGGATGAGCCCGGGGCTTGATTTCGAAACCCGGCTGATCGCCCGGCCCGACGCGCCCGAGGGTCTGGCCCGGGAACTGGCGCGCAAGAGTTACCGCCCGGCGGTCATTGCCATCGGCACCAATACCGACCCCTATCAGCCGATTGAGCGCGAGCATGGGATCATGCGGCGCATTCTTGAGGTGCTGCTGGCCCATCGCCACCCCGTCGCGGTGGTCACCAAGGGCACGCTGATCGAGCGTGATGCGGATATTCTGGGCGAGATGGGGCGCATGGGGCTGGCCCGTGTCGGCATTTCGGTGACGACGCTCGACCCGGCCGTCAGCCGCGCGATGGAACCGCGCGTGCCACACCCCGCGCGCCGGTTGCAGACCATCCGCCGGCTGACAGATGCGGGGTGCCCGGTGCGGGTCATGGCCTCGCCCATGATCCCCGCGCTCACCGATCACGAGCTGGAGGCGATATTGGAGGCTGCGCGCGACGCCGGGGCGGTGGCCGCTAGCTGGATCATGCTGCGGCTGCCGCTTGAGGTGGCACCCTTGTTCCGGGAATGGCTGGAAGAGGCGTTTCCCGACCGCGCCGCCCGGGTGATGGGCCGCGTGCGTGACCTGCATGGCGGGCGCGACTATGACCCCGAATGGGGCAAGCGGCTGCGCGGCGAGGGTGCGTTTGCCGAGCTGATGGCCCAGCGTTTCGCCATCGCGGTCAAGCGCTTGGGCCTTGCCACCGACCTGCCGCCCCTGCGCACGGATCTTTTTGCCGTGCCGCCCAAGCCGGGCGACCAGATGGAGCTTTTCTAGAGCTTGGTCCGGCGCGCGACACGTGGTCTTATGACCCGCGACGCAGCACCCAAGGGGACCCTGATGGATGACATGTGGAACCAGCGATACGATCAGGACGGGTTTCTGTTCGGCACCGAACCCGCCGCCTTTCTGGTGGCGCAGGCTCCGCTTCTGCCCGCCGCCTCGCGGGTGCTGTGCGTGGCCGACGGAGAGGGGCGCAACTCGGTCTATCTTGCGCAGCTTGGCCATGACGTCACGGCCTTCGATGGGTCGACCAAGGCGGTCGAGAAAGCCCGGTCGCTGGCCAAGACACGCGACGTGACGGTGGCGTTCAACCTCTCGGGGGTCGAAGACTGGGACTGGACGCAGGAGTTCGATGCCGTCGTGGCCATCTTCATTCAATTCGCCCCGCCGGACATGCGCGCGGCGCTCTTTGCGAACATGGCACGGGCGGTCCGCCCCGGTGGCCTTTTGCTCTTGCACGGATACGCCCCGCGTCAGGTCGGGTATGGCACCGGCGGTCCGCCCTGGGCCGAAAACATGTACACCGAACCGCTGTTGCGGGACGCCTTTTCGGGATGGGACATTCTGCGGCTGGCCGATTACGATGCCGAGATCGACGAAGGCTCGGGCCATTCGGGGCGTTCGGCCCTTGTGGATTTCGTGGCGCGGCGGCCAGAGAACCAGGGCGGCGGCCCACGCGCTTGAATACGGCTCGCCCCCGGTGATGAGGCGGACAGGAGCTTTGTAATGCGTGCGTTTCTGATTGCGATAGCCGTGCTTTGCGTGGCGGTGCTCGCACTGGGCTTTACCGGTCGGTTCCACGGGCTGGGCGACTCGCTGTCTCTGCTGCGCCCGCTGGTCGTGCCGGCTTTGGCGTTCATCTCTCTCTTGCTGCTCATCCCGGGGCCGCGCCGCCTTGCCTTGGCGGGGCTGGCGGTGGCGATCGGGGGCGGGGTCAGCCTTGTTCCGCCCAGCCCGGCGTCGATGCTGCCCGATGGGACCCAAACCTATGCGATCTATCAGAAAAACCTGCTGTTCCGCCTGCCCGACACCAACCCCGTCGCCGCGGATATCCTGGACAAGGGGGTCGATTTCGTCGCCCTGCAAGAGCTTCACCGCCGCAACCGGCCAATCCTTGGCGCACTTCGCGAAACCTTTCCCTATCAGCATTTCTGCCCCTTCGCCGCCGTGGGCGGCATCGCGGTTCTGTCGCGGTTCCCGGCGGTCGACGGGAAGACCGTTTGCGCCGAAGGGGCGGGGCTTGCCGGGATGCAGGTTCTCACCCCCGATGGTCCACTTTGGGTGGTCTCGCTTCACCTGCACTGGCCCTATCCCTATCGCCAAGCCAGCCAGGTCGAGGGGCTTTTGCCGATCTTGTCCGCGCTTGAAGGGCCGGTGGTTCTGGGCGGCGATTTCAACATGGTCGCCTGGTCGCATGCCGTGCGGGCCATCGCACGGGCCACCGGAACCGAAATGGCCGGGTTTGCCGGCGGGACATTGGCGCTGAGCTATTCCGTGGACGGCAAGAACCTGATCGACACCCTGCCGCGCCTGCCCATTGACCACGTGCTTGTGCCCGAAGGGTCCGCGACGGTCTCGGTCACGCGTTTGCCGCGGCTTGGCTCGGATCATCATGGCGTTCTGGCGCGGTTTGCCTTCGATACTGACCTCTAGCGTCGGCTGAAGGTACGTCCACGCCGGACGGGCAAGGGCGTCGTTGCCAATCAGCCCTGGTCCGGAAGGCGGCACGGTCCCTGCGGTATCACAATGTCCGCGCATGGGTGTTCCACCAGGCTTCGCCGTCGGTTTCCACGTGTCCGACAACGTCGCGGGCAATAGCGTCGTGGTCGGACATCGGGGCAGGCGGATCATAGGACGCGGGCCCGAAGACGTACCAATGGTCGCTGATCCCCTCATGCGGGCGTGACCCAAGGCGCAACCGGTCTTTCAGATAGGTGACGTCCAGCTTGGCCACGGGCCGGTCGCGAAAGGGCCCCTCTGTCAGGCCATCGGGCCCGGTTTGCCCGATCTCGACACAGAAACTGCCACCGCTGCGTTTGAACTGGATCGACAGAAAATCGACGCGGTCATCCGTCTGGCGTCGGAAATGGGGGAAGCTGCCGCGAAAACCGCGTGCGCGCAGGTCGGGCACGAGGATGGATTTCAGCGCGGTTTCCATTGCCTGACGATGCTCTTTATGGGTCATGTCACAGCCTGTGCACCAAGGGCGGTTCCGTGTTTACGCCTAGCTTCTTGCGCGCCGACGCCGGGTGCGGACCGGGGCGGCGGCGCCATCGGTGCCGTCGGAGGCTGACGAAAACGCCCCCAACGCGCTGGTGATCGCGTCCAGCGTGGGGCGCGAGCCCGTGGGCCGCGTCTCAAGCGCCTCGCGCATCTTTTCAAGATGCGCCGGCGTCGTGCCACAGCACCCGCCGATGATCGTGGCGCCGCAATCGCGCGCCAGCACCGCGTAATCGGCCATCAAGTCGGGCGTGCCGTCATAGTGGATGTGCCCGTCATGGTATTTCGGAATGCCCGCATTGCCCTTGGCGATGACCGGGCGTTCGGTCCCTTGCGCGGCAAAGCCAAGAACCGTGCGCAACAGATCCGATGCGCCGACCCCGCAATTGGCCCCGAAGGCAAGCGGTTTGTGGTCGAGCTTTTCAACCATCGTGGCCATCGCGGCAGAGGTCAGGCCCATCATCGTCCGGCCCGCGGTGTCGAAACTCATCGTTCCGCACCATGGCATGCCAGCCAGAAGTGCGGCTTCGGCGGCGGCCTTGTATTCTTCCGGCGCGCTGATCGTTTCGACCCACAGCACATCCGCCCCGCCGGCCTTCAGCCCCTCGGCCTGTTCGTGAAACATCTCGACGGCAAGTTCATGGGTGAGTGCACCCATCGGGGCCATTATCTCACCCGTCGGGCCGATCGAACCCGCGACGATCACGGTGCGACCCGCGCTATCGGCCACCTCGCGCGCGATTTCGGCGCTGGCCTTGTTCAACTCGAACACCCGGTCCTGTCCGTTATGCAGTTTCAGGCGCGAGGCGTTGCCACCGAACGTATTGGTGAGAAAGAGATCGCTGCCCGCATCGACCGCGCCCTTGTAAAGGGTCTTGATGTCCGCCGGGCGGTCCACGTTCCAGAACTCGGGCGCGTCGCCCGAGGCCAGCCCCATGTTGAACAGGTTCGTGCCGGTGGCGCCATCGGCAAGGATCCATGGCCGCTCGGCCAGAAGGGTGGACAGGGCATCGGTCATCGAGCGGCATCCTTCACAATAACAAGAGCGGGCCGCGGCAAGATGCGGCGGCCCGTTTGGAGCCTCATGCCACGCGCGCGCGTGTGAGGCAAATGCATAATCATCATCAAGATGATGAGGCTGGTTAATAGAACCCTAAATCTCGTCGAGAAGCTGCGCCTTGGCGACGGCCATCAATTCGGCGATCTTGGCGCGGATGGTGGCCTCATCGGCTTTCTCGCCAAGGTCGCCCGCCAACTTGCGATAGACGTCTTCGTGCCCGGCCTCTTGGAAATCCGCCTTCACGACTTCCTTTGCGTAGGCCTCTGCCGCGCTGCCGTCCATGCCCATCAAACCCGCGGCCCAGAGACCCAAAAGCTTGTTGCGTCGCGCTTCGGCCTTGAACTGCATTTCTGCGTCATGGGCGAATTTGTTCTCAAACGCGTGTTCGCGCTCATCGAATGTGGTCATGGGTGGCGTCTCCCGGCTGTAATAATGGTTTCCACAGATATGGCCTCCCGCGCGCGGAATGCCAAGAGGGTGTCCTTGCTCGACTGCACGATCTGCCCTATAGGTCCGGCAGTCGCACGCAGGGGCATCCGGCCCCGGCGCGAGCAGTCTGTCTGGAGATACAATGGCACGCCGCAAGAAGGTTTACGAAGGCAAGGCGAAGATTCTGTACGAAGGCCCCGAACCGGGCACGCTCGTGCAGTATTTCAAGGATGACGCCACGGCCTTCAACGCCCAGAAAAAGGACGTGATCGACGGCAAGGGCGTGCTCAACAACCGCCTGAGCGAGTTTTTCATGAAGGGGCTCGCGCAGATCGGCGTGCCCACGCATTTCATCCGTCGCATCAACATGCGCGAACAACTGATCCGCTCGGTCGAGATCATTCCGCTTGAGGTCATCGTCCGCAATGTCGCCGCCGGATCGATGAGCCAGCGGCTCGGGATCGAGGAAGGCACCGCATTGCCGCGCCCCATCGTCGAGTTCTGCCTGAAGGACGATGCGCTGGGTGATCCGCTGGTGGCCGAAGAGCATATCATCGCCTTCGGTTGGGCCAGCCAACAGGATCTGGACGATATGGTCGCTCTTGCCTTGCGCGTGAACGACTTTCTGTCGGGCTGCATGCTGGCGGTCGGGATCAAGCTGGTGGATTTCAAGATCGAGATCGGCCGCGTCTGGGACGGCGATTATCAGCGGCTGATCATCGCCGATGAGATCAGCCCAGACAGTTGCCGTTTGTGGGACATCGAAACCGGCGCAAAGCTCGACAAGGACGTGTTCCGCCGCGATCTGGGGTCGCTCAACGACGCCTATACCGAAGTGGCGCGCCGTCTGGGGGTTCTGCCCAGCAACGTCACGCACACGACGAAACCGACGCTGATCAACTGATGGCCGGCCGCCTCGGGCAGTTTCTGGGCGCGACGCTGGACCGGGTGATCGGCAAGGGCGGGCGTGTTGCCGCCTCGGGTGCCGTGCATGAGATCACGGCAGGGCCGGAAACGCCGATGGGCAGCAAGGCGGCCAATGATGCGCTGCGTCAGATGCTGCGTATTCACGGTGACGATGGCACGGCCCCGCGCGAGGTCGTGCACTATGCCTATCCATCGAAACACCACACGCCCAGCCCGCCGCAGGCCGTGCGGGACTATCTTGCCGCCCATGAAGGCGAGGTCCGGAACGCGGCCAAGAAGGGCGGCTTGCTTTTCATCCAGCAGCGCGATGTGCTGGCCGAAACCTTCGATCCGTTCACGGCCAAGCTGCGGGCGGATCTGGCGGCGCTTGGGTGGGATTATGACGGCTGGGAATGCGCCGTCGAAGCATCGGGGAATGACACATGAAGGCACGGGTTCACGTAATGCTCAAAGACGGGGTGCTTGACCCACAGGGCGAGGCGGTGCGCCACGCCCTTGGTACGCTGGGGTTTTCGGGCGTCGAAGGCGTGCGACAGGGCAAGGTGATCGAACTTGATCTGGCCGAAACCGATGCCGAGGCCGCGCGCGTCACGGTGGGGGAGATGTGCGAAAAGTTGCTCGCCAATACAGTGATCGAAAGCTACCGCGTCGAGATCGTCTGAGCGATGCGTGCCGCGGTCCTGAGAGAGTATAACGCCGATCTTGTCATCGAAGACGTGCCCGAACCTGCCTGTCCCGAGGATGGCGTCGTGCTCAAGGTGCTGGCCTGCGGCGTCTGCCGGTCGGATTGGCATGGCTGGACGGGCGAACACCCGCGGGTGAAACCGGGCCAGATCGGCGGTCATGAATATTGCGGTGAGGTGGTCGAGGCCGGGCCGCGCGCCACCTACAAGGCCGGCGATGTGCTGGTCGCGCCCTTCATTCTGGCCTGCGGGTCCTGTCCGTCCTGTCAGTCGGGCCACGGCAATACCTGCCCGAACCAGCGCCTGCCGGGCTTTGTCGAACCCGGCGCCTTCGCCGAATACGTCGCGGTTCCGTTCGATCACAACCTGGCGCTGCTGCCCGAGAACCTGTCGCCGACGGTTGCCGCGGGGCTGGGTTGTCGTGTGACGACCGCTTGGCACGCCCTGACGGGGCGTGCCGCGCTGCAACCGGGCGAATGGCTGGCGGTGCATGGCACGGGCGGCATCGGGCTGGCCTGTCTGATCCTTGGTCAGGCGATGGGTGCGCGGGTTGTCGTCGTCGATATCGTCGAAGAAAAATTGACCCACGCCAAGGGCTTGGGCGCCGAAGCTGCAGTGAATGCGACAGAGGGCGACACCGCCGCCCGTATCCGCGAGATCACCGGCGGCGGCGCGCATGTGTCGATCGAGGCGCTGGGCATCGCGGCCACGACCAACGCCTCAATCGAATGCCTGCGCCCCTTGGGTCGCCATGTGCAGGTCGGGATGCCCGTGGGCCATACCGCGCGCATGGAGATCAACATGAACGCGGTCTATATGGGCAACCTCGCGCTTTACGGCACGCGGGGGATGCCGTCCTGGAAATACCCCAGCCTTCTGGGCCTGATCACGGCGGGGCGGGTGGACATGACCCCGATGATCGCGCGCGAGATCGGACTGTCGGGGGTCAGCGCGGAACTGCATGCCTTCAATGGCCCCACGGCGCCGGGCGTGGCGGTGGTGACGGACTTCGCAGAGGCCGGATAGCGGTCAGGTCGGGCAGGGGTGCCGCGCCGCACGCCACCCCTTCTTTTTCCAGATATCAGAACGGTCCCATACCCTCATATGTCAACGGCATGGGCCGGTCCGTCGCCCAGGCGTCGCGTGCGACCCGCCAGACGCCATCCGGATCAAGCCGATAGATGTTGATCCCGTTGCCTGTGTCGGTCGAGGCCGGCGCCCCGTCACGGGGGCGGTCGACAACACTGTAGCTGTAACGCTCGAACGCCCAGCCGTCGCCGACGACGAACTCCAGTGTTTGCTTCTTCCACGTCGTCTCGACGGCGTCGAAATAGCCCGCCACCCAAGGGGCGACGGCGTCTTTGCCCACCAGCGGGGGCGCATTGGGGGCAATCAGAACGATGTCGTCGGTCACGGCATCAAGAAGCCGCGCGGTGTCGTTTGAGTTGATCGCGGCGAGATAGGTCATATGCGCTTTTTGCGCCGCATCGGTCGTGTTGTCGGCCATCGCCGTGCCGGAGACGGCCACAGCGGCAGCGGCAAGCAGGGATGTGGTTTTGCGGGTCATGTCGGGTCCTTTCCAGTGGATTATAAGTGATAGTCTGTCTTACCTAATTTGTCTTTCTAACTTGATAATAGGACCACATTAGCTATGATTTTTGAGAAGTAAGAGTCAGCAATAAATCTATATCTTTAACTTGAGATATTAAATCATGAACGTCGATTGGCGCAAATCTCCTCCCCTGACAACGCTTCGCGCGTTTGAGGCGACGGCGCGGCTTGGCGGGTATTCCGCGGCGGCACGGGCGTTGAACGTCACACCGGCGGCCATTGCGCAGCAGGTTCGCAAACTGGAAGCCGAGGTCGAAGCGGCGCTTGTCCGCCGCGAGGGGCGGGGGCTGGCGCTGACCGAGGCCGGGCAACAGCTTGCCCGACCGTTGAACGAAGCGTTCTCCCAGATCTTTGGCGCGATCGAGGATCTCAAGCATCAGCAGGCCGCGCGCGGGGTTCAGGTTTCGACCACGGATTATTTCGCCAACGCGGCGGTTCTTCCGAAGCTCGGTGAATTCTGGAAGGCCCATCCGGGCGTGCAGGTGTCCTTCACACCGGAAGGCAACCCGCAGCCCATCGATACGCGCCGGTTCGACATCGTCATTCGTGGCGCCGCCCCGAACCACGATTGGGGGGAGTGCAGGGCCATCCCGCTTCTGACGACAAAGATGATCATCGCGGGCGCCCCGGCGTTGGTCGGGTCCGGCGATGCCGACCTCGCAAGCCTTCCCTGGATTGCCGACCATACCATCGGTGAAGCGGTGTTCGAGGATATGATCCGCCGCGCGGGCTGTGACCCGGACGCGATCACCCGCGTTGATCCGGGAAGCGCCCGTCTGGAGCTTGAGGCCGGCGTCATGGGCTATGGCCTGTTGGCGGGTCCCGAGATCATCATGCGCCGGCACCTGAAGGACGGTTCGCTGAGACAGGTGTGCGAATTGTCCGGGATGACCGGCGTCTATTCCGCAATTCTGGCCAAGGGGCCGATGCGCGCGCCGGTCAGGGCCTTTCTCGATTGGTTGATCGAAGCCTGCCGCGCGTATTGACACGGATCAGGCAGGCATGCGGCTGCGTCGGTATGGTGGGACAGCAATTCAGGAGGACCGCCCGATGTATTCCCGCATTCTCGTTCCCGTTGATTTGGACAATACCGACAAGCTGACCAAGGCGCTCGACCTCGCCGCGCAAACGGCGAAGGAAAGCGACGCAACCGTGATTTACGTCGGTATCGTGGATGCCGTGCCGACCACCTCGGCGCGGACCGAAGGTGACCGTATGAAGACCCTGCTTGACGAATTCGCCGCGAATCAGGCAAAGGCCCACGGCATCAAAGCGTCGGATCAGATCGTCCTGCGGGGGGATCTGCACCTGAATATCGGCCGGGACGTTATCGATTGTGCCAAGCGCTCAGGCTGCGACCTGATCGTCATGGCAAGCCACGTTCCGGGGATAAAAGACCACATCTTTTCATCCAACGCCGGTTACGTCGCATCTTACGCGCCGATGTCGGTTTATGTCGTGCGTTGAAGGGGTTGGGTGGGGTTCTTCATAGTCTAAGCCCAGCACACAGTCGCATTTTCAACCGCAGTCTATCCGTTCGCCCGTAATCGGCATCCCCACGGGCAGCATTTCGGACATCCTGCGCTTGAAGTTCATGACCGACAACTGCATGCCGTCCGGCGTCCATTCATAGGTCAGGCGCGCCGCCGCAAGCTCGCCGGTCTTCATGCGGATGGCAAGGATGTGGTCTTCGTAATCCTCGCCGAGTTTCGCGACGACATACGCGTTGCCGCCGTCAAACTGAATGTCGCGGACCAGGGAAGTCAAAGTCTCGATCGCATTGTTCCGACTTTTCGGGGCCCAACGGGACGCCAGTTCGTTCAACAAGGGCTCGATGTCCGCAGCCCTGTTTTCACTGGTCACTGAAAGCAGCCGACAGCTGTCTTCCGCAGGATCAGCATCTGCCGTTGTGGTTATCGCCGCGATTGAAAGACAAAGAAACGTTCGAACCAAATACCTCATGCCAGCCCCCGCACCAGAAAACGCTCTCTCCCGGATAACGCCGGGAGAGAGCTTAACACTGAAAATCCAATGGCCTCAGATGCGGCTTTGACGCCGGCGGATAAGGCCGAAGGCACCAAGTCCGGCAAGAAGCAGCGGCAGGCTTGCCGGGATCGGGACCACACCTGGCGGTGTGCCGGGGGGCTCGTTTCCGATCCCGCCGCCGCTGGTCGTTGTACCGGCCGTAAGGTTCGTGAAGAAGAGCGCCGAGTCGAAGATCGTGTCGCTCGTATCCGCGATGGCGATTTCGATTGTGTTGACCGCTCCACCCCCGTCGGCAAGCATGATCAGGTTGAAAACGTCCGTCAGGCCATTCCATTCAAGACCATAGCTGTCTGCCGAGGTTCCGCCGACCGGATTGGAGTTGAAAAAGTCGTTTGGGTCGCCGGATTGATTGGACACCAGATCGCCATTCGGGAAAAAGGCGTAGTTCACGCCATTTACGAACACTCCCATGATGTCGGTCACGCCCTGAGTGGGGAATTCGTCTGTGGCAAAGATGAACTGTGCCGACACCGAATTTTCCGTTGGGTCATCCAAAACGAAATCGAACGACAGAACGTTCGAGTCATTCTGGCTTGTGCTCAGCCCGCCTGTGGATGCCAGGTCGACGAGAGGGGCGAATGATCCCGTTCCTGTGCTGGCGGATGCCGAGTTGGACGTGTTCTCGGTCGTACTGAACGTGCCCAGACCGCTTGTCAGGACAACGCCGTCTGTGAGAGCCAGGTCGGGGTCGCTTGAATTCGAGGTTTGGTTGAAACCGGAATAGGTTCCCTGCTGGGTAGAGCCGCCGATAAGCGCCTCGGTTCCCGAGACAATCGAAATACCGCTGAGTGTTCCCAAAGTGGCGGCTGCGAGAGTGGCCGGATCACTGTCTACGGACACCGTTAGAGCCGAAGATGCACCAGCAGACATCGTAACAACACTCAGTGCCGTTAAGGTTCTGTAAAACATGGATTTACCCCCAGAAAGACAAATACAAACAAACACGAAAAACTCGGAAATACTCTGTTTCGTAGCATGAATCATTCAAAAATGGAAGTATTTCGCTGATTTGGCGCATGCAGGCCATGTTCCGATTGGGGTGTTGTGGCGCGCTTAGGGGGGTGAGAAATATTCCTATGACGGTCGGCCATAACTCTTTCTTTGGGGGCGAGTGATCCGGGTGAACCGGGCCGTCTTAATCTAATCGCGAACGTTTACCGCCCACGTCACACATCATCCAGACTGAGGCCCGCTGCTCTCTCATGGACCGCCTCATAAGCGCCGATCACCATGGATCTGAGCCACTTGAGGCCGGGGTCTTGCGAGACACGCGCACTCCAGAAAAAGCGGAAGGTGATGTCAGGCAGATCGATTGGCGGACGTTTGGCGATAAGGCCATAGGTGCGCACGTCATCGACCATGAAAAGCGCGACAGTCGTTCCCAGCATGTTCGTGCGCGCAATCAAAGGGGCAACGCCGGAAAACTCGGGCAGGTTGGCGCCGATGCGGCGCTTGAGCCCGTCGCGCGCGACCTTGTCTTCCACGGTTTGGCGGGCGGCGTTCGACACGCCTACCATGACATGTGGCCAGTCCAGCCAGGCTTGTTTGGTCCAATTCTCTGCCGCCGGGTGGCCTTGGCGCATGTAGGTATAGCGTTGCAGCGGCGGCATTTTCCGTTCCATCAGCCCCTCGGGCAGGGTCGTGTCGGCGCCGAGCATGGCAAGATCGACCTGCTCATCCGCCACGGCCGTGTAAAGATGCGGCCCCAGACTGACCCATTCGACCGATACGCCCGGCGCTTCGGTGCTCATCCGTGCAAAAACCTCGGAGATGAGGGGCGTGATGGCAGGCACCGCGATCCGAAAGGTGCGCGTGCTGGTTGCCGGATCAAAGGGCTGTGGCGGCACAATCGCCCGCTGGATGCTGCGCAGAATCGGGCGCACGTCTTCGATCAGCTTCAGCGCGTGGGGGCTTGGTTGCATCTTCCCGCCGACCTTCACCATCAGGGGATCACCGACCTGTTCGCGAAGCCGGGCGAGGGCGTGACTGACGGCAGAGGGCGTCTTGTTCAGCCGCTCGGCCGCCTTGGTGACGCTGCCCTCGGTCATAAGTGCATCGAATGTCACGAGTAAATTGAGATCGAGCCGATGAAGCTGAATATCATTCATAGTGCATGAAATCGTTTCTCTGGGTTTCTGTGCAATTTCGTTCAACATCCTAGCCGAGCGAAACACATCAAGCAAAGGGGATCGGACATGGCTCTTGTTTCATTCGATCACGTCAATATCCGAACGGTACATCTGGAAGAGATGGTCGCGTGGTACGAGGGGGTTCTCGGGCTGCGGTCCGGAGAGCGGCCCGAGTTTCCGGTTCCCGGTGCGTGGCTTTATCTCGGCGATACATGCGTTCTGCACCTGATCCAGGCTGACCCGGCGCCGATGACCTATGCGGAAGGTGAAAGCCTTCGGATGGAACACATCGCCTTTCGCGGCGAGGGGATGGATGCCTTCATTGCCCGTCTCGAAAACCAAGGGGTCGCCTACAAGCTTTTTCCCTTTGAGGCGCTGGATATCGTGCTGGTCTTTATCCGCGATCCGGACGGCAACCGCATTCACGTGGACTTCCCGGCCTCGGAACAAGGCTCAATGCCAGAAAGGTCGATCCAGACGCCACGCAAAGGGTCTGGCATCTTCCCTGAAAATCGGGCACCACGGCGGCCATGAAAGCTGCTGTCATCGTCTTCCCCGGATCGAACTGCGACCGTGATCTTGCGGTCGCCTGCCGCAAGGCGGGCATGGATGTCACCATGGTCTGGCACAAGGATACCGAACTGCCGCCGGGCACCGATCTGGTCGGCATTCCGGGCGGGTTTTCCTTTGGCGATTACCTGCGCTGCGGGGCGATTGCCGCGCGCTCGCCCATCATCACCGCGGTTTCCGCTCATGCGAAACGCGGCGGCTATGCGGTGGGCCTGTGCAACGGGTTTCAGGTGCTGACCGAAACCGGACTTCTGCCCGGGGTGCTCATGCGCAACCGCGATCTGAAATACATCTGCCGGACCATCGGTCTTCGGGTTGAAACGACCGACAGCGCCTTTACCAGCGGCTATACGCAGGGCCAGGAGATCGCGATCCCCATTGCCCACCATGACGGCAACTATACCGCTGATTCCGAAACGGTGGCGCGTCTGAAGGGCGACGGGCGTGTGGCCTTTACCTATATCGACAACCCCAACGGATCGGTGGCCGATATTGCGGGCATCCTGTCCGAAAACCGCCGGGTTCTGGGCATGATGCCCCATCCCGAGCGTGCCGCCGACCCGCTGCACACCTCGCAGGACGGGGTCACCTTCTTCGCCGGGCTTGCCAGCGCCCTTGCTGACGCTTGAGCACGGCCCCAAAGCGGCGTAACTTATCAACATGGTAGCACGCGATCACGCCCGGGAGGCCGAGATCGAACCGGGCGCGATCTGGCGTATCCGGATCGTTTTCATCGTGTTCATCGCCATCGCGGTGTCGGTCGTTTGGATCACGAATTACTACCTGACCGAGCGTTTTACCGAGAACACGCGCAACCGGGCCGAGGTGCGGGTGGCGCTGTATTCCGGCAACCTATTGTCCGAGCTTCAGCGAAATTCGGTCGTGCCGCTGCTTCTGGCCCGCGATCCGACCTTGATCGGGGCGCTGACCTCGGGCGATTTTTCGCAATCGACGCCCCGGCTGATCAGTTACCGCGACGAGATCGGGGCAGCCGAGATCATTCTGGTCGACCGCGACGGACGCACCGTGGCCACCACCGACCGCGACGCGCTGGGCCGCCAGCTTCGGTCTGAGGCTTACGTGGTCGAGGCCCTTCGCTCGAACGACACTGTTTTCACGACGTCGCGCCATGAAAGCGGGCGGATCGACTTCAACTATTCCCGCAAGGTCGAAATCAGCGGCGATACGATCGGGGTGATCATCGTCACCGTCGATCTGGCCAAGTTCGAAGCCGCCTGGTCGGGATTTTCGGATGCGGTGATGGTCACCAATTCGGAAGGTGAGATCATCCTGTCGACGGAAAGCCGATGGCGCGGGCTGAGCGAGGAAGAGGCGCTGTCGGCGCGCTCAGCCCCCACGGCGATTCAGCGCGCGGTCGAGGTGACGGCCGACTGGGCGGCCTTGCCGGTCGACGCCTTCCTGCGCGCCGACGCGGTGTTGCGGCAAGAGGCGCTGATCGGCTTTCAGGGCTGGCGCATGACCAGCTTCACCACCTATGCCAGCGTGCGTGAGCGGGTTAACGCCGTTATCGCGCTTGAGATCATGGTGTTTTCGATTCTTCTGGCCGGCGCCTTCTATGTTGTCAGCCGCCGCGCCCAGACGCGGTCGGTGGTTTACCAAAGGGAATCGGCAGAGCTTCGCCAGCTTAACGTGGCGCTCCAGCGGGAAATCGCCGAGCGAAAAAAGGCCGAGCGCAACCTCGAAGTGGCCGAACAGACGCTTCAGCAAAGCTCCAAGCTGGCCATTCTGGGCGAGATGTCGGCTTCTGTCTCTCACGAGCTCAATCAGCCGCTCGCGGCGATGAAGACCTATCTCGCCGGGGCCAAGCTTCTGCTGCATCGCAAGCGCCCGGACGAGGCCCTGTCGTCATTCCAGCGCATCGACGATCTGATCGAGCGGATGGGGGCGATCACCCGCCAGCTCAAGAGTTATGCGCGCAAGGGCGGTGACGCCTTTGAACCCATAGATGTAAGGGCTTCGGTGTCCTCGGCGCTGGAAATGATGGAACCCCAGCTCAAGCGCGGCGGGATCGAGATCAAGCGCACTTTGCCACGCGATCCGGTCATGGTGATGGCCGACCGCATTCGTTTCGAACAGGTGCTGATCAACCTGTTGCGCAACGCGGTTGATGCGACCAGCAAGGTGGACGACCCGACGATTGAAATCCTTGTCACGGTGGGGGACGAGGCCCTGATCGCGGTCAGCGACAACGGCGTGGGGATAGATGACCTCAAGGCGCTGTTCGAGCCGTTTTACACGACCAAGGCCCCCGGCGACGGGGTCGGGCTGGGGCTTGCCATTTCATCGGGGATCGTGGACGACCTCGGCGGTCGCCTGATCGCGCGTAATCGGCGCGCTGGCGGCGCGGTGTTCGAGGTGTCGCTGCCCCTTTACACCGAAGATACCAAAGCGGCGGAGTGAAAGAGACATGGCGCAGGCAATGAAAATCGCGATCGTCGACGACGAACAGGACATGCGGCAATCGATCAGCCAGTGGCTGGCCTTGTCGGGGTTCGACACCGAAACCTATGCAAGCGCGGAAGATGCGCTCAAGGCCGTGGGCGCGGATTATCCGGGCGTCGTGGTCAGCGACATCAAGATGCCCGGCATGGACGGGATGCAGTTGCTCAAGCGATTGATGAGCGTGGATAGCGGCCTACCGGTGATCATGATCACCGGACATGGCGACGTGCCCATGGCGGTCGAAGCGATGCGCGTGGGCGCATTCGACTTTCTGGAAAAACCCTTCAACCCCGACCGGATGACCGAGCTTGCCAAGCGGGCGACGTCAAGCCGTCGCCTGACGCTTGATAACCGGGCGCTGCGGCGCGAGTTGTCGGATGGGTCGGGCATCATGTCCAAGCTGATCGGCTCTTCTCCGGTGATGGAACGGCTGCGCGAGGATATTCTCGATCTCGGTCAGGCGGACGGTCATGTATTGATCGACGGCGAAACCGGCACCGGAAAGACGCTTGTCGCGCACGCGCTGCATGCGGTGGGGGCCAAGCCCGGCCGCCGCTTCGTGATCTTCTCTTGCGCGAGCCACGACGAGGACGCGCTGGCCAAACGGCTGTTTGGCCCGATGGAAGAGGGCGGCACCCAGCCTCTCGTGGAAGAGGCGCGGGGCGGGACGCTTGTGCTGGAAGATATCGATGCCTTGTCGTCGGGCCTTCAGGGTCGGCTGCTAAGCTGGATCAACGCGCAGGGCGAGCCGCCCGAAACCCGGGTGGTCGCCATCTCGAACCTGCAGGAACAGGGCAAGACCTGCGAAGACGTGCTGCGGCCCGACCTTTTTTACCGGTTGGCGGCGATGAAGATCACCCTGCCGCCGTTGCGCGCGCGGGGCGAAGATATTCTCACCCTCTTCACGCAGTTTTCCGAGCGTTTCGCCGATGAGTATGGCTGCGAGACCCCCGAGGTCGGCGCGCAGGAAGCGGCCCAGCTTCTTCAAGCGCCGTGGCCCGGGAACATTCGTCAGCTTATCAATATCGCCGAGCGGGCGGTTTTGCAGAACCGGCGCGGATCGGGCACCATCGCCTCGCTTCTGTTGGCCGATAACGAGGCCGTGGAACCGGTCATGACGACCGAGGGCAAACCGCTCAAGGAATATGTCGAAGCGTTCGAGCGGATGCTGATCGACAACACCATGCGACGGCATCGCGGGTCGATCGCATCGGTCATGGACGAGCTGCGCCTGCCGCGCCGGACCCTGAACGAGAAGATGGCCAAGTACGGGTTGCAGCGCGCCGATTACGTCTAGTCGTTGACAGAACGGGGCGGTTCGGGCGTTTCTGTGAGCGTTCCGAACCGAAAGGCTTTTTCGATGCCCCGTTTCTCGCGCCGCCATTTCCTTGCCCTGTCCCTTGCCGCCGCAGGCGCCGCCTGTGCCCGCACCCAAGCCTCGCCAGAGGTGCTGCGCGGATTGCAGGATGGGGGGCACGTCATCTATTTCCGCCACGCCGCGACCGCGTGGAAGGGCAAGGACCTGCAATCCTGGCCACGCGAGGAACAACGGCCGCTGTCAGAGGACGGCATCGCCCAGTCGCGGCGCATCGGCGCGCGCTTTGCCGCGCTTGGCGTGCCGGTGGACGAGGTGCGCGCGAGCCCGTTCTACCGTTGCACCGACATGGGCGAGATCGCCTTTGGCAGCGCGACCCGCGACGATGGGCTTCTCAGCCCGACCAACCCGTCGACTACGCCGCGCCGGTCGCTGGGATACCTTGCCGAACGCTTGTCGACCCCGCGCGATGGGCAGGGAAACCTTGTATTGATCGCCCACACCACCAATCTACAGCTCTTGGAAGGTATGTCGCTGGCCGAAGGCGAAGCGGCGGTCTTCCGGCCCATGGGCGGCGGCGAATACGCGTTTCTCGGACGGGTGCTTCCCGACGACTGGTAACGCGACCGCCAATTTGGTGATTGTCATCGCCGATGCTTCCGCTCTATGGTGTCCCGACGGGCGCGATCCCGTGTTTCAGGATCGGTGAACCCGCATTGGTTTCGCTGTTTCAAGCCAAAGACCGGGAAGATACCGGGTTGATTTGAAACGCAAAGAACGGGCCATTTGGCCAGAGATTGCCTGCGCGCCGCAACCGGTGGCCGGGTGTAAGAACAGGCTTCCGAAGTGAAGCCGGAGAAGAAACGCGATGACGCGAGCGAGGGTAGTCGAGCGAAAGGCAGTGGCCAAACGGGCCGCGCTTCGCTTTGGCACGCCTCACGCCATCGCCCAAACAAGCCACCGACGATTGACAGCTGCGCCCCCGGGCGAGGACCGTTCACGCCGGTGCCGAAAGTTAACATGCCAAAGAAGATGCTTATCGATGCCACCCACGCGGAAGAAACCCGCGTCGTGGTGGTTGACGGAAACAAGGTCGAAGAATTCGACTTTGAATCAGAGAACAAGCGCCAGCTAGCCGGAAATATCTATCTCGCCAAAGTCACCCGTGTGGAGCCTTCGCTTCAGGCGGCCTTTGTCGATTATGGCGGGAACCGCCACGGTTTTCTCGCGTTTTCGGAAATCCACCCGGACTATTACCAGATCCCCGTCGCGGATCGCGAAGCCTTGCTGGCCGAAGAAGCCGCCTATGCACAGGCCGATGCCGACGAAGAGGATGAGGACAAGCCCAAGCGGTCGCGCGGCCGCGGACGCGGGCGGGGCCGGGGACGCAGCACCAGGGCCGAAGCCACGAAATCCGATGATGCCGTCGAAACCCGCGACGTCGATGCGGGCATTCCCGGCATGGATGTGGTTGATCTGGATGACGACGACGATGCCAACCTTGTCGACGGTGACGAGGGCAGTTCGCCCGTAGATCGCGTCGCAGAGACGCCGGTCGAAACACCGGATGCCGCTGAAGACGAGGCCGCGGCCGATATCGAGGCCAAGGATGCGCCAGAAGCGGATGCGGAAGCGGAGGCAGAGGCCCCCGCCGAAACAGATGACGTCGACGGCGAAGACGATGCCCCCTATGTGGCGATGGACGACGCGGCAGACCGGGATGACAGCATCGAATCCGTCGCGGACGAGGACGTGACAGAAGAAATCCGTCAGCCGCGCAAACCGCGCCCGCGCAAATACAAGATCCAAGAGGTCATCAAGGTCCGCCAGATCCTGCTTGTGCAGGTCGTCAAGGAAGAGCGTGGCAACAAGGGCGCCGCACTTACCACCTATCTCAGCCTGGCCGGGCGCTATTGCGTGTTGATGCCCAACACCGCACGCGGTGGCGGTATCAGCCGCAAGATCACGAATGCCGCGGATCGCAAGAAACTCAAAGAGATCGCGGGCGAAATTGATGTGCCCAAGGGCGCAGGCCTGATCGTTCGGACAGCGGGCGCAAAGCGTACCAAGACCGAGATCAAGCGCGACTATGAATACCTTCAGCGGTTGTGGGAGCAGATCCGCGAACTGACGCTGAAATCCATCGCGCCCGCGCAGATCTACGAAGAAGGCAACCTTATCAAACGGTCGATCCGCGACCTTTACAACCGTGAGATCGACGAGGTTTGGGTCGAAGGCGAAGACGGGTACCGCGTCGCCAAGGACTTCATGAAGATGATCATGCCGTCCCACGCCAAGAACGTGAAGCTTTACACCGAAGGCATGCCGCTTTTCGCGCGCCATCAGGTGGAAAGCTACCTGTCGGGCATGTTCAACCCGACCGTTCAGCTGAAATCCGGCGGCTATATCGTGATCGGCATCACCGAGGCTTTGGTGGCGATCGACGTGAACTCGGGCCGGGCCACGAAAGAAGGCTCGATCGAAGACACCGCTCTCAAAACCAACCTTGAGGCCGCCGAAGAAGTGGCGCGCCAGTTGCGGCTGCGCGACCTTGCCGGTCTGATCGTGATCGACTTCATCGACATGGAAGAGCGGCGCAACAACGCTGCCGTGGAAAAACGGTTCAAGGACAAGCTCAAGACCGACCGCGCGCGCATTCAGGTGGGCCGCATCTCGGGCTTTGGCCTGATGGAAATGAGCCGTCAGCGCCTGCGCCCCGGCATGCTGGAGGCCACGACGCAACCATGCCCGGCCTGCCATGGCACGGGCCTTGTACGCTCGGACGACAGCCTTGGCCTGACCATCCTGCGCCAGCTTGAGGAAGAGGGCACACGCCGCCGGTCGCGCGAGGTTCTGGTCAAAGCGCCGATCAGCATCGTCAACTTCCTGATGAACCACAAACGCGAACATATCGCCCAGATCGAGGCGCGCTACGGCATGGCCGTGCGGATCGAGGCCGATCCGTTCCTGATCAGCCCAGACTTCTCGCTTGAGAAATTCAAGACCGCGACGCGCGTCGTGCGGGCGGCGGCCCCGGTGGTGTCGGTCGACGCATCGCTGATGGCCGATATCGACGAGGAAAGTGCTGTTGCCGAGGATGTGGACGAGGTCGAAGTTGAGGTCGCGACCGCGCCCGAGGGTGACGGAGAAAACCAGCCGAGAAAGCGCCGCCGTCGGCGTCGCCGCCGTCGTGGCGGTGGTGGAGAGGCCAACGGCGAGAACAACGGTGAGAACAACGGCGAGGCACAGGCCGAAACCGCCGCGGATGAGGCCAAGCCTGCGGAAGATGCGGACGCCGTAGAGGCAAGCCCGGAAGCCGAACCTGCCCCCGAGGCAGAGCCGGAGGTCGAGGAAAAGCCCAAGCGCAAGCGCACACGCAGCCGCAAGAAGGCAGCAGAGCCCGAGGTCGCCGAGGTCGCCGCACCGGAAGCCGAGGCTGCCGAGGTCGAAGCAGCCCCAGAGGCCGAAACGGTCGAGGAAAAGCCGGCCCCGCGCAAGCGCAAGCCGCGCACCCGCAAGAAGGCCGAACCCGAGGTCGCAGCCGAGCCTGCGCCCGAAGCCGAGCCCGAAGCCGAGGCGGCAGCAGAGCCGGAGCCTGCGGCAGAAGCCACGCCGGAGCCCGAGCCTGTCGAAGATACCGCGCCCGAGCCCGACAAGACCCCGGAAATGGCCGGGGCCGACTCCGATCCCGACAAGCCCCGCAAAAAGGGCTGGTGGTCTCTGGGGCGGTAACGCGTGAGCGTTGTCATCACTGGCGGCGCTGGCTTTCTGGGCCAGCGCCTTGCCCGTCGGCTTCTCGATCTGGGTCACTTGCCGTTGCCGGATGGCACCGAGCTTTTGCACCCGAAGATCGTGCTGGCCGACCGGCCCGGGGCCGTGCTCGCCCCTGATCTGGCAGGTCGCGTCACCCAGGTCGCCCTCGACATCACCGACCCCGCCGCCACCCGTGCCGCCCTTGCCGATGCACAGGCGGTGTTCCACCTTGCCGCCGTGGTTAGCGGTCAGGCCGAGGCCGAGTTCGATCTTGGCATGGCCGTCAATCTGGACGGTACGCGCAGCGTGCTTGAAGCCGCGCGGGCCGCGGGGCGAACCATTCCCGTCATCGGCACCTCATCGCTTGCGGTGTTCGGGGCCAATGTGCACGAACCCCTGACCGAAGCCGCGCCGACCCAACCGCTCAACAGCTATGGCGCGGCCAAGGCGATGGCAGAAATCTTGATGTCGGACTATCGCCGCAAGGGGTTTGCAGAAGCGCGCAGCCTGCGCCTGCCGACCATCGTCGTGCGGCCCGGCGCGCCCAACGCCGCGGCGTCGTCCTTTGCGTCGTCGATCTTCCGCGAACCGCTGGCAGGCCAGCCCGCGCGGTGCCCGGTCGATCCGGGCCTGCCGATGTGGCTTGCCTCGCCCGATACGGCCGTAAACGCGATGGTGCAGGCCATGACGGTGCCAAGCGCGGACTGGCCGGATTTCAGCGCGCTGAACGTGCCGGGTCTGACCGTCACGGTTGCCGAGATGCTGGAAGCTCTGGCGGATGTCGGCGGGGCCGAGGCGCGCGCGCGCGTCACGCTCGACCCCGACCCGGCGGTCGAGGCGATCGTCGCAAGCTGGCCCGCGCAGTTCGACACAGCACTTGCCGGATCGTTGGGGTTCGAGGCCGCCGAGACGTCGATGCGCGACATCCTGCGCGCCTATCTGGCCGATGCCCCCGCTTAAGCCGATTTGCGGATGAAGTGGTGCTGCGCGCCGTCGACCTCTTCCAGCCCCAGATACGTGTTACCGCTTTCGGTGCAGTAATGCGGCACATCGACGATGGCCGCCGGATCGTCGGCCTGCACCCGTATCACCTGACCTGCCCCAAGCGACCGCAGCCGTTTGGCGGCCTTCAGGACGGGCAGGGGGCACAAAAGCCCGCGGGCATCGAGATCATGGTCAAAGGTCATGGGGGCGCGGGGTAAGGCGAATGTTACATCTTGTCCACCGACTTGTGACCGCACCCCGCGTGACGCGCCCGCGCGCGTAGCCTAAAGGTGTGTCCGGGACCCGGGATACGTATGTTCGGATTTGACATCATCGACGCAAGTCTTCTGCCTGCCATGGCGATTGCAGCCCTGGCGGGTCTTTTGTCGTTTCTAAGCCCCTGCGTCCTTCCCATCGTACCGCCCTATCTGGCCTATATGGGCGGCATCACGATGACCGAGATGGGCGAAAAGGCCGACCGTGCCGCGCGGCGTCGGGTTATCATATCGGCCCTGTTCTTCGTGCTGGGCCTTTCGACCGTCTTCCTGTTCCTCGGGTTCACGGCCTCGGCTTTCGGGCGCTTTTTCCTGATGAATCAGGAATGGTTCGTCATGGCGGCGGGCGCGATCATCATGGTCTTTGGCGCGCATTTCATCGGGATCTACCGCATTTCCTTCATGGATCGCGAGGTTCGGGTGGATGCTGGCGACCGGGGCGGATCGGCCTTTGGTGCCTATGTGCTTGGCCTTGCCTTCGCCTTTGGATGGACACCTTGCATCGGACCGATTCTCGGCGCGATCCTGTCCATCGCCGCATCCGAGGCGGATGTGGCGCGCGGCACGACGCTTTTGGCCGCCTATGCCGTGGGGCTTGGCGTGCCGTTCCTTCTTGTCGCGGCCTATTTCCCGCGCTTGACCGGTCTGATGACGTGGATGAAGCGGCATATGGAACGGATCGAGCGGATCATGGGCCTTTTGCTCTGGACCGTGGGTCTTTTGATGCTGACCGGCAAGTTCACCGATTTTGCGTGGTGGCTGAACGAGCAGTTTCCGGCGCTTCAGGCCTTTGGCTAAGCATTTCTTGCCTTTTACTGCTATTTCAGGCGATGCTTTGCGCCGGGCGGGCACCGATTAGCAAGGATTACGGCATACCGTGCCGCACCCATGACAGGCAGCAACGCAAAACAGCCACAGGTGAAATCGCGCCGGGTCTTTTATATTCCCGGCTTCGATCCCTATCCGCCGCGCCGATATCGTGAGCTTTACCGCCGCGAGGGCAAGCGGCAGGGTAAAATCTCGGGCTATGAAATCGAAATCGCCCCGCGCGAGGGGCCGCGCTATGGCTGGTATGTCGGTGGCCGCATGGAAGAGGCCGAAGTCTTTACCGAGGTCGAAACGCTCACATGGTCGGACATCGTGCGGGGCACGATGGGCGCCAGTGTTGCGGCAACTTACCTTCAGCTTTTACGCGTCGTCTGGGTCTATATCGCCAGCGGCACTGCGCGGCGGCTTTTCTGGCTGCGCAAGGGGCCGGTTCTGGCGGGGTTCTATCCTGTAACCGCCCTGCTGTTGCAGCTTCTGGTGGCGTTTCTTGCGGGGTCGCTGCTGGCCGTGGCTGTCATTGCGGCGGTGCAGGGGATCGCTGCCCTTGTGACGGGCGGCACGGCGGCGCAAGGCGCGGGCTGGCAACTGGCCATGACGCTGGCCGGTTGGGCGATCACGCTGCCGGTGATGTACGGGGTCCTGCGCTGGTTCCGCGCCCGCGATGGCAAGGCCTATGCCTGGTACCTGATGCATGACCTTGCCTTTTCCACATCGGGCAACGGTGCCTATCCAAAGGCGCTGGAACCCCGCCTTGCCGAGTTTGCCGACGCGATTGCCGAGGCGCTGGCGGGCGATGCCGACGAGGTGCTGGTCGTCGGCCATTCGTCGGGCGCGCAACTGGCCGTCACGGTGCTTGCCGACCTTATCCGCGCGGGCCGGGTGCCACAGGGCGGGCCGGTTCTGTCGCTTCTGACGTTGGGCCAGGCGATCCCGATGGTGTCCTTCCTGCCCAAGGCCACGCGGTTGCGCGCGGACCTGCATTACCTGTCGGTCCGCGATGAGGTGACCTGGGTCGATGTAAGCGCCCCGGGCGATGGCTGTTCCTTCGCACTCTGCGACCCGGTGGCGGTGTCGGGCGTGGCCCCGGTCGGCCAGCGCTGGCCGCTGGTGATCTCGGCGGCGTTCAGCAAGACCTTGTCCCCCGAGGTTTGGGCGGCGATGCGCTGGCGCTATTTCAAGCGGCATTTTCAGTATCTCTGCGCCTTCGACCAGCCCAGCGGCTACGACTACTTTCGCATCACGGCAGGTCCGCTTACGCTTGGCAGACGTTTTGCAGACCGGAAACCTTCGATGAACCGTATCGACGTGGCCGCCTCGCGCTATACCGATATCGCGGCATGACGCTGCCGCCCAAGCCGCCGACGCGGCCCGGGCGGGTGCCGCTTTGGCGGTATCTGCGGCTTTTCCGGCAAGACATTCTGTCGGCCCAGCCCGCGCGGCTGTTCGGGGCGTGGATGGCGGAGTTTCGCACGCCCTTCTTTCGGTCTTACCTTGTGAACGAACCTAAACTCTGGCGCACGGTTCTGACCGAGCGGCCCGGGGATTTCCCCAAATCCGACCGCGTGGGCGAGGGGCTGCGCCCGCTTCTGGGCCGTTCGGTTTTCGTGACCAATGGCGCAACCTGGGCCCGCCAGCGCCGCATCATCGATCCGGCCTTCGCGGGCGGGCGGCTGCGCGATACCTATCCGGCGATGCTGGACGCCGCGCGCGCCGCGACCGGCCGCCTGACCCCCGGACGCCATGAGGTCGAGGCGATCACCGCCCATGCCGCCGCCGACGTGATCTTTCGCACGCTCTTTTCACTGCCCATCGACGACAGGCAAGCGATGCGCGTCTTCACCGCCTTCCGCGCCTATCAACGCTGCCAACCCATCGTGAACCTTGGCGCGTTCCTGCCCTTGCCGCGCTGGATGCCGCGCGCCCATCCCAAGGCGGCGACAAAGGCCGCCGGTGACATCCGCACGCTCTTGCGCGCCATGACCGACCGGCGCGCGGCCGAGATCGCGGATGGGACCGCGCCCGACGACCTTGCCACCAAGATCATGACGACGCCTGACCCCGAAACCGGCGAAACCTTCGAGCCGGGGGAAATGGCCGATCAGGTGGCGATCTTCTTTCTGGCCGGGCATGAAACCTCGGCCAGCGTGCTGGCCTGGGCGCTTTATCTTCTGGCGACGCATCCGGATGCGCAGGAAACGGTGGCGAATGAAGCAGTCGTTTTCGCCAAAAACCCCACCTTTTCAAATCTTTCACAACTGGCCTTCACGCGCGACGTGTTCCGCGAGGCGCTTCGCCTCTATCCGCCCGTCCCGATGATGGTGCGCGAGGCCACGAAGACCGAAACCTTCCGCAAACGCACCATCCGGCGCGGTGCGCAGATCGTCATCTCGCCCTGGCACCTGCATCGGCATACCCGGCTTTGGGACGATCCTGATGCCTTCGACCCCGCACGCTGGCAAAGCGACGCCGGACGCGCCAGCGCGCGCGACGCCTATCTGCCGTTTTCCACCGGCCCGCGCGTCTGCCCCGGCGCAGGGTTCGCCATGGCCGAAGGGGTGCTGATGCTGGCCATGATCCTTGCCAAATGGCGGATTGCGCCGGTCGAGGGGGCGATTCCCCGCCCCGTGGCGCATCTGACGCTGCGCGCGAAGGACGGCATCC
>JABDPT010000259.1 GCA_013042605.1 Paracoccaceae bacterium
TATGGCGCGGGACATGTGGGCCGTGCGCTTGTCGAAACGCTTGCGCCCTTGCCGGACATGGCGATCACCTGGGTTGACAGCAGTGATGCCAGATTTCCGGGCGCGGTCCCCGCAACGGTCACACCGCTTGTCGCCACCAATCCGGCCGATGCGGTGCGCCATGCTCCGGCGAGTGCCGATCATCTGGTGCTGACCTACTCGCACGCCCTTGATCTGGAAATCTGCCATCGGCTTCTTGAGCAAGGTTTTGCACGCGCCGGTCTCATCGGATCAAAGACGAAATGGGCACGCTTCCGAAAACGACTTGCCGCCCTGGGCCATGGCCCCGAACAGATCGCGCGCATCGAATGCCCGATCGGAGACCCGACACTTGGCAAACACCCGCAGGCGATTGCCATCGGGGTCGCGGCCAGACTTTTGGGCCAGAGCGTGGCCCGGACCGCAGAACAGGATGTGGCGCGATGACCGATGAATTGCTGTCGATCGAGGGGCTGACCAAGGCCTACCCCGGCGTCGTTGCCAATGACACGGTGTCCTTCACGATCGGGCAAGGCGAGGTGCACGCCCTGCTGGGCGAAAATGGCGCGGGCAAATCGACCCTTGTGAAGATGATCTATGGTCTGGTGCGGCCCGATGCGGGAAAAATGCGCCTGCGCGGCGAAAGCTTTGAACCGAACAGTCCCAACGCGGCCCGCCAGTCCGGCATTGCCATGGTGTTTCAGCACTTTTCGCTTTTCGAGGCGCTGGACGTGGCCGAAAACGTCGCCCTTGGCATGGAAAACCCGCCGCCCCAGCGCGAACTGGCACGGCGTATCCGCGAAGTATCCGAGACCTATGGCCTCCCCCTCGATCCCGCGCGGCTGGTCGGTGATCTGAGCGCGGGCGAACGTCAGCGGGTCGAGATCATTCGCTGTCTTCTGCAGGACCCGAAGCTTTTGATCATGGATGAACCCACCAGCGTTCTGACCCCGCAAGAGGTCGATATCCTGTTCGAGACGCTGCGCAAGCTATCCTCTGAAGGCACCGCAATTCTTTATATATCCCATAAGCTTGAGGAAATCAGAACGCTTTGCGATGCGGCTACGATCCTGCGTCTGGGCAAGGTGGTCGGGTCGTGCAACCCGCGCGAGAAAAGCGCCCGCGAACTGGCAGAAATGATGGTCGGGACAACGCTTCACACACCAGATCGGACCGGGCGGACGATGGGGGAAGTGGCGCTGGACGTGATCGGGTTGTCGGTCAAATCTAGCAATCCATTCGGAACCAGCCTGCGCAACATCCACCTTGAAGTGCATCAGGGCGAAGTGCTTGGCATCGGCGGGGTCGCCGGCAACGGGCAAGAGGATTTGCTTGCCGCGATATCCGGAGAAGTGACGACCGCGCCCGATGCCATCAAGCTGCGCGGTCAGCCTGTGGGTCATCTTGGGCCAAACGACCGGCGCAAGATCGGAATTCTGGCCGCGCCCGAAGACCGCTTGGGCCATGCGGCGGCCCCGGATATGAGCCTGACGGAAAATGCGTTGATGACCGGAGCGATCCGGCAAGGGCTGTCGTCGAACGGATTTCTCAACTGGCCCGCATCGCGCAAGTTCGCAGATGAGATCATCAAGAGTTTTGACGTCCGAACCCCCGGTGCCAGCCACGCTGCACGGTCGCTTTCGGGTGGGAACCTCCAGAAGTTCGTCATCGGCCGCGAGATCCTTCAAAAGCCCGACGTGCTGGTCGTCAACCAACCGACCTGGGGCGTCGATGCGTCGGCGGCGGCGGCGATTCGGCAGGCCTTGCTCGATCTGGCTGCGGCAGGCGCTGCGATCATCGTGATCAGTCAGGATCTCGATGAACTCATGGAAATCGCCGATAAGTTCGCAGCTCTCAATGAAGGGCGGCTGACCGCCCCGCGCCCGACCAAGGGGCTGACCATCGACCAGATCGGTATGATGATGGGCGGCGCGCATGACATGGAGGTGGCGCATGTTGCGGACTGAAAACACCAGGAAGCGCGCGCCATGATCCGGCTTGAAAAACGCCCCGAACCGTCGAAGGCATGGAGCGCAGCGGCCCCAGTGCTGGCGGTGGTCGCGACAATGATCGCGGGCGGATTGCTTTTTGCATCACTGGGACAAGATCCGTTTGTCGCCATCCGCACGATCTTCTGGGACCCGATCTTCGGCGAGTTTGCGTTCTATTACCGAGGCCAGCTTTTGGTGAAAGCCGGGCCCCTGATCCTGATCGCAATCGGGCTGTCGCTTGGGTTTCGCGCCGGGATCTGGAATATCGGGGCCGAGGGGCAATACATCGTCGGTGCGATTGTCGGGGCCGGCGCGGGCCTTGCATTCTTTCCATCCGAAAGCTTCCTCATCTTTCCGTTCGTGATCCTGTGTGGGGCGATTGGCGGCGGGCTTTGGGCGCTTATCCCGGCCATCTTGAAGACCCGGTTCAATACCAACGAAATTCTTGTGTCGCTGATGCTGGTCTATGTGGCCGAAGCGATGCTTGCCTCTGTCTCGTCCGGACTTTTGCGCAACCCGGATGGACAGGGCTTTCCGGGAAGCCGCAACTTCCGCGATTTCCCGGCGGCGCATAACGACTACATCATCGAAAGCGCGGGCATTCACTGGGGCGTGCTTGCGGCCTTCGGGGCGGTGATCCTTGCCTATGTCCTGCTGACCCGGCACATCCTTGGCTTTCAGGTTCGCCTCACGGGTGAAGCCCCACGCGCAGCCCGGTTCGCCGGTGTGAACCCGACACGGTTGGTCGTGTTCTGCCTTGTGACTTCAGGGGCGCTCGCCGGGCTAGCGGGAATGTTCGAGGTCACGGGCCCCGCTGGCCAGATCAGCATCGATTTCAATTCAGGTTATGGGTTCACCGCGATCATCGTGGCGTTCCTGGGCCGATTGCACCCCATCGGCATCCTGCTTGCGGGGCTCTTGATGGCGCTGACATATATCGGCGGGGAAGCCGCGCAAGCCACGCTTGGTCTGCCGGGCGCGGCAATCCAGCTTTTGCAGGGGATGCTCCTCTTCTTCCTCTTGGCGGTCGATGTCTTCGCCAATTTCCGCATTCGGTTTGGCACACGGGAGGCTGCGTAATGGGCGCGATTGATCCACTGGTTCTGCTGGCCTCGCTGATGGTGGCCTCGACCCCGATCCTTCTGGCTGCCATCGGTGAGATGGTCGTCGAAAAGGCCGGGGTTCTGAACCTTGGCGTTGAAGGCATGATGATCACCGGCGCGGTCTGCGGCTTCGTCATTGCCGTCAATACCGGCAGTCCCACGATCGGCTTTGTCGCCGCGGCGGCGGGAGGAGCGGGGCTTTCGGTACTTTTCGCCCTGCTCACCCAGTACCTGCTGTCCAATCAGGTCGCGACCGGGCTGGCGCTAACGCTTTTCGGCCTTGGTCTCTCTGCTCTCATCGGCCAAGGCTATGTCGGCATCAAGGCCCCGGCGACCGGCGACCTGCCGATCCCGCTTTTGGCCGACATCCCGATCCTTGGCCGCATTCTCTTTCAGCATGACCTGATGGTGTATCTGTCCATCGCTCTGATCGCGGGGGTTTGGGCCACGCTGAAATACACCCGGTTCGGCCTGATTCTGAGGGCCGTCGGGGAAAACCACGATGCCGCGCATGCCCTGGGCTACAAGGTCGTGCACATCCGGTTTCTCGCGATCCTCTTTGGTGGGGCCTGCGCGGGCCTGGGTGGCGCCTATATCAGCCTGATCCGCGTGCCACAGTGGACCGAGGGCATGACCGCAGGGGCGGGTTGGATCGCGCTTGCCATCGTCGTCTTCGCCTCTTGGAAGCCGTGGCGCGTTTTGATCGGTGCCTATCTTTTCGGCGGCATCACCGTGTTGCAGCTGAACCTGCAGGCCGCCGGGCTCAAGATACCGGTCGAGTACTTGTCGATGTCGCCTTATCTGATAACGATCCTCGTGCTGGTCATCATCTCGGCCGATCGAAGCCGCGCGGCGCTTAATGCGCCCGCCTCGCTGGGTCGAAGTTTCCACACCTCTCACTAGAGGCACTGACAAAAACTCGCGGGCCCGGGAGAGGCCCGTTCAACTGGGGAGATACCAATGAAACGCAGAACACTTCTTGCAGCCGGTGCGGCCGCGTTGTCGCTGTCCGGGGCCGCCTTCGCCGCCGGGCACGAACCGGTCAAGGTGGGCTTTGTCTATGTCGGCCCGATCGGGGACGGCGGCTGGACCTATGAGCACGATCAGGGCCGTCTCGCGGTGGAAGAGCATTTCGGCGACAAGGTCGAAACGATTTTTCAGGAAAACGTGCCCGAAGGCGCGGATGCCGAGCGCGCGATGACGCAAATGGCGCTTCAGGGGGCCGACCTGATCTTTACGACATCCTTCGGTTTCATGGACCCGACGATCAACGTCGCCGCCCGCTTTCCGGATGTGAAGTTCGAGCATGCGACGGGTTACAAGCGCGCTGACAACGTATCTACCTATTCGGCACGTTTCTATGAGGGCCGTGCCATTCAGGGCCACATCGCGGGCAAGATGACCAAGTCGAACATCATCGGATATATCGCGTCCTTCCCGATCCCCGAAGTGATCCGGGGCATCAACTCGGCCTATCTGCACGCGTCGCGCGTGAACCCGGATGTGGAGTTCCGCGTGGTCTGGGCCTATGCGTGGTTTGATCCGGCGAAAGAAGCGGATGCCGCCACGGCGCTGATCGAACAGGGCGCTGACGTGATCCTGCAACATACGGATTCGACCGCACCGCATGCCGCCGCCGAACAGGCCGGGGGCGTGATCACCTTTGGTCAGGCAGCCGATATGTCGGAATATGCACCCTTCCCGCGCGTATCCTCGATCATCGACAACTGGGCGCCCTATTATATCGCCCGGACACAGGCCGGCATCG
>JABDPT010000277.1 GCA_013042605.1 Paracoccaceae bacterium
CGTTTTCAGGGCGTGGGGAATGTGTGCCCTATGCGCGCTATGGCGAAACCCTGGAGAGCGTGACGGCGCAGATCGAAGGGCTTCCCGACGGCATCACGCGGGATGCGCTGCAATCGACCCTGCCGCCCGGCGCGGCGCGGAATGCGGTGGATTGCGCGCTGTGGGACCTTGAGGCCAAGCGGGCCGGGTGCCGGGTCTGGGACCTGGCGGGCTTGCCTGCGCCGGGGCCGGAGGTGACGGCCTTCACCCTGTCGCTCGATACGCCCGAACGGATGCGCGCGGCGGCCGCGCGGCAGGCGCATCGCCCGATTTTGAAGATCAAGCTCGGCACGCCGGATGACATGCCCCGGCTTGAGGCGGTGCGCGCGGGTGCGCCCGCATCGCGGATCGTCGTGGATGCCAATGAGGGCTGGTCGGCAGAGGTATATGCCGATCTCGTCCCGCATCTGCAACGCCTTGATGTCGCGTTGGTCGAACAGCCGCTGCCCGCCGGACAGGATGACGCGCTGGCGGGCATCGCGCGGCCAGTCCCGGTTTGCGCCGATGAAAGCTGTCATGACCGCGCGTCTCTGCCCGGGCTGGCGGGCAAATACGACATGGTCAACATCAAGCTCGACAAGACCGGCGGCCTGACCGAGGCGCTGGCGCTACGCGATGCGGCGCGCGCGCGAGGCTTTGGCATCATGGTCGGCTGCATGGTCGGGTCGTCGCTGGCCATGGCGCCCGCGGTTCTTCTGGCGCAGGGGGCGGCGGTGACAGACCTTGACGGCCCACTCCTTCTGGCCGAAGACCGCGATCAACCGTTGCAATATGACGAGGCCGGGGTGCATCCGCCTGACCCGGGCCTTTGGGGATAGGAGCGTGCGATGAGCCGGATTGTGTATGTGAACGGAGAGTTCGTGCCCGAGGACGAGGCCAAGGTGTCGGTCTTCGACCGGGGCTTTCTGTTTGCCGATGGGGTTTACGAGGTCACGAGCGTTCTGGGCGGCAAGCTGATCGATTTCCCGGGCCACGCCGCGCGGTTGCGGCGGTCGCTGGCCGAGTTGGAGATGGACAGCCCCATCGAGGATGACGATCTGCTGGCGGTGCATCGCGAACTTGTCGCGCGGAACGGGATCGAGGACGGGCTTGTCTATCTGCAGATAACCCGTGGCGCCGCCGACCGCGACTTCGCGTTTCCCGAGGGCGCCACGCCGACGATCGTTCTGTTTACCCAGGCCAAGCCGGGTCTGGCCGACAGCGCCGCGTCGCGCGCCGGGATCAAGGTGATTTCCATTCCGGATATCCGCTGGGGGCGGCGCGATATCAAAACCGTGCAGCTTCTCTATCCGTCGATGGGCAAGATGGCGGCCAAGAAGGCGGGCGCCGACGATGCGTGGATGGTCGAGGATGGCAAGGTGACCGAAGGCACGTCGAACAACGCCTATATCGTCAAGGGCCGCAAGATCATCACGCGGCATCTGGGCACCGAGATCCTGCACGGGATAACGCGGGCCGCTGTGCGGCGGCTTGCGCGCGAGGCGCAGATGGAGGTGGAAGAGCGGTCGTTCACCATCGACGAGGCCAAGGAGGCGGATGAGGCATTCGTCACCTCGGCGTCGAGTTTCGTCATGCCGGTGGTCGAGATCGACGGCGCGGAACTTGGCGGCGGCACGCCGGGGCCGGTGGCACAGCGACTGCGCGAGATTTACCTTGAGGAAAGCCGGAAGGCGGCGATCTGAGGGTCAGATCATCTGCACGATGATGCTGCTGTCGAGATAGACGGTTTGCCCTTCCAGCACCGCCACGGGTGTACCGTCAAGCCGCAGGATGATGTCGCCCGGTGACGTGGTGAAATCCGGGGTGATATCGGCCGTGGTGATTATCGGGGTCGCCGGGGTTCGGCGCATAGACAGAGCGTTCGAACTGGAAGGTCAGCGTCTCGGTCAGCCGGTCGAAATCTGTGATGGTAACCGCGCTGTCACCGCTTTCGTCGAAGACGGCGACAAAGTCATCCTCGCGCGCGCCGCCTTCCATGATATCGCCATCGTCGCCGATCAGAAGGTCGGCGCCAAAGCCACCGAACAGCAGGTCCGGCGTGTCATCGCCGGGAAAGTCGACGGCGCGCAACGTATCTGCGCCTTCTTCGCCGTAAAGTTCGTTCGCGCCATAGCGGTCAGAGATGATGTCGTTCTCCGTCCCACCCCGGATGATGTCATTGCCGCCGTCCTGCGGGATGCCGCCGATATCGCTTGGTGTGGATTCGTCGTTGCCGCCTTCAAGAAAGATCTGGTCGTCGCCCGGCCCGCCGGTAACGGTGTCGGCACCGTTATTGCCGAAGATCCGGTCTTCGCCGGGGCCGCCATTGGCCGTATCCGATCCGATGCCGAGAAAGATCGTGTCATTGCCCGCGCCGCCATTGACGATATCGTCGCCTGCCCCGGCTTCGATGCGGTCGTCGCCATCGGTGCCGTTGATGACATCCGGCCCGCTGTTGGATGGGCTGTCCGCGGCCGCATCCCCATCATCACTTCCACCGCCGATCAGACCGATCAGCGCGGCCGTTCCCAACAGCGCGGTCAGAAGGATGAGTTCCATGGTGACGTCCCGCTCGAATTCAGCTTTTTGTTAAGCGTGAATCTGCGCGTTTCGCGGGGCTCGTGTCAATTCATTGTTAATAAATGGGTTAAGGCGGCGGGTCCGCGCCGTCAGCGGTTGTCGAACAGAATGCCGCGCAGCGAATGCGTTCCACCGATCACCGACTTGGCCAGACCTCGCTTGTCGCTTTGGGTGCGCTTGCCGGTCAGGATCGTGTGCAATGCCGCGATCTGACCCGTCGACAGGGTGTCGACATCCACATCGATCGACAGGCGTTGCAAGTTGCGTTCGACGCCGGACTTGAGCTGCGAGGATGTCGCCGCAAGCGCCGGGGCCGCGGTGACGAGCGCCGCGACGATCGCCGCTGTGGGAAGAATACGCATCATGACGGCGCCCTTTCGACATTGCGCAGCACGGTTTTCAGCTTTTGCCGCGTGCGCGCATAGCCTTCCTTCCGGCGGTCGATCAGAATGAAGTGGATTTGTGCGGCCTCTGACGTGGTCAGCACGTCGGTATCCACCGACAGGTTGTAGCGTTTGAGGCCGAACTCGATCTGGGAAAGAAGTTGCTCACTCGGCGCTGCGGGGGCGAGGGATGCGCTCAAAACCAGAGCGCAAAAGGTGGCTGCCGTCGTTTTGATCATGACGAGAATATAGGTATCGCAGGGCGTCGCTGCAAATCACGACACTGCGCGTCACCCGTGGTTCTTGTGGGATTCGACGAAAGCCGCCTGCTGTTCGGCGCTCGCCTCGGTCTGATATTTCGCCTTCCATTCGTCGTAGGGCATGCCGTAAACGGCCATCCGCCCCTCGTCCTTCGACATCTCGATCCCGCGTTCCGCCGCGGCTTCCTGATACCAGCGGCTCAGGCAGTTCCGGCAAAAACCGCTCAGGTTCATCATGTCGATGTTTTGCACATCCGTCCGCTCCGCCAGATGGGCGACAAGGCGGCGGAAGGCGGCGGCTTCAAGCTCTGTGCGGGTCTGGTCGTCCATGTCGGTTCTCCTTGGGGCTGTCCTAAAGATCGGCATCCCGGCGTGCGGCTTCAAGAAGCGGGGCAAGCCGTTCGGCCCATGTGATCTGTTGTTCTTCATGTTCGATCAGGTCGTGGCGCAATTCGATCAGCGCGTTCGGACGACCCGGCAAAAGCGCGTGCCGGTCCACCGCATCGCCGGGAAGATGCCCGGCATAGGGTTGGTTCTCGCCGACGCAAAGGTCGGGTTCGCCATGCAACCGGTCAAGCAGCGGGCGCGACAGCCGCTGATCGTCGGCATGCAGAATGCCGATGTGCCACGGCCGGTTCGAGCGCGCGTTCAGGCGCGGGGTAAAACTGTGCACCGCGACGATGATGGTATCGTCCCTCTCGGCGGCCAGATCGGCATAGGCGTTGTGATAGGGGCGGTAGTACGTATTCAGGCGGCGTTCGCGTTCGGCGGCGTCGACATGACGGTTCTGCGGGACGATCGTGTGGTCATAGACCTTCATGATCAGCGTCGGGTCGTCTTCACCCCGATTGGGGTCGATCACCAGCCGTGAGAACCGGCCCAGGATCGCCCGTGCGCCCAAAAGCTTGGTCAGATGCCGTGCCACCCCTTCGGCGCCAAGGTCATAGGCGATGTGGCGGGCCATCTGTTCGGGGGGCAGGCCAAGCGAACCGCCGCCCACATCCTCGGGCACGCGGTTCGACGCATGGTCGCAGGCGACCAGCCACGGGCTGGGACGCCCCGCCCCGATGATTTCGTAAACCTCTGATGTCATTGCCGTGCCACGATGCCTTCCCGCGTCTGTTTATGCCAGCAAACCGCAAAGCGCCAGTTGTCACCGTTAGCGTTATCAGTCATAAGGCCCTCGGCGCGAAACGCCTGTTGACGCAAAGGGAATTTGGCAGAATGAGACGCCTTCGCAACGTCAAGATTGTCGCGACGCTGGGCCCCGCGTCGAGCGATTATGAAACCATCCGCGCGCTGTTCGAAGCGGGCGCGGATGTGTTCCGGCTGAACATGAGCCATGGTGAGCATTCCGACATCGAAGAACGTCACCGCACGATCCGCCAGATCGAAGAGGATGTGGGCCGCCCCATCGGCATTCTGGCCGATTTGCAGGGGCCCAAGCTGCGCGTCGGCACCTTTGCCAATGGCGCCGAAGAACTTGAAATCGGCGAAGCGTTCCGGCTGGATCTCGACGCGTCCGATGGCGATGTCACGCGGGTCTGCCTGCCACATCCCGAGATTTTCGCAGCGTTGGAGCCGGGCTCCTCGCTTTTGGTCAATGACGGCAAGATCCGCCTGACGGTCGAAACCTGCGGCAAGGATTACGCCAATTGCCGCGTAAAGGTCGGCGGGACGATTTCCAACCGCAAGGGCGTGAACGTGCCCGACGTGGTGCTTCCGCTCGCGGCCCTGTCGGACAAGGATCGCAAGGATTTGGAATTCGTGTGCGGGCTTGGCGTGGATTGGCTTGCCCTGTCGTTCGTACAGCGCGCGGGCGACGTCGAAGAAGCCCGTGCCCTGGCCGCCGGGCGCGCTTCGATCCTGTCCAAGATCGAAAAGCCGGCAGCGGTAGATGCGTTCGACGAAATTCTGGCCGTTTCCGACGGGATCATGGTCGCGCGGGGCGATCTGGGCGTGGAACTGCCCGTGCAGAAGTTGCCGCCCATTCAAAAGCGTCTGGTGCGCAAGTGTCGCTCGGTCGCCAAGCCGGTGATCGTGGCCACGCAGATGCTGGAATCGATGATCGAGAGCCCAGTGCCGACGCGTGCCGAAGTGTCCGATGTGGCGGCCGCCATCTATGAAGGCACCGATGCGGTTATGCTGTCGGCGGAATCGGCGGCCGGTGACTATCCGGTCGAATCCGTCGCCACCATGAACGCCGTCGCGATCGAGGTGGAGAGCGACCCGACCTATCGCGACGTGATCGACGCCAGTCGCGGCGGGAAACGTGAGACGACCGCCGACGCGATCGTCGTTGCCGCCCGCGAGATTGCGGAAACGACGGACATCAAGGCGATCTGCTGTTACTCGCAATCGGGTACGACCGCGCGGCTTGTCGCGCGTGAACGGCCCCGCGTTCCGATCATCGCCATGACCCACCAGCGCCGCGCCGCGCGCAGCCTGTCCCTGAGCTGGGGGTTGCATTGCGTGATGGCCGGGCGGTTGGAGCGGTTCAAGCAGGCCGTCGTCAACTCGGCCCGTGCCGCGCGCACCGATGGTTTCGCGGAAGAACATGAACAGATAGTGGTGATCGCGGGCGTGCCCTTCAACGTGCCGGGATCGACGAACATCCTGCGCGTGGCGCCGTGCGAGGAAAGATTGATTTTCTCAACAGATCCAGAGTAATAAGGGATATCTGAGGGGATAATGTAACGGAGCCCCTGTCGTGAACCCGGATCTGCTAATTCTTCTCGGATCCCTTTGTTTTATAGGATCTGCCTGGATGACGGTGACAGCGTTCTCGTCGTCGAATGTCACGTTCAAGCCGGCGGGGGCGTTTCTTGTTCTGGCGCTGGCCTTCACCTTCGGATCGCTTTCGCAAAGCCCCAAGGGGTATACCCTCGAAGAACTGCCATCGGTCTATGTCCGCGCCATCAGCGATCTTTTCGGCGGCTGAATTTCTTCTTGCGCGGGCAGGCAGGCCCGCTTATACGACGCGCTCTGTCAGCACGGCCGGCCAAAGTGGCATGCCGAGTCGTGCGTGAACCGCGCCAAGACCAAGGAGACGGAAATGCCCAAGATGAAGACGAAATCGAGCGCCAAGAAGCGCTTTAAGGTGACGGCGACCGGCAAGGTCCTGTCCGCCCAGGCCGGCAAGCGGCACGGGATGATCAAGCGGACGAAAAAGTTCATCCGCGACGCACGCGGCACGACGACCCTGTCGGCCCCCGATGCGAAGATCGTCAAGTCCTACATGCCCTACGACCGTTAAGGAGGCCTGAGACATGTCACGTGTTACCAGCGGTAAAGTCACCCACGCCCGTCACAAGAAGGTCATCAAGGCCGCCAAAGGCTATTACGGCCGTCGCTCGAATGCATTCCGCACCGCGACACAGGCCGTCGACAAGGCCAACCAATATGCGACCCGCGACCGCAAGAACCGCAAGCGCAACTTCCGTGCGCTGTGGATCCAGCGGATCAACGCCGCCGTGCGCGCCCATGACGAAGCGCTGACATACAGCCGCTTCATCAACGGCCTTGCGCTGGCCGGGATCGAGGTGGACCGCAAGGTTCTGGCCGATCTCGCCGTGCATGAACCCGACGCGTTTACCGCCATCGTCGATAAGGCGAAGGCCGCGCTCGCGTAACCCACCCGTTTCGGGTAAGATTTATGGAAGCCGCGGACCTTAACGGGTCTCGCGGCTTCTTGTGCTTTCGGGCCTGTCTGATAGCAGGACAGGAACCAAACCAAGGGGGTCCGAATGGACGATCTGAGGCAGAAATACCTGACCGCGATTGACGGCGCGTCCGACGAGGCCGCGCTTGAGGAGCTGCGCGTGCAGGCCGTGGGCAAGAAGGGCGAGATCAGCCTGAAGATGCGCGAACTGGGCAAGATGACTCCCGAAGAGCGTCAGGTGGCGGGCCCCGCGCTCAACGCGCTGAAGGACGAGATCAACTCGGCTCTGGCCGCGCGCAAGGCCGCGCTGGGCGACGCCGCACTCGAAGAGCGGCTCAAGGGCGAATGGCTCGATGTCACGTTGCCAGGGCGGCGGCGGCCGATGGGCACCGTGCATCCGGTCAGCCAGGTCACAGAAGAGGTGACGGCGATCTTTGCCGATATGGGTTTTGCCGTGGCCGAGGGGCCGCAGATCGAAAGCGACTGGCACAATTTCGACGCGCTCAACATCCCCGACCACCACCCCGCGCGGGGCGAGATGGACACGTTCTATATGCACCGCGCCGAGGGCGATAACCGCCCGCCGCATGTGCTGCGTACCCACACGTCACCGGTGCAGATCCGGTCAATGGAACGGCAGGGCGCGCCCTTGCGGGTGATCTGCCCGGGCCGCGTCTATCGCGCCGATTACGACCAGACCCACACGCCGATGTTCCATCAGGTCGAAGGGCTGGCGGTGGATACCGATATCTCGATGGCCAACCTCAAATGGGTGCTCGAAGAGTTCGTGAAGGCGTTTTTCGAGGTCGACGGGGTCGAGCTTCGCTTCCGCGCCTCGCATTTCCCGTTCACCGAACCCTCGGCCGAGGTCGACATCCGCTGTTCCTGGGAAGGCGGGCAGTTGAAGGTGGGCGAAGGCGACGATTGGCTGGAAATCCTCGGGTCCGGCATGGTGCACCCCAAGGTACTGGCCGCCGGCGGGATCGATCCGGAGGTTTATCAGGGCTTTGCCTTCGGCATGGGCATCGACCGGATCGCCATGCTGAAATACGGCATCCCCGACCTGCGGGCCTTCTTCGACAGCGACCTGCGCTGGCTGCGGCATTACGGGTTTGCGAGTTTGGACCAGCCGACGTTGCATGGAGGGTTGAGTAGGTGAAGCGGGATGAGAACCTAATCCGTTCTTTATTGCTGGAACTCGAAGCGGCCAATGATTTTGAGCTTGATGGGGGCGCAAACAGTATCGGCAATCACGATGAAGCGCGGCACTATCACTTCATGCTCATGCAAGACGCGGGCCTTGTCGCACATACTAACCACGGCTTTTTCCGTTTGACGTCACAAGGGCACGATTTCCTGGATGCCATCCGAGATGAAGGGCTTTGGCAACAGACAAAGGCAGTTGTGGCAGAATCAGGTGGAAACGTAACTGTGGAAATCCTGAAGCAGTTGGCGGTTGGTCTGCTTAAGAAGAAGATTAACCAGCACACGGATATCGAATTATGACCTTCGTAATGCCCGAAAGTTGGATGCCAAAAGAGGCAATGCTCCGCGGGGCGTCAGCCCCGCATCGCGCCCG
>JABDPT010000285.1 GCA_013042605.1 Paracoccaceae bacterium
CATGGGGGCCGGGCTCGGCATGGCGATGGGCGCCCAGATGGCGCAAAGCGGCCCCTGGGGCGCGGCCCGGCAGGCGGCCCCGCCGCCCCCGCCCCCGGTCGAGCATGTCTGGCACCTGGCCAAGGACGGCGAAACCAGCGGCCCGTTTTCCAAGGCCGATCTGGGACGCATGGCCGCCAAGGGCGACATGACCCGCGACAGCTTCGTCTGGACCCCGGGTCAGGACGGCTGGATGAAGGCCGAGGATGTCGACGAACTGGCGCAGCTTTTCACCGTGATGCCCCCGCCCCCGCCGGGGGCGTGAGGGGCCAAGGGGCAAGCAACTTGCCGAAGGCAGCGTCCCAACCCTGGATTGGCAACACCTATGACCGAGAACACCGATATCTGGGTTTCCGGCGCGCGGGACAGCGACAGGGCGATGGTGTCAGTTGCCCTGTATCAACCCAATGGGCGCGGTAGCTTCCTCGGCCCGCTTTACCAACACGAAGACGTGACGCCGATGCTTCATGAGGTATTCTTGAAATGGATGTATTACGATCTGACGGAAAAGCAAAAAGCCAATCTGCCTGATTTCTTCTTTGGCGCGAGCCGGTTGCCGGTTATTTCAGAACGCTACTACGATTTGCTGCGCGATTTCGATCTTGGACCGACACGGTTCTACGAAGTACCGCTGTACGAGTATGATCAGAAGACGAAGCGGCGGGACCGGCTATACCTGCTCCAGCTGAATGCGTCCAAAGAAGCTTTGGTGCCCGAGGAATGCGAAGGGTTTAGGCCAGCCCCAGGTGGAGGGCTCGAGTCGATCCCGAGCAATTTCACAGGTGGCATTCGAGCGTTGCTACCTGCGGCCCGGAAGGGTGTCGATCTTTGGTTCGATCCTGGCCTTGACAGCCGGTGGTTCTATTCCGAACGGCTTTATTCTGCGATCAAGAAGGAGCGGATCCGGTGCAAGCACTGGGCCTTTCAGAAATGCAAGATTACCGACTGATGTCCTGTCCCAAAGGCCCTACATGCCCAAGTCGTCCCAAAGCCCTCTAAGTCCGTGAGACCGCCACCCATGCCCCGCAAACCCGCCGTCTGGTCGTCGACGCTCACGCATAACACTACTCGTAACTCGAAGCCAATCGGGCAGACGTCTGATCGACCTCTGATCGACTACATAAACGACTACAAAGCGGGCCGTACGGTAGCTGCCGAAGATGCACCGACCAGCTTATTCTTGAAGGTCAAGGACCTTACGGAACACGAAAAATGCCATTTTCCCGACGCCTTTGTCGGTGCCAACAGAATCCTCATCATCTCCCCCGCCTTCCACACTCTCCTCCAAAAATTCGACCTCGGCCCGACCCAGTTCTTCGACGTCCCGCTCTACGAATACGACCGCACCACCCTACGCCCCGAGCGCTATTTCGTGATGCAGGTGAACGCCGTGAAGGATGCGGTGGTGCCGGAGGAGTCCACCGGCATCAAGCCTTGGGACGACAAGTATCTTCCACTTGATTTCTCGCAAGGCGAGTTCGCCGTCAGGTCTGCTGCTTTGGACGGCCCCGACCTCTGGTGGGACGCAAACATCATCGAACGCCTCTTCTTCTCCGACCGCCTCAAACGCGCGATCAAGGACAATCGTATCCACGCCTCGGTCTGGGGCTGGAAGAAATGCCGGATCCTCGACTGACCGCCGGCCGGGTCACCCGCCGCTTGACGATTGCGGCGGCAGGCGGGACACTCGCCCAAGCCACTCCGAACAGCAAAAAGAGCCCCCGCGCGTGACCGCCGTTAACGATTTCGCCCCGATCCAAGGCTGCCCCGGCGGTGTACGCGTTGTGTACAGGGTGTGTACGGCCTGTGCCCCCGCAATCCGGCCCTGAACCATGAGTGTTAACGCCCCGCACGCCCCCCTCGCCGAACACCGCTTTCCCTGCGATACCTGCGGGTCGGACCTGCGCTATCTGCCGGGCAGCGGGCGGCTCCACTGCGACCATTGCGGCAATGAGGAAGACATCGCCGATGTCGGCCCCTGGGCCGGGGCGATTGCCGAGCTTGATTTCCGCGCCGCCCTCGACAACCGCCTGCCCGAAGCCGAGATCGAGGAAACCCGTGTTCTCAAATGCGAAAACTGCGGCGCGCAGGTCGAGTTTCGCGAAGAGGTGCACGCCAAGGAATGCCCGTTCTGCGCCACGCCCGTGGTCACCGGCACCGGCACGCACCGGCATATCAAGCCCCGGGGCGTGCTGCCCTTCGCGCTGGATGAAGAGGCCGCGCGCGATGCGATGAAGGATTGGCTGGGCAGCCTGTGGTTCGCGCCCAACGGCCTACAGAAATACGCCCGCAAGGGCCGCCGCATGTCCGGCATCTATGTCCCGTTCTGGACCTTCGACGCCGACACCCGCACCAAATATCGCGGCCAGCGCGGCACCACCTACACCACCGGATCGGGCAAGAACCGCCGCACCCGCGTGCGCTGGACGCCCGTGTCGGGCCGGGTGGCGCGCTGGTTCGACGATGTGCTGGTGCTGGCCTCGCGCGCCCTGCCGCGCCGCTATACGGATGCGCTGGAACCGTGGGATCTGGCCGCGCTGGAACCCTATCAGCCCGAGTTTCTGGCCGGGTTCCGGGCCGAAGGTTACATGATCGAGCTTCCGGAAGCCTATGATATCGCGCGCGAAAAAATGGATGCGGTGATCCGGCGCGATATCAAGTTCGATATCGGCGGCGACCGTCAGCGCATCCACGCGGTGCACACGGATGTGTCCGATGTCACCTTCAAACACGTCCTTCTGCCGGTCTGGACGGCCGCCTATCGCTATCGCGGCAAAAGCTTTCGCTTCGTCGTCAACGGCCGCACGGGCCGCGTGCGCGGCGAACGCCCATGGTCGGCCTGGAAGATCGCCTTTGCGCTGATCATCGGCGCGATTGTCGCCGGGATCATCGGTTACTATTCCGGCCAGCAATAGGCCCCGAACCGGTCAAATAGGCCACAGGTTTTTGCCTGCCCCTCTCGACATGCCCGCGCGGGAATGATCCAAAGACCGCCAGACAGTATCGGAGGGTGACATGATCCTGTGTTGTGGTGAGGCGCTGATCGACATGCTGCCGCGCGAAACCGAAGCGGGCGAAGCGGCCTTTGCGCCCTATCCCGGCGGCGCGGTGTTCAACACCGCCATCGCCTTGGGGCGGCTGGGCGCGCCCGCGGGGTTTTTCAGCGGCCTCTCCACGGACCTTTTCGGCGAGATCCTCGAAGCGGCGCTTGAGGCCAGCAAGGTCGATGCGAGCCTTGCCCACCGCAGCGCGCGGCCCACGACGCTGGCCTTCGTGCGCCTTGTGGGCGGGCAGGCAAGCTATGCCTTTTACGACGAGAACACCGCCGGGCGCATGCTTGAGCCCGATCATCTGCCCACGTTACCTCCGACCGTCAGCGCGTTGTTTTTCGGAGGCATTTCTCTGGTCGCTGACCCCTGCGGCGGTACCTATCAGGCGCTTCTTGCGCGTGAGGCCGACACCCGCGCGATCATGATCGATCCCAATATCCGCCCGTCCTTCATCACCGATGAACCGGCCTATCGCGCGCGCATCGACGCGATGCTGGCGCAGGCCGATGTCGTGAAACTGTCGGATGAAGACCTCGCCTGGCTTGAGGGCGAAGGCCCGATCGAGGACGCGGCGCGGGCGCTTCTTGCCAAGGGGCCGAAACTGGTCTGCATCACCGAAGGGGCCGAAGGTGTGACGGGTTATACCGCGCGCGATACGGTCTTTGTCGCCGCTCAGAAGGCCAAAGTCGTCGATACCGTCGGCGCGGGCGACACGTTCAACGCGGGCGTTCTGGCCGCGCTGGACCGCGCCGGGGCGCTGACCAAGGCCAACCTCGCCGCCATCGACAAGGCAACGGTCGAGGCCGCGCTGACGCTGGGCGTGCAAGCCGCCGCCGTCACCGTGTCACGCGCCGGGGCGAACCCGCCCTGGGCCAACGAGCTTTAGATGCGCGCGCTCGTGCAACGGGTCAGCGCGGCCAGCGTCGCGGTCGATGGCGCGGTGCTGGGCGAGATCGGGCCGGGCCTGATGGTGCTTGTCTGCGCCATGCAAGGCGATGACGAAGCCGCTTCGACCAAACTGGCCGAAAAGATCAGCAAACTCCGTATCTTTCGCGATGACGAAGGCCGGATGAACCGCTCGGTTGCCGATATCGGCGGGGCGGCGCTGGTTGTCAGCCAGTTCACCCTGGCCGCCGACACGTCGCGCGGCAATCGCCCGGGCTTTTCCACCGCCGCCGCCCCGGATGAGGGCGAGCGTCTTTACCTGCATTTCGCCGGAGAACTCGCGCGGCTCGGCCTTCCTGTGGCGACAGGACGGTTCGGCGCGGACATGGCGGTAACGCTGACCAATGACGGGCCGGTCACGATCTGGATGGATACGGACGCCTAGGCTTCCAGCGCCAGAGTTCTCTCGCGCAGCCATGCCATGAACCCACGCGGATTATCCGCCCAGCGTTCGACATCTTCGGCCGCAATCGGCTCGCCCACGATGGGCCGCTGCGGCTTGTTGAGCGCATGCACGACCTCGTGCAGCAACAGCCCCTGCCGCAGTGTCGTCGAGATCTGGTTCGCGATCTGATAAACCCGCGAGTTCTGCCCAGAAAAGCGAATGGGCACCACCGTCGCGCCCGACCGCTGGATCATCTTGGCGGTGAACGGGTTCCATTCCTGTTCGATGGCCGGGCCGAACATCGTCTCGGACGAGGCCACGACACCGGATGGAAAAAGCACGACGACGCCCCCATCGGCCAGATGCGCCATCGAGCGTTTGCGCATTTCAAGGTTCATGCGCACCGCATCTACTTCATGCGGAAAGGCCACGGGGATCATGAACTTCCCGATTTCGGGCACCCCGGTCAGAAGCGACCGCGTCAGGATCTTGTAGTCTTCGCGCACCCGCCCGATCATGTCGGCCAGAACCATGCCATCGACAAGCCCGTGGGGGTGATTGGCGACAACAACCACGGGGCCGGTTTTCGGAATGCGGGCGATCTCTTCGGCCGGGGTCTGAAGCTCGATCCCCATCACTTCAAGCGCATGCGGCCAGAACCCCTGCCCCTCTTCCACGCCTTCGCGTTCGAACCGTCGGATCAGGCGCAGCAGCGTCAGCTTGCCGGTCAACCATTCGATTGTGCGAATGGTGTTGGCCTGCCACGGATTGGTAAAGGTAAAGGCATAGGACAGCTTGCGCTTGTCGTAAGGAACATAATCCTCGCGGCCATGCACGGTTGTCGTCGTCTGTGGAAAGCTTTCGACCAAGTGTTTCTGTTCCAAATCTATCACGCGCGCGGCGCTAGAAGTCTTCGCCAAAACGATTTGCCACCAGCTCTTCAAGCGCGTCGGCCAATTTGTCGGCCTCGGCACCGGTGGTTGTCACGTCTATCGAACTTCCCTTGGCCGCTGCAAGCATCAGCAACCCCATTATACTGTCACCCGAGGCCGAAAGACCATCCTTCGACACTTCGGCCTCGGCGTCATGCTCTTCGACCACTTCAACCAGCTTGGCCGAGGCGCGCGCGTGAAGCCCTTTTTCGTTCACGATCTTGAAAGTGCGCTGCACGCAATCGCTCATGGCGCCTTAATCCACGGTTACATCGAAACTGTCGATGTATTTTCGGCCAGCCAGTTTGGCGGCGCTTACGGCGTCGGCAACGCCCTTGTGGCGGGATTTGGCCAGCTTGATCAGCATCGGCAGATTCGCGCCGTACAGGATCTTGCGGTCGGTCGGGCTGCACGCCAGCAGCGACAGGTTCGACGGCGATCCGCCGAACATGTCGGTGACCACGACCACGCCGTCACCGGTATCGACGCGGTCTGCGGCGGCGCAGATCTCGGCTTCCTTGGCGGGGCGGTCGTCATCGGGGGCGATGGAAATGGCCTCGATGCTCGGCTGTGCGCCGACCACATGTTCGACGGCGGCCAGATACTCTCTGGCCAGCCCCCCATGCGCCACGATCACAATCCCGATCACCCGTACTGTCCCAAACCTAGATGTCCCCGGGGCGTGTGCCCCGCTCTAGCTCCCGATGCCGAATTGACACCCGCCACCCCGCTTCTGCAAGGGTATTCGCGAGTTTTTCCGTAACGGCAACAGAGCGATGTTTGCCCCCCGTGCAGCCAAGTCCGATCGAAAGATGCGTTTTCCCCTCATCCGCGAAGGCCGAAAGGGTCGTCAGAACAAGATCAGCAAGCTTGGCGAAATATGTCTCAAAGACCGGATCGGCCGTGATATGGGCCACGACCGCCGGGTCGCGCCCATCGAGCGGGCGCAGGTCTTCGACCCAATGCGGATTGGCGAGGAACCGGACATCGAAGGCGCAGTCAAGCTCTTGCGGCAGGCCGCGCTTGTAGGAAAACGACTGAAGCGAGATGGCCAACCCCGTCTCTCCATCCCCCGCAAACCGGCGGGCCAGCGCCGCGCGCAGATCATGCGGGCTGAGTTCAGAGGTGTCGATGAGGATATCCGCCCTTTCCCGCAACGGCCCGAGGATCGCCAATTCGCGTTCGATCCCGGCGGCGGGCGTGCCCGTCGGGGCAAAGGGGTGGCGGCGGCGGGTTTCGGAATAGCGCCGGACAAGAACGTCATCGCGGCAATCAAGGTAGAGCAGACTGCCCTGATACACGTCCTGCGCGGCAAGATTGTCCATCGCTTCCAGACAGGCCCGAACCGAGAAGTCGCGGTTGCGCGTATCGATGCCGAGTGCCAGCGGGCGTTCCAGCGGGCGGCCGTCCAGCAGCCGGGGTAACAGCGTCAGCGGCAGGTTGTCGATGGCTTCGAACCCCATATCCTCAAGCGCGTTGATCGCGGTTGACCGTCCTGCCCCCGATGGGCCGGTGACAAGCGCGATCCGGGCGCTGCGTGGTGCGGCGTCGGACGGGGTTTCGGGTGGTTCTGTGGTCATGCGGCGACCCTCCCACCCTTTAGATATTGCATCAAGGCGGCCGCGACATGCGGGGTCTCGGGGTTGTGAAGAAGCGGCAGCGACCAGCCAAGGATCACGGTCTCACGCTCGGGCGGCAGGCGCGAGGTTTCGGCAATACCAAGGTCGATCACGGCGACAAGCGGCACGGGCGGGGCCGGATCGGCGCGCAGAAGGCCGACGCCCCGCGCCTCGATCATCCCCGACAAAGCCTTCGGGCAACGGGCAACGGGCGGGCCGTCCGGTTGCGCGGCAACCTCGACCCGGTCATCGGCCACAAGGCCCGCGCCCAGCGCCATCATCGACAGGGCAAGGCTGGATTTGCCACTGCCCGACGGGCCGGTGATCAAGAGCCCGCGTGCGCCAAGGCTCACGCAGCTTGCATGGATCAGATCATGAAGGGTGGCGGGGTCATTGCCGTCGGGCACAGGTCTGGACGGCGGCTTTGACATCGCATCGTACCTATACCGGCAAACCCACGACGAAC
>JABDPT010000296.1 GCA_013042605.1 Paracoccaceae bacterium
TTTCGGGCTATCACATGCAGGAAGCGGGCGCGAACCTTGTGCAAGAGCTTGCCTTTACGCTGGCAGACGGGCGGGAATACGTGCGCACAGCCATCGCGCGCGGCATGGATGTGGACAAATTTGCCCCCCGGCTGTCCTTCTTCTTTGCCATTGGCATGAACTTTTTCATGGAGGCCGCCAAGCTGCGTGCGGCCCGGCTGCTCTGGTCACGGATCATGGACGAGTTCGCGCCGCAGAACCCCAAGTCCTCGATGCTACGCACGCATTGCCAGACGTCTGGCGTAAGCCTGCAAGAACAAGATCCATACAACAATGTCGTGCGCACCGCCTATGAGGCAATGAGCGCGGTTTTAGGGGGCACGCAGTCACTGCATACCAACGCATTGGACGAGGCGATTGCGTTGCCCACTGATTTTAGCGCGCGGATTGCGCGCAATACCCAATTGATACTGCAGGAAGAAACCGGTGTGACGAGTGTCGTCGATCCACTGGCGGGGTCTTATTACGTCGAGACGCTCACGGCGCAATTGGCTGAAGAGGCGTGGAAGCTGATCGAAGAGGTTGAAGAGTTGGGCGGTATGACCAAAGCCGTGGCCAGCGGTATGCCCAAGCTGCGGATTGAGGAAAGTGCGGCCAAGCGGCAGGCGATGATTGACCGAGGCGACGAGGTGATCGTGGGGGTCAACAAGTATCGCAAAGACCGCGAAGACCCGATCGACATCCTCGATATCGACAACGACGCCGTGCGTGCCGGTCAGATCGCGCGGATCGAGGCCACGCGCGCCGCACGCGACGAGGCAGCTTGTCAGGCGGCACTGGCAGAGCTTGAGCGGCGCTCCGGCGAGGGCGGCAACCTTTTGGACGCGGCGGTTGAGGCGGCGCGTGCGCGCGCCACGGTAGGAGAGATATCAATGGCGATGGAAAAGGTGTTCGGCCGCCACAGGGCCGAGGTCAAAACGCTCGCCGGAGTTTATGGCGCAGCCTACGAGGGCGACGAAGGGTTCGCGGCGATCCAGAAGGATGTCGAAGGCTTTGCCGAGGCCGAGGGGCGGCGCCCGCGCATGCTTGTCGTCAAAATGGGGCAGGACGGGCACGATCGCGGCGCCAAGGTGATCGCCACCGCTTTTGCGGATATCGGCTTTGACGTGGATGTGGGCCCCCTGTTCCAGACCCCGGAAGAGGCGGCACAAGATGCCATCGATAACGATGTGCATGTGGTCGGCATCTCGTCGCAGGCAGCGGGGCACAAGACGCTGGCGCCCAAGCTGATCGAGGCGCTCAAGGAACAGGGCGCGGGCGATATCATCGTGATCTGCGGCGGGGTCATCCCGCAACAGGATTATGAGTTCTTGAAGAAGGCAGGTGTTTCCGCAATCTTCGGGCCGGGGACGAACATCCCCGACGCCGCGCGCGAAATTCTGGGCCTGATCGGACGGGACCGCGCGGCCTGAACCTGAAAGGGCGCGCTATGAGCATTGCCACCTTCCGCGCCCGCATGCTGGCAGGCGAATTTCTGGCCGGGACGTTTCTGAAAACGCCGTCCTATGAGCTGATCGAGGTCTTGGCCCCCTCGGGCCTTGAATTCCTGTGCCTCGATGCCGAACACGCGCCGTTTGACCGCGCGCGCATGGATGCCTGTTTGGCGGTGGCGCGGGCGCTCGATTTCCCGGTTTTGGTGCGGGTGGGGTCGGCGACGCCGGAAAACATTCTTCAGGCGCTCGATGCCGGGGCTGTTGGCGTCGTCTGTCCACATGTCGACAGCGCCGAGAAGGCGGCCGAGATTGCGCGGGCCTCGCGCTTCGGCCTGCACGGGCGCGGCTTTGCCGGATCGACCCGCTGGGCGGGGTTCGCGACGCGCGGGATGGGCGAGCTGCTGGAACAGTCGCAGCGGGAAACCGTTGTCATTGCCCAGATCGAAGAGCCTGAAGGCGTGGATGCCGCCGCGGAAATCGCCGCGACAGACGGGATCGATGGCGTGTTCATCGGCCCCGCCGACCTGTCCGTGGGCTATGGCAAGACCGACCAGTCGTCGCCGGAATTGATGAACGCGATCAGATCCGTGGGTCAGGCCGCCAAGGCAGCAGGCAAGACCTACATGACCTTTGTGCCGGATGCCGCCAAGGCCGCCGAATGGGCGCAATACGGGCTGACCATGTTCTTCATCGCATCCGAGCATAGCTGGATGCGCAAGGGTGCTGCGGCGGATGCCGAGGGCGTGCATGCGATCAAGAATGAGACGAAAGGCTAGGCTATGCGGTTTGTGCGATATGGCGATGCGGGGGCCGAGCGGCCCGGATGCCTGGAAAGTGACGGCGCGCTGCGCGATCTGGGCGATGTGGTGGGCGATCTGGCCGGGCCGGTGCTTGGCAACCTGCCAAAGGTCGATCCGCAGTCCCTGCCGCGTGTCGCCGGGGATCCGCGCCTTGGCGCGCCCGTGACGGGCGTCGGAAAGATCGTCTGCATCGGCCTGAACTATTCCGACCATGCCGCTGAAATGAATTTGGAAACACCGTTCGAGCCGGTGATCTTTCTCAAGGCGACGTCAGCGATCAATGGGCCTTACGACCCAATCATCCTGCCGCGCGGGTCGCAAAAAGGCGATTGGGAGGTCGAGCTTGCCATCGTGATCGGCAAGACCGCCAAATACGTGCCGGAAGATACGGCAATGGATCACATCGCGGGCTATACGATCATGAACGACGTGACCGAACGCGCGCTTCAGAACGAGGGGACAGGCCAATGGACCAAGGGCAAAAGCTGTGACAGCTTTGCGCCGCTGGGCCCGTGGCTTGTCACCCCGGATGAGGTGGGCGATCCACATGCGCTAGAGCTCGGCACGACCGTCAGCGGCGAAGAGATGCAGCGCGGATCGACATCGCTGATGATCTTCCGCGTGCCGCATCTTGTGTCTTTTGTCAGCAATCTGATGACCCTTCACCCTGGCGACATAATCGCAACCGGCACGCCGCCGGGCATTGGCATGGGGCAGACACCGCCCCGGTTCCTGCGTGACGGGGATGTTCTGGAACTGATGATTGAAGGTCTGGGAACGCAACGGAATGAGGTTCGGGCGGGTTAATCGAGCCCGAAGGTCGCCACGATCCGGTCGATGAACGGCAGGCGAACGTCAGCCCGTTCCATCAGCAATTCATGCTCGGCCCCTTTGATCACTTCGATGGTGGCACCCGGCCAGTCGGCGGCCATCGCCTCGATTGCGTCGATCTGCACGATCTCTTCCTCGGTCCCGACACTGACATGCATCGGCACGTTCGGGCGCGGCGCGGCAGCTAGGGCGCGGGTTTCGGCCAGCGCTTCGGCCAACCACGTGAGGCTGGGACCCCCAAGTTGAAAGCGCGGCTGTAGCTGGGCGAGGTCTTGCATATGGGCCCAGGCCTCGGGGTCGGTGGTAAGTTGATTATCCTCGAACTCGGCCGTCAGCAGATAGGATGCGCCCCCGGTCGTCGGTGCATACCGCCCGCCGAAGCCAAGACTTGTGGCCACGCGGGGCAAGACTTGCGACAGCTGGCGCAGCGATGGCGCGATGACGATGCCCCACATCGGCGCGCTGAAGGCTGCTGCCTTGAACGCATGCCCGTCGATCAGGGCCCGCAGGCCGATGGCACCACCCATGGAGTGGCCCAGCATGAACCACGGCTTGGGGGCGTCGATCTCTTCGGCATAGGCCAGCAGGGCGCGGACATCGCGCTGATAATCCTGAAACTTGTCCACATGGCCGGTGTTGGGGTCTTTCAAAAGCCGGTCCGACAAACCCTGCCCACGCCAGTCGACCGCGACGACGGCAAGGCCGCGCCGGGCGAACTCGCTGGCGTTGCGCCCGTATTTTTCGATGAACTCGCAGCGTCCGGTGAAGAAAAAGACCGTGCCGCGCGGCTGATCGTGCGGCCAATAGCCGGCTCGGACCGTCACGCCGTCGTCGGTCGTCAGCCAAGTGGCGCTGCCACCCGTCGGCGCATCCGCGGTTTCATCGTAAAAGGGCGCGCGTGTCATCTCAGCCGCTAAGCGCCGCGCCAAGTTTCATCGCCGTTCCCAGGTCGCCGTCGATCGCAAGCCGCTGGGACATATAGGCCGATGTCGGATCAAGCTCTCCGTCCAGAATGGCGCGGAAGGTATCGGTGTCGGCGGTCAGCGTCACGTCGGCATCTTCATCGCCTGCGCGCACGCCGGCGCCATCGAGCATCACCGCGCCTTCGCCTTCGATCACGAACTTGGCCGAGCCGTCGAATTCGCCGTTCAGCTTGGCGCTCAGCGCGGTTACCGCTTGGTCAATCATTTCACTCATTCGTCAGTCTCCTTGGGCGGCGGGCAAATAGGGGGTGATTTTCCGCCGCCGTGTTCTATCATCATCGGTGTTATGACGCTGATACGACAAAGACTCAAATCTGCCGTTGCGGTAGTTGCCATTCTTATGTGCGGCACGCTGGGCGCGCAGGCGCAAGACACGAACCTCGACGATCTCTTTGACGCGTTGCGCGACGCCGAAGGGCAGGCCGCCGAAGCGATCGAGAGCCGGATCTGGCAGGAATGGTCGAAATCCGGTTCGCCGTCGATGGACCTTCTTCTGTCGCGGGGCCGCGAGGCGCTTGAAGCGGGGAACACCGCGCTGGCGATCGAGCATTTCACGGCGCTTGTAGACCACGCGCCAGAGTTCGCCGAAGCCTATAACGCCCGCGCGACCGCCTATTTTCAGGCCGAAATGTACGGCCCCTCGATCGCCGATATCGAACGGGTCCTTGCCCTCCACCCGCGTCATTTCGGGGCGATGTCGGGTCTTGCGCTTATTCTGGGCGAGATCGGGCGCACCTCTGAAGCCTTGGAAGTGTACCGGATGGTCGAAGAGATCTATCCTGCGCGCGAGGGGCTTAAAGAACAGATCGAAGCCCTCGAACGCGAGGTCGAGGGCCAGACGATCTGATTCCGCGCTTTCAGGCTGACGTCAATTGACCGGGGCCGTGTCCGCGACGCCAAGACCCGCGATCATCGCAAGGTTATCCGGGCGGGGCGCGGGGCGGACCACAGCAGTGTCACGCTGCGGACGCGGCATCGGGCGCATGATCGAGGGGCGCGCTTTCGGTGGCACCATCGCAGAGGCGGGCAACATGTCGGTCGACAGGTCGCGCGACGCCTCGGGTGTCACACTGCAAGCCCCGAGGGCGATGGCGGCCACCAAAAGGCCGGCGGGCAGGGTACGACGGAAAACCATTTACTCACCTTTTACTCTATCTCTCGTTACGCGGCCGGCACATGCCGGCTGCTTTACTCCAACCACTATCCTATCTGATTCCGTCGAATGTTCGTCGAATACCCATAAATTTAGGGGTTTCTTCGCGTTATTGTTCACTCAGCGGGGCCAGTCGCCCTTGTTCGCCCGGGATCAATTCTATTTAGTCCCTGCGATTACGGCAGAGGCGGCCACATTTAGATGACGACAGGCACTGGCCGGACCGTTGCGGTTCTTGGCCCCACCAATACCGGAAAGACGCATTACGCGATCGAGCGGATGCTGGCGCACCGGACCGGCGTGATCGGTCTGCCGCTGCGCCTTTTGGCGCGCGAGGTGTATGACCGCATTGTCGCCATTCGCGGCCCATCGGTCGTGGCGCTTGTCACCGGCGAAGAGCGGATCGTGCCGCCGCGCGCGGCCTATTGGGTCTGCACGGTCGAGGCGATGCCCGACGGGCTGGGTTGCGATTTTCTGGCCATCGACGAGATCCAGCTTTGCGCCGATCCCGAACGGGGTCATGTCTTCACCAACCGACTGTTGCATGCGCGGGGGCTGCACGAGACGCTGTTTCTTGGGTCCGACACGATGCGCGGCGCGATTGCCGCGCAGGTGCCGGGTGTCGAATTCATGCGGCGCGAGCGGTTTTCGGAGCTGATCTATACCGGCGCCAAGAAAATAAGCCGCATGCGCCCGCGCGCGGCCATCGTCGGGTTCTCGGTCGAAAACGTCTATGCGATTGCCGAACTGCTGCGCCGCCAGAAGGGCGGGGCGGCGGTGGTCATGGGGGCGCTGTCCCCGCGCACCCGCAATGCGCAGGTCGAAATGTATCAAAACGGCGATGTCGACTACATGGTCGCCACGGATGCCATCGGCATGGGTCTGAACCTCGACATCGACCACGTGGCGTTCTCGTCGCTGGTCAAATTCGACGGGCGGCGAATGCGGCCCCTGCAACCCAACGAACTGGCCCAGATCGCGGGACGGGCGGGGCGCTATACCACATCGGGCACGTTCGGGGTCACGGGCGAAGCGCCGACCCTGAATGACGAAGTGGCCGAGGCGATCACAAACCACCGCTTCACCCCGGTGCGCAAGCTGCAATGGCGCAACGCGGCGCTGACCTTTGGCACGGTCGACGCGCTGATCCGGTCGCTGGAAGAACCCACCAGCGACGACTGGCTGACCCGCGCGCGTGAGGCCGACGATCTGGGCGCACTCAAATCGCTGTCGCAAGTGGCCGAGGTCGCGGCGCGCGCCTCGGACGCGGCGTCGGTCAGGCTCTTGTGGGACGTTTGCCGCATCCCCGATTTCCGGGGCATCAGCCATGCCGAACACGCCAGCCTGCTTGAGGCGATCTTCGGCTTTCTGCACGAAAAGGGCCGGGTGCCGAATGACTGGCTTGCCCGCCAAATCAAGCGGATCGACCGCACCGATGGCGACATCAACACCCTGTCAAAACGGCTCGCTTTCATCCGCACCTGGACCTACGTGGCCCAACGCTCAGGCTGGACGGATGACGAAAGTCATTGGCGCGACGTCACGCGCGCTGTAGAAGACCGCCTGTCAGACGCGCTTCACGGGGCGTTGACCCAAAGATTTGTCGACCGGCGGACCAGTGTTCTGCTCCGCCGGTTGAAGCAAAAGGAGAGCCTTGTGGCAGAGGTGAACGACAAAGGTGAAGTCACTGTCGAAGGGCAGTTCGTGGGGCGTCTTGACGGGTTCCGCTTTACCCAGGACAGCAGCGCGACACCGGACGAGGCCAAGACCCTGCGTCAGGCCAGCCTTGCAGCACTTGGGCCCCAGTTCCATCTGCGCGCGGACCGGTTCTATAACGCGCCTGATACCGAGATCGACTTCACCGAACAGGGTGGGTTGATGTGGGGCGAGCATGCGGTGGGCAAGCTTGTCGCCGGGGCCGAACCGCTCAAGCCACAAGTCGAGGCCTTCGTCGATGACGAGGCGGGCGCGGACGTCGCCCAGAAGGTGCAGCGCCGGTTGCAGCATTTCATCGACCGCAAGGTGGCCACGCTGTTCGAGCCGCTCTTGGCGATGTCGCGCGATGAGACGCTGACCGGACTGGCGCGCGGATTCGCCTTCCAGATGGTCGAGGCGCTGGGCGTGGTGCCCCGGTCGCGCGTGGCAAGCGAGGTCAAGGAGCTTGATCAGGATGCCCGCGGCGCGCTGCGCAAGCACGGCATCCGCTTTGGCCAGTTCACGATCTTCATGCCCGCGCTTCTGAAGCCCGCGCCGACGCGGTTGCGATTGGTGCTGTGGTCGCTGGCGGGTGGGTTCGACGAGTTCCCTGAAAGCCCGCCGCCCGGTCTGGTGACGGTGCCCACGGCCAAGGACGCGCCCGAGGGCTATCACGAAATGGCCGGATACCGCGCCGCCGGAGAGCGTGCCATTCGCATCGATATGCTGGAACGTCTGGCCGACATGCTGCGCGCCGAGGATACGCGTGGGGGGGTCGAGGCCAAGGCCGATATGCTGTCGATCACCGGCATGACGCTTGAACAGTTCGCCAACCTCATGGAAGGGCTGGGCTATCGCGCGACCAAGGGCGAACGCCCGAAGGCGCGTGCGCAGGCGGCGCCCGAGGCCCCGGAAGAGGCCAAGCCAGACGGGGACAGGGCGGAGGAGGCGACGGAAGAAGCCCCGGCAGAGGCCCCGGCAGAGGCCGAGGAAGCGGCACCCGCCGAACCAGAGGTTGAGGCGGCCACCGACGCGCCCGCCGAAACGGAAGCACCGGCAGAACCCGAGCTTGAGGTTTTCTATACCTTCGCCTGGGCAGGTAATCGGCCCCGCCGCGAGGGCGGCGGGCAACAGGGTCGCCCCAAGGGGAAGTCGCGTCAACCCAAGCCAAAGGGCAAACGCCCGCCGCGCGAGGGCGCCAAATCCTTCCAGGCGCGCCCGCCCAAGAAGGACAAGATCGACCCCGACAATCCCTTTGCCGCCGCGCTCATGGGCCTTGCAAAGAAAGACTAGGCACTGACGTCCCGTCCCACCCTGCGCCTCGACAAGTGGCTGTGGCATGCGCGGTTCTACAAGACCCGCACGCTGGCCGCCGAGATGGTGAGCCGCGGCAAGGTCAGGGTGAATGCCCGCATCGTCAAGAAACCGGCGGCCACGATCGGGCCGGGCGACACGCTGACACTGGTGCAAGGGCGCGAGGTGCGCGTTGTCCGCGTGATCGGTCTGCCCGAGCGACGCGGCCCGGCAAGCGAGGCGGCGGCGTTTTTCGAAGATGTAAGCCCAACCTGACACTTATCGCCGCAAGTCCCGCGAAACTGCGCCGCTTTGCCTTGCGGGTCGGGCGTTGCTGCACTAGCAAATTAACCGTCAAATCTTCAGGGAATCTTGCATGACTTACGTGGTGACCGACAATTGCATCGCCTGCAAATACACCGATTGCGTTGAAGTGTGCCCGGTCGATTGCTTCTATGAAGGCGAGAACATGCTGGTCATCCACCCCGACGAATGCATCGACTGCGGGGTGTGCGAGCCTGAATGCCCTGCCGACGCGATCCGCCCCGATACCGAACCGGACATGGAAAAGTGGGTTGAGTTCAACCGCAAGTATTCCGAAGCCTGGCCGGTGATCATCACCAAGAAAGACCCGCTGCCCGAGGCCGACGACCGGGATGGCGAAGCCGGCAAGCTTGAGAAGTATTTCTCTGAAGAGGCGGGCGAGGGCGGCTAGGCGGCAGACATCGCGGCACCGCGAAAAACAGCCGATTTTTTCGGGAAATCGGTAGCTTAGGGCCCGACCCCTAGGAATCGGGCGATTTTTTTGCTATATTGTAAAGATAACAGCCAGCGTACCGGGGGCATCGGGCGGGCGAGTTCCGCCCCTATGATATCGGCGCACGGCAACGAAAATAGCGCGACAGGGAGACAATGGTTAAGTCCCTGGCGTGTTTTTGTAGCCGGATGGCAGGGTAATGTGAGGATGATCCGCCCTTATGAGCAAGTCTAAGAAATCCGAGTTTTCGCCTAACGATTTCGTCGTGTATCCCGCCCATGGTGTGGGTCAGATCGTATCGATCGAAGAGCAGGACGTGGCCGGCATCACGCTGGAGCTTTTCGTGATCTCGTTCGAAAAGGACAAGATGACGCTAAAGGTGCCGACCAACAAGGCCACCGATGTGGGCATGCGCTCGCTCAGTTCACCCGATGTGGTCTCGAAGGCGATGACGACGCTGAAAGGCAAAGCCCGCGTCAAGCGCGCGATGTGGTCGCGCCGGGCGCAGGAATACGAGCAAAAGATCAATTCCGGCGACCTGATCGCCATCGCAGAGGTGGTGCGCGATCTGCACCGCACGGATGATCAGCGCGAGCAAAGCTATTCCGAACGTCAGCTTTACGAAGCCGCGCTTGAGCGTCTGACCCGCGAAGTGGCCGCCGTTTCCGGGGCCGATGAACATGATGCACAACGCCAGGTGGATGACGTGCTGATGAGCCGCGCGGCGGCCTGACCGCTCGTTGCCCGTAAGAACTGCGATGCGCCGCCCCAGGGCGGCGTTTTGCGTTCCCGGACCCTAGTTTGCGCGGGGTGGCGGTTCGGCCTCGGCTGCGTCGTCAAGCTGGGTGACAAGCTCTGTTTCAAGCTCTTTGTTCAGCTCTTTTGCCCGTTCGACATAGGCCGGGTTTTCGGCAACGGGCACGTTCGGGTCCCAAAGCTCGGCCAGCGCGCGCAGGGCCTCGCGGTCTTTCTTGAAGAAAAACTGCTCCATCCCCGCCGCCTCGAAATCGGTCAGCCCCATGTTTTCCAGAACATAGCGCCCGGCACGCAGGCTTGAATCGAACATTTCGCGCACGATGTCATCGGCCCCGGCGCGGTAAAGTTCGTAGGTGTGCACCCGGTCATGGGCGCGCGCGACGATGTGGATATCGGGGCGCTCGCGCCGTGCATAGCGTACCAGCTTGACCGCGGCTTTCTTGTCATCAAGCGCCACGACAAGCACCTTGGCGTTGTCGAGTCCCGCGGCGTGCAGCAATTCGGGCCGCGTGGGATCGCCAAAGAACCCCTTGAACCCGAACTTGCGCATCAGCTGGATCGTGGCAAGGTCATGGTCAAGCACGGTGGTCTTGAACCCCGCCATCTGAACCAGCCGGTTGACCACCTGTCCGAACCGCCCGATGCCCGCGATGATCACCGGCTGCTGTTCGTCGATCTCGTCGGGTTCCTGTTCGTCGATGGGCTCGCCCATCCGGGCCGACAACCGTTCATAGGCAATGAAAAAGAGTGGGGTCAGCAGCATCGAGAGGCTGATCACCAGCAGGATGATCTGCGCCAGATTGGGCGTAAGCACCGATTGCTGAAGCGAAAACGACACCAGCACAAAGCCGAATTCCCCGGCTTGCGCGAGGCCAAGGGTGAACAACCACCGATCGCGCCCCTTGAGGTTGAAGACCAGCGACAGGACATAAAGCACCATGCCCTTCGCGGCCATGATCGCAAGCGTCAGCCCGATGATGGTGAGCGGTTCACCAAAGAGGATGCCAAAGTTTATCCCCGCCCCGACGGTGATGAAGAAAAGGCCCAAGAGCAGGCCCTTGAAGGGCTCAAGGTCGCTTTCCAGCTCATGCCGGAATTCGGAGTTGGCCAGAACCACCCCGGCCAGAAATGTGCCAAGCGCGGGTGACAGGCCCACGAGGATCATCAGAAACGCGATGCCCACGACGATCAGAAGGGCAAAGGCGGTGTACATCTCGCGCAGGCGCGCGGCATGGATGAAGCGGAAGAGGGGGCGGGTGGCAAAGACACCGAAGAGGATGACAACGCCAACCGCCAGCAGCGTGACAATCGTGACGCCCCAGCCCGGCAATCCTTCGACCAGCGACATCGTGGCATGTTGGGCGTGGTCGTCCTCAACCACCCCACGGCTGATCGATCCATCGTTCTGAAAGGCCGCCGGTGCGGTGACCGCCAGCAGCGGCAGCACCGCCAGCATAGGGATCACAGCGATATCCTGTGTCAGCAGAACGGAAAACGTCGAACGCCCGCCGTTAGTCTGCATCAGGCCCTTTTCGCTGAGCGTCTGAAGCACGATGGCCGTCGATGACAGCGCGAATATCATCCCGATCGCCACAGCCGTCGGCAACGGCTGGCCAAGCGCCATGGCGCCGACGACGACCACCGCCATCGTGAGCGTGATCTGAAGGCCGCCCATCCCGATCAGCCTGTGCCGCATGTCCCAGAGCGCGCGGGGATCAAGCTCGAGCCCGATGAGAAACAGCATCATAACGACGCCGAATTCGGCGAAATGCTGGAGATCCTGCGTTTCTGTCCCCACAAGGCCGAGGATGGGCCCGATGACGATCCCGGCCAGCAAATAACCCAGCACCGACCCAAGCCCCAGCCGCGACGCCAGAGGCACCGCGATCACGGCGGCGGCAAGGTAGATAGACGCCTGATAGAGAAAGCTTTCCATCGGGTGGGGGTCCTGGGGTCCTAAATTGGCAAGGGTGCGTCGGCTTTGAGTTGGTCCATCACAATCTGGCTTTGGACCCGGGCCACCGCGGGGTGGGGCAATAATGTTTCGTGGATCAAAGTATTCAGCGCGGCAAGGTCTTGGCAATAGACCCGCAGAAGATAATCCGCCTCTCCGGTCAGGGTCCAGGCGCTGGTGATCTCGGACCGGGTGGTAAGAATGCGCGTGAAGGTCTTGACCTTGTCGGGCGCGTGGGTGGCCATCTGCACTTGGACAAAGGCCTGTACTGCAAGGCCCAGATGGGTCGCCGACAGGCGCGCGCGATATCCTTCGATGATCCCGGCGGCTTCAAGCCGCTGGCGCCGCCGCCCCGCCTGACTGGGCGAGAGGTTCAGAATGTCGCCCAATTGCTGGGCGGTAAGCTGCGCATCGCGTTGCAACGCGGTGAGCATTCGCAGGTCGGTTGGGTCAAAGTCCATGCAGCAAATCCGCGCTTTTCGTCACAATAGCGCGAAAATAGTGTATGAATAGTAACAATCGGGGCCACTATTGCGCAAATTTCACGCGAAACAGCGGATATAATCGTATCTCACGCGCGCAACAGGAGATATTTGTCATGGGACCGTTCCCCCACGATGCCCCCAAGGCCACGATTTCAGAGGCAAACCCCGCCGGAACCGACGGGTTCGAGTTTGTCGAATTTGCCCATCCCGACCCGGACGAGCTTCGCACGCTCTTCGCCAAGATGGGGTATGTCCACACCGCGACGCACAAGTCCAAGGCCATAGAGCTTTGGCAGCAGGGTGATATCACCTATGTGCTGAACGACGAACCGGGCAGCCACGCGCGCACCTTCGTGGAAGAACACGGGCCTTGTGCCCCGTCGATGGCCTGGCGGGTTGTCGATGCAAAGCACGCCTTTGCCCATGCGGTCGCCAAGGGCGCCACGCCCTATGAAGGCCACGGCAAGACGATGGACGTCCCGGCTATTGTCGGGATCGGGGGAAGCCTGATCTATTTCATTGATAAATATTACGAGGCAAACCCTTACAATGAAGAGTTCAACTGGGTTTCGGACGCGCATCCCGAAGGCGTGGGCTTCTACTACCTCGATCACCTGACCCACAACGTCCACAAGGGCAATATGGATGTCTGGTTCAAGTTCTACGGCGATCTCTTCAATTTCCATGAGATCCGGTTCTTCGATATCGAGGGCAAGTTCACGGGGCTCTTGAGCCGAGCGCTCACCTCACCCTGTGGCCGCATCCGCATTCCGATCAACGAGGATCGGGGCGAGAAGGGGCAGATCGTCGAATACCTCAATCGCTACAAGGGCGAAGGTATCCAGCATATCGCGGTCGGCGCGAAAGACATCTATGCCGCCACCGATGCGATTGCCGAAAACGGCATCCGCTTCATGCCCAAACCGCCCGAAGCCTATTACCACCTTTCGAAAGACCGGGTGATCGGGCATGACGAACCGCTTGAGAAGATGATGAAACACGGCATCCTGATCGACGGCGAAGGCGTGGTCGATGGGGGCGAGACGCGGATCCTGCTGCAGATTTTCTCGAAAACCGTGATCGGGCCGATCTTCTTCGAGTTCATTCAGCGCAAGGGCGATGACGGGTTCGGCGAAGGCAACTTCAAGGCGCTGTTCGAGTCGATCGAGGCCGATCAAATCGCGCGCGGCGTCCTCGATGACACCAAACCGGCGGCTTAACCGCTTGGCACCTTGAGCGTCATGTTGCGCCCGCCTTTGACATAGCGCAGCTCATCATCATCGATGGCGGCGACCTGCCCACCATCGACCCGATCCCCGACCTTGACCTTGATGTACCGTCCCGACGGCAATCGGACGAGGGCGCGACGGTTCGCATCCGATCCGTAAACTCCGATCAGGTTGATGCGGCGCAGGTTCAGCGCGTTCGCGATCGTGGCCTGCCGCGCGACAGAGGCCGAGCTTGGGATCTGCGGCTGGGCGGGGGCCGGGGCGGCGACGGTGCGCTGCGGTCGGTCTTCCTCGCGTGAGCGCAGGGCGGCGACGGTGGCGTCAAAGTTGTCGGGCCGTCCACGCGGTTGCGGCGATGCTCCGATGGCTTGCGCGCTTGGCGCGGTTGTCACGAGCGCGGCCATCGCTTCGGCTTGCGCGGATTCCGGGCGTTCAGCGGGACGGATCGCGCCCAGTTCGACGCGGGACCGGCCACCAAGACGCGCGCGCTCATTGCGTTCGATCAGACCCTCGGGCCGGCCACGGGGCCGCGGGCCCGCCAAAGCCTCGGCAATCGCGGCAGAGGTGTCGGGCGCGGCGGTTTCTGGCCGTTCCGGGGGCACAAGATCGGGCTGGCCCAGCGTGATCGTCACCCCATCGGGGGTTTCGGCGCCGTCTTCGGTCGCGCGCACGCGGCCGGTTTCATCAAGATCGAACGCCTGACCGGGGGCGGGCAGGCTGCGCGGTCGCTGCACAATGCCGGGGTCGAGCGACACCGGCGAAAGCGCATAGGCATCGTCGACCCGCACGGCCGGGTCGATGGACGCGAGATAGAGCGTTTCGATCTGCGAGGGGACCGGTACGCGGCCCGGCGGCGGTGGCGTTTGCCAGACCTCGGCGGCCGAAAGCTCTGCATAGTCGACCGGGGGCGGCAGGGCGCGGTCTTCGCCCCAGGCGGCGGGATCGGGGATGAACAGCGCAACATCGCGCCGCGCGAACATTTCTGACGGCGGGCGTTCACCGGGGATCGCGGCCGGGGCCGGATCCGGGGTCTCGTCGACGGGAAGGCGGGCGGCTTCGGTGGGCAGGGCCGCCGTGCCTTCGATCTGGGGATCGCCGCCGGTGCTGGGCGTGTCGGCGACAGGCGGCAGAACGGTGACCACGGGTTCGTCGCGCGGCGAGACAAGGGCATAGGCCGTCCAGATCAGCGCGGCGGCGATGGCCAGAACCGCAAGGGCGGTCAGCCCGGGCCCCTTGCGTTCGGAAAAGAGCGCGGCGAAGGGCGAATTGGCAAGTGTTTGTGATGGGGCTTTGCGTGGGGCGGCGGGCGGCGGTGCGGCTGGCCCTTCAACCTCGGCTTCAACGTCTGATGTCCCTGTCCGCTGGCTTTCAAAGACCGGAGTTTCTTCGGGGTCGACTTCCGCGGCCACCTCTGGCTCGGCAATCGGATCCGGGGTTGGTGCCGGGGTTGCTTCGGGTGCCAGTCGCGGTTCGACAACCTGTGTCGGGCCGAAATCGGGCGCATCGGGAAACTGATCGGGCCTGGGCCGCGCGGTGAAACCAACCGGATTGAGACCGTAACGAACCGCGAAATCCTCGGCCTCGTCCAGCGTATTGATGTCGAGAGCGGCCACCTTGATCTTGTCGCCATCGCGCCGCCAGTCAAAGGCCATCTCATCGACCGGACACGGGGTCAGGCCATCCAGCGCCGAGGCCACGTCGCCATCCCGCAGCCGGGTGCGACCGGCCGGGACATCGACGGTCGTGTAAAGAATTTCGCTTTCCGGAATGATCAGCGCGGTCTTGAAATCGGGCCCTTCGCGCGCCTCGGCCATGGCGCGCATCGCCTCCATCCGCGACGACAGATCGGGATCGTCCAGCCGCACCGTGTCTATCGCGACCCAGCCGTCGCCTTCCCGTGCGAGAAGGCGAATGCCGTCATGACTAAGATCAAGCGCGAAAGCGGGCATTAGCTAACCAGAGTTGTGGCTGCGCGAGCCTCCCCATGACTCGCGCCATGAACCTATCTCAGGTGGACCGATCTGAAAAGGTGACGCGGCGGGCAAACTACGGCAATGTGAGCAAGATTTTCGCAATTAATCGGAGGGCCGTGATGAGGCATGTCATTGCAACCATCGTGATTGTTCTGGGGTTGGGTTTGGGTCTGCCGGGCCACGCGCAGGATTTGCCGGGCCGCATTTCCGTATCCGGCGAAGGGCGCGTCGAGGCGGTGCCGGACATGGCGACCGTGCGTTTGGGCGTGACGACGCAGGCCCCGGGCGCGCGCGAGGCCATCGACGACAATTCGCGGGCGATGGCGGCGGTACTTGACCGGCTCGCCGGGCTTGGGGTGGCCGAGCGGGATATTCAGACGCAGGGCTTTTCGGTCTCGCCAAGATGGGAAAACAGGTCTAACGCTCCGGCGCGCATCGCCGGGTTCGTGGCGCAGAACCGGGTGGCGATACGCGTGCGGGATCTCGATGCCCTCGGCGGTATCCTCGATGCTGTGGCCCGCGATGGGGCCAACAGCTTCGACGGATTGAGTTTTGGTCTGCAAGAGCCGGGGCCGGTGCAGGACGCTGCGCGGCGCGCCGCCGTTGCCGATGCGCGGGCGCGCGCGGCGCTATATGCCGAGGCGGCGGGGGTCGAACTGGGCCGGTTGCTGTCTCTGGGCGATGTGGGCGCGGGGCCGCAGCCCGGCCCGATGCCGATGGCGCGGGCGGAAATGGCGATGGTGTCGGATGCAGTGCCGATGGCAGCGGGTGAGTTGAGCATCACCGCGCAGGTGTTGATGGTTTTCGAGATTGCGGAGTAACAAGGGCAGCGACCGGCACGCAGTGGGAGGGCGCGAATAGCGCCCGCCCCTGGGGGACGGGTCGGGCGCTGCCCGGCGGTGCCCGCCGGGCTTAAGGTTACTTCGGTGTGCCTACGCCGTCGCCTTCGCCAGCGCCTGATCGAGATCGGCGATGATATCGTCCGCATCCTCGATCCCGATGGACACCCGCACCACGTTTGGCGCGGCGCCTGCCGCCTCTTGCTGTTCCGGCGTCAACTGACGGTGGGTGGTCGAGGCCGAGTGGATGATCAGCGACCGCGCGTCGCCAAGGTTGGCCACATGGCTGAAAAGCTCCACGCTGTCGATCAGCTTGACGCAGGCGTCATACCCCCCCTTCACCGCAAAGGTGAAAAGCGCCCCGGCACCCTTCGGGCAAATCCGCTCGACCCGGTCGAAATAGGGTGAGCTTTCAAGCCCCGCATAAGTGACCTTTTCGATACGCGGGTCGGCTTCCAGCCATTTGGCCACCTTTACCGCGTTCTCCACATGCTTGCGCATCCGCAGCGACAGGGTTTCGATCCCCATCAGCGTGTAATGCGCACCCTGCGGGTTCATCGTCATGCCCAGATCGCGCAGGCCGATGGCAATAGAATGGAAGGTAAACGCCATGGCCCCAAGCGCCGGGTGAAAGGCAAGGCCGTGATAGGCGGGCTCGGGCTCGCTCAGCGACGGGAACTTGCCCGAGGCCGACCAGTCGAACTGGCCGGAATCGGTGATCGCGCCGCCGGTGACCGTGCCGTTGCCGGTCAGGTACTTCGTGGTCGAGTTCACGACCAGCGTCGCGCCATGCTCGATCGGGCGGCAGAGATAGGCCGTGGCCGAGGTGTTGTCGACGATCAGTGGCAGACCCACTTCGCCCGCGACGCCCGCCACAGCATCCAGATCGGTGATATAGCCACCGGGATTGGCGATGCTTTCGCAGAAGATCGCGCGCGTGTCATCGTCGACCGCCGCGCGGACCGCATCGAGGTCGTCGAAATCGACGAACTTGGCCGACCAGCCAAAGCGTTTGATCGTGTGGCTGAACTGGGTGACCGTGCCGCCATAAAGCCGGGTCGAGGCGACGATATTACAGCCCGGACCCATCAGCGGGAACAGCGCCATGATCTGGGCCGCGTGTCCCGACGAACAGCACACCGTACCGGCCCCGCCTTCCAGCGCGTTGATCCGGTCGGCCAGCGCGCCGACGGTGGGGTTCGTCAGGCGGGAATAGATATACCCGATTTCGGCAAGGTTGAACAAAGCCGCCGCATGATCGGCATCACGGAACACATAGGCCGTTGTCTGGTAGATCGGCACCTGCCGGGCACCGGTCGCGGGATCAGGGTTTGCGCCTGCGTGAATCTGAAGCGTGTCAAAGTTCTGCGGTTTATCAGTCATGGATGCCTTCCCGTCATGTCGAAATCTGCCATTGCTCTATGGCAAAGCTGACGGGGCGGCAACAGGCTGGCGTGTTCAGGTCCCGATAAGGCGCATGACAACGATGTAGAAGGCGGTGCCACGATGCTCGGCGGCGCTCACCGTTGTTACCAGCCGTTCGGCAACATCGTCGCGCAGGTAAAGCTGCACGCTGTCCTCGGTGATTTCATGGGCCAGCATGTCCCCCGGGGACCGGGGCAGATCAAGGTCAATGGTCGTCAGGTCCTTCAGCGCACTGTCGACCATGTTGCTCGCGTCGATGCCGAACATCCGCCGGGCCGAGCGGTTGGCGTATTGCACCGTCTGTTCTGCATCGAGCACGAAGACCGGATCGACCATCAGTTCTAGCCCGGCGCGAAGCTCGTTTTCGGGCAGGTTGATCACGGCAAACTGCGTGACCTCCTCTCCGTCGTCCGACGAGAGCGGCACAATCAGGCGACGCCAGGAACGAACGAAGACGCGGGCGGGCGGTTCATGTTCGGACAGAACCCATTCGTGGCGTTCGGCCGCCGCGCGATAAAGCGCCTTGAAGAACCCCGCGATATGGCTGGTGAAGCCTTCGGTGGTCTCGCCGGTCATGTCGCGGCCATAGAAATCGGCAATGCCGCGCCCATAGTGCAGATAGCGGTATTCATCGCCTTCAATGGCGACCACCATGATCCAGTTGGCCAGGGAATTGAAAGCCTGCGGATCAAAGGCGCTGGCCTTGATGCGGCCTTCGGCATCGGCGAATTCTTCGCAGATCGCGGCGAAGCGGCGCATCTGCGCGCTTTGCATCTCTTCGTTCTGCGGTGACCAGATGATCATCGGGGACCGCGCGCCGTGGGAATTGAAGATCCGGCGCAGCGCGTCCCTGTGCCCGGGCATCAGGCTTTCGGTAATAAGTTCGACGACATTTTCACCGGTATCAGTCGTTTCGGTGTTCATGGCGGGCTCCTTGGTCGGCCGCACTGTGGCAGGACAGGATCACGGGATGATGATGCAGATCAGTCGGACATGATCCAACCCGAATTGCGGGGCTTGTGCAACCGGCCTAGCGCATCCAGAGCCGTTCGCTCTTGATCCGGTTGCGGATCGCCCGTTCGCGGCGCGGAAGGTTGTCTCGGTCAAACAGCGCCCGCACCCGCGCGCCGCGTCCCTGATAAAGCATCTTCTGAAACGGCTCGTATTGCTTGAGCACTTTCTTGATACGGTTCGGGGCCACGATCTCTTCCAGCGCGGCCACCACATCGTCGCTTTCGCGGGCGTATAGCAGCGGCAGCATGCGCCAGTGACAGGTGACGTCGCCATCCAGCCCGTCCAGTTCCGGCCCCGGCCGCCCGCCGCCCAGACCGTGGATGGCCAATGGCAAGGCCACCTGATCAAGCCACGGATCGAGCGGCTGACAGACAAGCTCTGCGGGCGGGTCGTCGCGAATGCTGACCATCGCGTCGACCAGACGCTTGCCGAAGTCCTGGGGGCAGGGGCCAAAGAACCATCCCGCGTTGAAGTAGAGATAACGCTGCCAGTATTCATCCGGGTGGCTGAGGTCGAGCGAGCTTTCGAAATCAAGCCCGAAGCGGTCGTAAAGCGACTTCCAGATGGCGGTGTAACCGGGGCCGTAAAGCTCCAGCACCGGCCACGTGCCGGTCCGCTTCATCGACGCAGCGGGGCGCGAAAAGTCAAAGGCAATCTCGCTGAGGGGGCCGGTGATCAACGTATCGGTGTCGACGAACACGAAGGGCTCGCCCTCGGGCAGGGCCAAAAGCGCCTCGGCCTTGTTGCCATGCGGATAGGTCTCGCCGAAATACACGCTTTCGAAGGGCAGGATCTCGGCGTCGAGCTTGCCAAGCGCTTCGCGCACATCGGCGTTCCGGATCGACGGGTTATGCGACCAAAGCGGGCCGGGCTGTGGTTCGGCGACAAAAAGCCTGCCATTGAAACCCGGATCGCGGGCCCGCAGGCTCGCTGCAAAGAGCACGGCCTCGTACATCAGGCGGCCGCGCTGTCCCACGATCACGATATTGAATTTCTGCCTGCCCATGCCTGTCCGGTTCCCGGTTCTGCGCGGACTATAGGACGACTGGTACGGACCCGGAAGGCCGGAATGCGAAGCGGGCGGCCCCTTGGACCGCCCGCCTGTCTAGTCGCCGTAGGCCACCGAAGGAAGCCATGTCGTCAGCGCCGGGAACTCGAACACGATGAAGAGGCCCAGAAGCTGCAACAGCACGAAGGGGATGATTCCCTTGTAGATATGCGACAGGCTGACCCCGGGTGGACAGACGCCCTTCAGATAGAAGAGCGCAAAGCCCACCGGCGGCGTCAGGAAGGACGTTTGCAATGTTACCGCCACAAGGATCGCGAACCACACGACGGACGGGTCGCGCACCTGATCGAACCCGGGCACATCGAGGTTCAGACCGATGATGATCGGCAGCATCAGCGGCATGATGATGATCGTGATCTCGATCCAGTCGAGCAGGAAGCCCAGCAGGAAGACGATGCCAAGGATGAAAAGGACCGTCATATACGGGTCTTCGAAGGCCGAAAGCACGAGGTGCTGTACGATCTCGTCCCCGCCATAGCGCCGCAGCACGAAGGCAAAGAAGTTGGCGGCAAGGAAGATGCCGACGATGTAACCGGAGGTGTTGAGCGTCGACCGGCTGACTTCCTTGAGGACCTTGTAGCTCAGCTTGCCGTTCAGAAGCGCCAGCACCGTCGCGCCGAACGCGCCCAGACCCGATGCTTCCGTCGGTGTCGCAAAGCCCGCGAAGATCGAGCCGAGAACCAGAAGGATCAGGAAGAGCGGTGGGATGACGGCAAGGGCCACATCCGCCACGGCTTTCCAGCTGATCGGCTCGGGGTTGGCCGGGGCCGGCATCGATTTGGGGCTGATCAGGCCGAAGATCACGATGAATACGATATAAAGCCCGCCAAGGACCAGGCCGGGAAAGAGCGCGCCCATGAACAGATCGCCCAGCGAAATGGCCAACTGGTCGGACATGATCACCAGCATGATCGAGGGCGGGATCAGAATGCCCAGCGTGCCCGCACTGGCAATGGTGCCAGTGGCAATGGGTTTGGAATAGTTCTGCGCCATCATCGCAGGCAGCGCCATCACGCCCAGAAGCGTGACCGAGGCACCGATCACGCCGGTCGAGGCGGCCAGGATGATGCCGATCAGCAGAACCGTCAGCGACAAGCCGCCCCGTAGCCCGCCAAAGAGCTTTTGCATCGCATGCATCATGCGCTGTGCGACGCCGGACTGATCCAGCATCAGGCCCATGAAGATGAACATCGGCAGGGCGACCAGAACCGGGTTCTTGACGATATTGCCGAAGAGACGCCCCGACAGCGCCTGAAGACGCTGGTATTCGATGCCGGTGCGGTCAAACTCGATGATATCGCGGAAACTCGAGCGGAACGGGTCCAGCAGGAATTCGGCGATCAGGACGAAGACAAGGCTGACGCCGACAAGCGCCATGGCCACGGGGATGCCCCGGAAGAGCATCCAGATGAAGGTGATGAACATCGCCAGAACGGCGATTTCATTGAGGGTCAGGAATTGGCCCATGAATTCGAGGATAGCCATGTGATCGGTTCCTTACTTCGCGCTTGACCGGCGTGCGCTGCCGCGCGCCAGAAGGATCACAAGCAAGGTGACCACGATGGTTATCATGATGGTGTATTCGATGTCATAGGGACCGATCTCGTATTCGTCGAAGATCTCGGCCCGTCCGACGTCGCGCTGGACCATATCCTCGGGACCGGTCAGCCAGAGATACCACCAGATCGAGTAATAGACGGTCAGGTTGATGATGAACATCACCGACGGGAACGCCCAGAAAAGCTGTTTCCAGAACACGGCGTCGGTGAGCTTTTCAAGGTTGCGTACATAGGCGGCCCAGGTCGCGAAGGCGATGAAGAGGAAGGCCACGTTCATAAAGACCTTGAGGATCCACAGATTGTGAAGGCCGTTGGGGCTGTCGGACCCTTCATTGGCAAGGACCGAGGAATAGGCGTAGTGGAACGTTACGTCCCAGGCGAGGATGATGAAGGGCAGGAAAAGCCACGCAAGGGCAAAGACCTCGGTCCGGGCTTTTTTGCGTTCATCGAAATTGTCATAGAAGATGTCGACGCGCACGTGGCTGTTGGTTGTCACGGCATAAGCGATGCCGACCAGCACGGCGGCGCCATAAAGCCACCACTGAAAATCGTCGAGCCACGCCTGGTTCATGCCCGATGACCGCAGCACGACCTGGCTGCAGATGGCGATCATCAAGATCGGGAACAACCACGCAAAGATATTTGAGACCCACACAACAAGGCGGTCGGCGGGCGTATGCTCTTCACGGCCTACCTCACCCGGGTCGGATAGTTTGATGAGTTCTTCGGTGGGTTCCATTCCGCTCTCGTCCCCTATTGAGCGTTTGGCCTGCGTACAGGCGAACCGGGGCGGATTTGTACCGCCCCGGCCAGTATCATGTCAGACGATCAGTTGCGCGGACGCGGCAGATAGATCGTGTCACCCCAGGTTTTATAGCCGGCGCGGAATTCCTGCAGGTCGGCCCATACTTCGGCGAAGTAGGCGTCTTCTGCGGCCAGTTCGGCGGCAACCTCGTTCCAGGTGGCTTCGAACGTCGCCAGGATCTCGGGATCCCACTGCTTGATGGTCACGCCGTTGTTTTCGACGTTGTCGACCATGGCTTCGAAGTTGGTGGCTTCACCTTCGGCAAGGTTGGTGGTGATGTTGGCAAGGCAGGCCACTTCGATCTGCTTCTGGCTGCGCTCGTCAAGATCGTCCCAACGGTCCTTGTTCACGAGAAGTTCGAACAGGGTGGCGGGTTGGTGCCAGCCGGGGAAGTAGTTGAACTTGGCGATGTTGTGGAAGCCAAGACGCGCATCGATCCGCGGCATCGAGAACTCGGTCGCGTCGATCGCGCCGCGCTCAAGTGCGGGGAAGATGTCGCCAGCGGCCAGTAGCGAGGTCGATACGCCCAGACGCTGCATCACTTCGGCGCCAAGGCCGAAGAAGCGCATGTTCAGACCTTCGAGGTCTGCGATCGAGTTGATCTCGTTCTTGAACCAGCCAGAGGTTTCCGGCGCGATGATGCCGCAAGGCAGGACGTGAACGTTATAGCCGTTCTCATCATACATACGCTGCATCAACGCATGACCGTCATCGTACAGCATCCATGCAAGGAATTCGCCGGCTTCCGGACCGAACGGCACAGCAGCGAAGAGCGAGGCCGACGTGATCTTGCCCTGCCAATAACCCGACGTTGCATAGCTGGCGTCAACCGAACCGTTCGATACGGCGTCAAGAGCTTCGAGTGTCGGCACAAGCTCGCCGGGATCGAAGTGTTCGAACTCAACGCTTTCCGAGATGCCGTTGATCTTCTCGACGAAGTCGATAGCAGCCGTGCCGAGGATCGGCAGGTTTTTACCGAAAGACGAGGTCATTTCGAGTGTTTCCTGCGACTGCGCGGCACCTGCCGACAGAGCGATTACGCTGGCGGCTGCCAGTGCTTTGAATTCCATGGGTATCCTCCCTTTTCACCGGATTGGTGAAGTTTCTTTACCAGTTTCACGATTTGTTGACCAGTGGTCACGTTCGATATGTCATTCCCCGGCTCTCGAACAGCATGAGTTCAGGCCAGGGTTGGATTGCTTTGTTGCGCACTTGGCTCTGTTTACGCAAGGTATTTTCGCAAATACCCTGCGTTTCCGTCGGCTCACCGGGGCATAGACGATCCGGGCAATCGACAGGGGCGCCATTCACGCGCTTAAGTTGCACCGCCGGGAATCGCCAGCCGTTTGGCCGCGAGCCGCGACGATCACTCGAATCATTTCCGCCAGCGCGGGCACAGATCGGTCGGAGAATTAACCAATACGCCGCGGAACCGGATGTTACCGCTATCTTGTTTGATCCCGGCAAACCGGACCATTCTCAGGCCCGGCACAGGGCCTCTGCCTCGATCTCGACGCGGTAACCGCCGATCAATCCGGCGACCACCACCAGCGTATTCGCGGGCTTGATCGCCCCGAAAACGCGCCCATGGGCGCGCGACACGGCCTCTACATCCGCGTCATCGACGATATAGATCCGGGTACGCACCACATCCTCCGCCGTGGCACCCAGCGCCGAGAGCGCGGCGAGGATCTTGTCGATGACGAAGGTTGTCTGCGCCCCCGCATCGCCCGGCGCAACGATGCGGTCGGCCCTGGCGGTGGCGGTGGTGCCGGACACCAGAATGCGCTCGCCCACCCGCTGCGCGCGGGCATATCCGGCGATATCCTCCCATTTCGACCCGCTCAGAACCAGTTGTCCGTCGGCACGGTGCGGCGCGTCCTGCGCGGCATGGGGCAGGGGCATCGTATCAAGGTGATGGCTCAGATCGCCCGATGCGGTCAGGAACGGCGGGCGCCGGTACTCATCGCCGCAATCGCCCGGCACGGGGCGGGTGGCCGCGAACGCCTCGGACAACCGCGCCTGATCCTCGGCATCCAGCGAAAGTGAGAAAAGGCGCATATTGTCGTCGGTATGCACCCTCTCGCCCAGCCGCGCGCCGACGATGACACCCGCGACCGAGGGATGATCCAGCACCCAGCGCGTCGCAACATTCGCAATCGATACCTCGTGCCTTTTCGCAATGGCATCCGCCGCCCGCAAAATACCTTGAAACGCCTCCCAGCCCCCGATGGTATCTATGAAACGGCGATATTTCATCTTCGACCAGTCGGCGATATCCCCGGGCTCGGGCTGGTCCAGCCAACGCTCGGACAGAAACCCGCCGCAAAGCGTGCCATAGGCAAAAAGCCGTGTGTCGGTCCGCGCGCACAGCTCTGAAAGCGGGCCGGCGGCGCGGCGGTCGACAAGAGAAAAGCTGACCTGGTTGGTCAAAAGCGGGATGCCGTCAGACAGCGCCACCTGCAAATGCGCCGCATCGAAATTGGTCACCCCGATCTCGGCGATCAGCCCCTCGTCGCGCAGCGCCGCCAACTCATGTAGCGCATCAAGCCAGCCGGGATGCTGAAAACTCCACCAGTGAAACTGCAACAGGTCCACGCGGTCCACGCCAAGGCGTTGCATGCGTTCCTCGACGCCCGCCCGCACCACATCCGCCGTCATCGGGCCGGGGGCAGGGCACCACTTGGTGAAGGCCAGCGGCCGCGGGTCGCCACCGCGCGCCAGAAGCCGCCCGGCGATGATCTCGGCGCTGCCGTAATGATCGGCCATGTCGAAGGTGTCGAACCCGTGTCGCGCATAGGCTTCCAGCCAGTCTGCGCCGGTCTCGGGGTCGATGATGGCGCCGTCCTTCTCGATATCGGCGACCTGCCACAGCCCGGTCAGCACGCGAGAGATTTCAAGCGCGCCTGACAGCCGCAAACGCTCGGGACCGGGGGAAGTGTTCATTGAAAGACCTGACTTTTGAACTTGTTAGGACGAATGACCCTTGAGAGACCCGCCACATTCGATAACGTGTCCCAGATAAGACGAGATGCGGACGAACGTCCAGCAAGAGGGGTGGGATGGAAGAGGGCGACGCGCGCAGGGGGTTCTGGCTTTACGATCTGAAGGTCGAAACGGTGCTCGACGGGCGCACCCCGGTCTGCCGCCACGTCGAAGGCGAAAGCTTCCGTGTCGAGGGCGAGGCGCTGGTCTTCGACGCGGGCAGCCGCGTTTCGATGTATGCGCTGGCCGCCCTGTTGCCGCTTCTGCCCGCCAAGCAACGCGTCACCGATCCCGATGACTGGATGAGCACCGATGCCGAGGTGGCTTGTCCCGATCCGCACTGTGGCGGGCGGTTCCGCGTGACGCGGCTTGAGAAACGCTGGTTCTCGCATGCCGCCACGACCGGTCTGCCGGGCGAACGCGGCACGCCCTACTGGAAAGAGGGCGACGGATGAGCGTGGAAACCACGGACCTTCGCCCCGGATACGAGATTTCCCGTGTCATCAAGGGCGGCTGGCAACTGGCCGGCGATCACGGCCCCGTCGATCGTACCGAAGCCGTGCGCGACATGGAGGCATTTCTGGACGCCGGGATCACCACCTTCGACTGCGCCGACATCTATATCGGCGTCGAAGAGATGATCGGTGATTTCATCGGCGATATCCGCCAGCGGCGCGGGGCCAGCACCGCCGACAAGGTACGCGTGCACACCAAGCTGGTGCCGGACCTCGGCTTGCTCGACAACATCAAGGCAAGCGACGTGGAGGCGATCGTCGACCGCTCGCTCAAACGCCTTCAACTCGATCAGCTTCATCTGGTGCAGTTCTTTTGGTGGGACCTGTCGCTGGGTGATCCGCAAGTGGGGCTTGAGGCGCTGAAAGACTGTCAAGCCAAGGGTAAGATCGCCCATCTTGGCGTCACGAACTGGGATGTGGCAGAAACCCAACCCTTCCTCGATGCCGGGTACGAGCTTGTGTCGACGCAGGTGCAATACTCCCTCCTCGACCGCCGCCCGCAGAACGGCCTGACCGACTGGGCCAAGGCCAATGATCTGAAACTGCTCTGTTACGGCACGCTCGCGGGCGGGTTCCTCACCGAACGCTGGCTTGGCGAACCCGACCCGGGCTTTGCTTTCGAAAACCGCAGCCTCGTCAAATATCGGCTCATCATCGATGAGTTTGGCCCGTGGGAGCGGTTTCAGGAGCTTTTGCGCACACTCAAGGCCATTGGCGACAAGCACGGTGTGTCGCTTTCCAGCGTGGCGAGCCGCTGGGTGCTTGACCAGCCGCAGGTCGGCGCGGCCATCGTCGGCGCGCGCTATGCGCATCACCTGCCCAAGACGCTCGAGGTTTTCGACGTCGCGCTGGATGCCGAAGACACCGCCGCGATCCAGGCCATTCTCGATATGGCCCCCGGCCCGCAAGGCTCGATCTTCGCGCTGGAACGCGACCGCAACGGGCGCCATGGCCGGATCATGAAATACAACCTCAACACCCGCCCGGACGACAAGGTTCTTGGCGGTGGCTGAGGTCATACTGTCCACCAAGGGCCTGTCGCGCAGCTTTGGCTATCTCAAAGCCGTCGATGACGTGACGCTCAACATCCGGCAGGGCTCGATCACCGGGCTGATCGGGCCGAACGGGGCGGGCAAGTCGACGCTTTTCAACCTTCTTACCGGTGCGTTGAAGCCCGACACCGGCACGGTTCACCTCAACGGTCGCGACATCACCGGTCTTGCCCCCGACCGCTTGTTCGCCAGCGGGCTGGGTCGCACGTTTCAGATCCCGCGCCCTTTCGCCCGGATGAGCGTGCTGGAAAATGTCATGCTCGCGCCAACCGGTCAGGTCGGCGAAACCGTCGCCGGGCCGTTCTTTTTCCGCAACCGGATGCGCGCTGAAGAAAAACGCATCCGCGACAAGGCGCTGGGCGTGCTCGATTTCGTCACGCTCGGTGCGCTGGCCGACCACCCGGCAGGGCAAATCTCGGGCGGGCAGATGAAGCTGCTCGAACTGGCGCGCGTCCTCATGGGTGACCCGTCGCTCATCCTGCTCGACGAACCGGCAGCCGGGGTGAACCCGGTGCTGACCGAAACGCTGATCGGCAAGATCGAAGAGTTGAACCGACAGGGCACGACCTTCGTGATTATCGAGCATGACATGGATTTCGTGATGCGCCACTGCGACCCGGTGATCGCGCTGGCCGAAGGGCGGGTCGTGTTCGAAGGCACCAGCGATGAAGCGCTGAAGAACCCGGTCCTGCTTGACGCTTATCTGGGGGCGACCGCCGATGCCTGACGCGATCTTGCAGGCAAAGGGCGTGACCGCAGGCTATGTGCCCGACCTGCCGATCCTGAAAGACGTGTCGATCACCGCGCGGGCGGGGCAGGTCACGCTCATCATCGGGCCGAACGGGGCGGGAAAATCCACTTTGATCAAGGCGATTGCGGGGCTTGTCCAGATGAGCGCGGGCCAAATCGCCTTCGATGGAGGCGACATCACCGGCATCCGCCCAGACCAGCTTGCGCAGCACGGCATTTCCTATGTGCCGCAGACGGACAACATCTTTCGCAGCCTGACGATCCGTCAGAACCTCGATCTTGCGCTGCGCGGCGCGCGGGGTGATGCGGCGGCTACGCTGGCGCGTCTTTTCGACCAGTTCCCCGCCCTCGCGGCCAAGCATCGCGACAAGGCGGGCACGCTGTCGGGCGGACAGCGGCAGTTTCTGGCGATTGCCATGGCGCTGGCCTCGGCTCCTAAGCTGATCCTGATGGACGAACCCTCGGCCGGTCTTTCGCCCAAGGCCGCGCAAGAGGTGCTGGAACACGCGCGCGCGCTGACCGAACAGGGCGTGTCGATCCTGCTTGTCGAACAAAACGTCAATCAGGCCCTGCGACTGGCCGACCATTGCTACATCCTTGCCGAGGGGCGCAATCAGGTGGATGGCAGCGCAGCCGACCTTCTGGGCGACAGCATCGTGGGCGAGATTTATCTCGGTGGACGAAGGGTCGGCGCGGCATGATCCAGAACCTGATCGACGGGGTTCTGACCGGATCCTACATCTCGCTGGGGGCGATTGGTCTGACACTGGTGATGCATATCCTGCGCTTCGCCAATTTCTCGCATGCCGAGCTTCTGTCGCTCGGGGCCTATGTCGCCCTTGTCTTCGATGCGCTGGTCTCCGCGCTCGTGCCGGTCTTCGCAGTGAAGATCGCACCCTTGTCCCTGACATGGGCGCTTTCGGCGGCGATCCTGATCTCGATGGTGATCACGGCGATATCGGCCTTGCTGATCGACCGGCTGGTCTTCAAGCGCGTGCGCGAGAAGGGACAGGAGTTGTCCATGGTTTTCGCCAGCTTCGGCATGGCGCTGATCATCCGCAATGTCATCGGGCTGATCTTCGGGCTCAGCCCAGAGCTTTATTCCAAGGACATCGCCTTTGCGATGATCCTGAGCCGTGATCCCCTGATCCTCGTCAAACCCGACCAGATTTTCGTGCTGGTCGCGGCCCTGGTGCTGATGTTCCTTCTGCATCTCGTCCTGTCGCGCACGACCTTCGGCTATTCGCTGCGCGCCGTGGCCGAAAACCCGTCGCTGGCGCAGGTCAACGGCGTGAACCTCAGCCGCACGATCATGGCCGTCTGGCTGATCGGTGGCGGGCTGGCGGCGGTGGCGGGCGTCTTCTATGGGCTCAGCCATCAGCTTATCCCGGTCATGGGGCGCGACCTTGTCCTGCCGATCTTCGCCGCTACCATCGTCGGCGGTATCGGCAGCGTCTATGGCGCGGTACTGGGTGGGTTCATCGTCGGCATCGCTGGCAACCTCGCGCTTGTCATCCTGCCCAGCGGCTATACCCCGTCGGTCCCCTTCCTTCTGATCATCTTCGTCCTGATGATCCGCCCGAACGGGTTGTTCGGAGAGGCGCGCGCATGATCGGTGTCATCTCTTACCTCGTCTTCTTCGCCACGACCGCGTCGATCCTTGCCATCGCGGTGCTGGGGCTTAACCTGCAATGGGGCAACACGGGTCTTTTCAACGGGGGCGTCGTGGCGTTCTTCGGGGCAGGGGCCTATGCCACGCTGATCCTTGGCGGCACGCCGCAGGCCGGGCATCTTGGCGGTTTCGAGCTTTTCTATCCATTGGCGTTGCTGGGCGGCATGGCGGCGGCGGGGCTTTTGGCGTGGATCGTTGGCTTGCTGACGCTGCGCCTCAGGCACGACTATCTCGCCATTGCCACGTTCGGGGTCGCGGTCGCCTTTGAAAACCTGATGCGCAATGCCGAATGGCTGGCCGGTGGGGCCAAGGGCGTGCGCGGGTTCGAAAGGCCCTTGCGCGAAGCGCTGGGCGACGGATTCCTCTATAACCTTCTCTTCTTCGCCGTGGTCCTCGTGATCCTGATCGCGACCTACCTTTTCCTCGAACGGCTGGTCGCCTCGCCCTTCGGTCGGCTCCTGCGCGCAATCCGCGAAGATGAAGAGGCGGCGCAGTCGCTGGGCAAGAACCCCACGAAGATCCGCCTTACCGCCTTCGTCACCGGCTCGGTCATCCTCGGCCTCGCCGGTGGGCTTTACGGAACCTTCTATGCCTTCGTCAGCCCGCAGGACGTTCTGCCCACGCTCACCTTCCAGATCTGGGCCATGCTCATCGTCGGTGGCGCGGGCAACAATCGCGGCGCGATTTTCGGGGCATTCCTGATCTGGGGCGCGTGGACGGCGTCAGGCTGGGCCCTGTCCCGCTTCGCCCCGGTCGAAGCACAGCTTTACACTGGCTCGGTTCAATTCATACTGATCGGGTCTGTCATCGTCGGCATGTTGATGTGGCGGCCCCAGGGGCTGTTGCCAGAGAAGCTTGTCGTATCACAAAGGGGAAAAACCCCGTTGGTTAAACAGGGAGTATAGGGATTATGACGAATAAATTGGTTTACGCGGCAGCACTTGGCCTTGCCGTCGGGTTGCCGGCACTGCCGGGCACGGCGCAGGCTCAGGATTGCACCACCAAGATCGGGGCGGTGTTGCCGACCTCTGTCGACTGGGGCCGCCCCATCGCGGAAACCGCGCAGTTCGCCGTCGATCAGGTCAACGCCGCCGGCGGGGCTGCGGGATGCGAGATCGAGATGGTGCTGCGCGACACACAGGTCGACCCCAAGGTCGGTGTCGATGCCGCCAAGGCGCTTGTCGATCTTGAGGGCGTGAAGGTGCTTCTGGGTGCCGTGTCTTCGGGCGTGTCGATGCCGATCCTGACTTCGGTCACCGTGCCGGGCGGCGTGATGCAGATGTCCTGCTGCTCGTCCTCGACCGCGTTCACCGGGCTTTCGGAAGAGGGCAAGACCAACGGCTTGTGGTTCCGCACCTTCGCCACCACCGGCGTGCAATCCGCCGTGGGCGCCAAGGTCGCAGCAGACAAGGGCTATAAATCCGTGGCCGTTCTCTACAAGAACGACGACTGGGGGCAGGACATGGCCCGCCTGATCGCGGCCGATTTTGCCGCCGTGGGTGTCGAGGTCACGACCTCGGTCGCCATCAATGACGGCCAGCCCAGCTACCGCGCCGAAGTGACCGAGGCGCTGGCGACACAGCCCGAGGCGATTTATCTGGCGCTTTATCCCGCCGAAGGCACCGCCGCGGTGCGCGAATGGATTTCGCTGGGTGGCACGCAGAACATGATCCTCGCCAACTCGCTGAAATCCGACGAATTCCGCGACAACGTCGGGATGCAATACCTCGGCGCGGCCCTTGGCACCGACACCGCCTCGCCCCGGTCCGACAGCGCGGATGCTTTCCGCGCGGCCTATCAAGAGCGGTTCGGGTCAGAGCCCAACGGCCCCGGCCTCGCCAACAGCTATGACGCAGCGATGATCGCGCTTCTGGCGATGGAGGCCGCCGGCCCCGACGCCTCCGGCCCCGAGATCGCAGCCGCCGTTGCCCGCGTCACCGACCCCAACGGCACGCCGGTCAGTGCGGACACCGCAGGCTTCACAGCCGCCAAAGAAGTTCTGGCTGGCGGCGGCACCGTCATGTTCCAGGGTGCGACCGGCAACGTGCGCTTTGACGCCAATGGCGACGTGTCGGCCCCGGCGGTGATCTGGTCCTTCTCCGAAAGCGGCACCGAAGAGGTCGAATACCTTTCGCTGCCCGAGGTGGATGCGTTCATCGCGTCGCTGAACTAAGCGGCGGCACTCAAAGATCAAACTGCGGTAGGCCGTCCCAACCGGGGCGGCCTGTGTCTTTGCGGCGGTACGCGGCTTGCACGTCGCCCACACCGGCCTAAAAGGGCGCGGTGACTTACGACGCGATCATACTGGGCGCAGGCGGCGCGGGGCTTCTGGCGGCGGCGACCGCGGGGCAGGCGGGGGCGCGCGTCCTGCTGATCGACCACGCCGCGAAACCGGGAAAGAAGATCCTGATTTCCGGTGGTGGGCGCTGCAACTTCACCAATACCGGTGTGGAAGCAGAGCGCTTTCTGTCGGAAAACCCGCATTTCGTGAAATCCGCGCTCAGCCGCTATACGCAATGGGATTTTCTGGCGCTGATCGAAAAGCACGGCATCGCCTGGCACGAAAAGACGCTGGGCCAGCTTTTCTGCGACGGCTCCGCACGGCAGGTCGTGGCCATGTTGCTCGACGAATGCGCCAAGGGCCGGGTCGAGCTGCGCCTTTCCACCCAGATCGGAGAGATTTCGCACCGGGACGGGCTGTTTCACGCCGCAGGTGCGCGCGCCCGCAACCTCGTCATCGCCACCGGCGGGCCATCCATCCCCAAGATGGGTGCCACCGGCATCGCCTATGACATCGCCCGCCAGTTCGGCTTGAACGTTATAAAACCCCGCCCGGCGCTGGTGCCCTTTACGCTGGGTGAGGACGATCACCTTTATAAATCGATCTCGGGCGTCGCGGTGCCCGCCGTCGCGCGGGTATCCGACACATCCTTCGAGGAAGCGGTGCTTTTCACCCATCGCGGCCTCTCGGGCCCGGCAATCCTTCAGATCTCATCCTATTGGTCGCCGGGGCAGTCGATCTCGCTCAACATCCTGCCCAAGGCCCGCGACATCCTGAAAGAGGCCAAGCGCCAGATGCCGCGCGCCCATATGAAAGCCGCGCTGGCCGCGCATCTGCCCAAGCGGCTGGCGGACGTGTTGCACGATGTGTTCGGCGTCGACAGGGAACTTGCCAACGTCCCGGACACCGTGCTCGAGGATGTGGCGGGCAGGTTGACCGACATGCGCTTCCTGCCGACGGGTACCGAAGGCTATGCAAAAGCCGAAGTCACGGCGGGCGGGATCGACACGGACGATCTGTCCTCCAAGACGATGGAGGCGAAATCCGTCCCGGGCCTTTTCGCGATCGGTGAGGCCGTGGACGTCACCGGCTGGCTGGGCGGCTACAACTTCCAATGGGCCTGGTCCTCGGCGGTCGTCGCGGGCGAAGAGATCGGGCGCAGGGCCAGCGGCGAAAGTTGATCCCGGCGGACCTTTACGCAAGGCTACGGGCTTCCTACATATTCAACCGTATGAATGTAAAATACGGACCGAACCAATGGCTGTCAGACTTGCGTGCCTTGCTTGCGGACAAGGGAACCGGGTTCCCCAAGCCCGTCTGGACGCGGGCCCGAAATGCGGCACATGCGGCGCGCCGCTGATGAGGGACACGCCGGTCGAGGTCTCGCTCGACATTCTGAAGAAAGCCGAGCGGATCGATGACATCCCCCTTGTCGTGGATTTCTGGGCGTCGTGGTGCGGGCCGTGCCGCATGATGGCGCCTGAATTCGCCAAAGCCGCCCAGGCGCTCAAGGGCCGCGCGCGTTTTGCAAAGCTCGACACCGAAGCCTTCCCCGGCGCAGGTGCGCGCTATGGCATCCGTGGGATCCCGCTTATCGTGGCGTTTCGCGGCGGGCGCGAGATTGGCCGCCGCACCGGGGTGACACCTGCTGGCGAGATCGTGGGCTGGGTCGGTGTCGGGGCCCAGACATAACAGGGCGATGCCTTCATGAGCGACAATCCCTACAAAACCCTCGGTGTTTCGAAGACGGCGACGCAGGACGAGGTCAAGAAAGCCTATAGAAAGCTCGCCAAGTCGCTGCATCCCGACCTTCACCCCGATGACGCGGGCAAACAGGCCGAGTTTCAGGCCGTCTCGGCCGCCTACGATCTCTTGGGCGATCCGGAAAAGCGTCGTCGCTTCGACTCGGGCGAAATCGATGCCTCTGGCCATGAACGCCCGCAGCGGCAGTATTATCACCAATACGCCGAGCAGGACGCCGGCGAACGCTATGACGGCAGTTTCGCCGATGGGTTCGGGCCGGGGCAGGAAGAGGACCTGTCCGATCTTTTTGCCGAGCTTTTCGGGCGGCGCCAACGCAGCGGCGGCGGCACTTTCCAGGAAATGTATGCCCGTGGGGCCGACCTTCGCTATCAGCTTGAGGTCGGTTTCCTTGAGGCCACGCTGGGCATGAAACGCGCGGTGACCATGCCCGATGGCAAGAATATCGAGATCACGATCCCTGCGGGCGTCCGCGACGGACAGACCCTCCGCCTGCGGGGCAAGGGGATGCCCGGCTATGGGCAAGGGACAGCGGGCGATGCGCTCGTCACGATTTCCGTGACGGACCATCCAGTTTTTTCCCGCGACGGTGACGATATCGAATTGGACCTTCCGATCACCTTCGATGAAGCGGTGCTTGGCGCGAAGGTGGATGTGCCCACCATCCACGGGTCCGTCGCGATGACGATCCCGCCCGGAGCGTCGTCGGGCCAACGGCTGCGGCTGAAGGGCAAGGGGATCAGGCGCGGCAAGACGGTGGGCGATCAGACCGTTAGGCTGAAGATCGTGCTGCCCAAGAAGGTGGACGAGGACATGCGTGCCCTTGCCGAACGCTGGCGCGACCACGCCGGATTCGACCCGCGCGCGGATCTGAGGAGGAAGACATGAGCTTCGATGAACGCGCCGTCGTCGCCCGGATCCGGCGCCTTACCCTGCGCGAGCTGCGCCTTTGGGTTCGCAAAGGCTGGGTCCGCCCGGCCCAGAGCGAGCGTGGTCCGGTCTTTGACGATATCGACGTGGCCCGGCTTCGCCTCTTGTGCGACCTGCGCAAGGAAATGGCCCTGCCGACCGACGTCATGCCAACGGTACTGACCCTTATCGACCAGCTTCACCGTACAAGGCGGGATCTGCGCCGTCTTGCCGAGGCTCTCGACGAACAACCGGACCACGTGCGCCGCGCGGTCATCACCTCGGTCCGGCGTAGGGCCGGGGATGGGAACTAGCCCGAGCGCCGCGGGCAGATCACGCTTGGCGTCCCGCCATGGAAGACGCCCGAGGGCCGTCCGTCACACCGGCAGGCTCGGGGTGCGCGCGGCAAAAAGCTGCGCCATTGCCGTGGAGGCCAGCCGCGCCGCGGTCCCGTCCGCGCGGCTCGTCAGAACAATCGGGATCCGGGCCCCAAGAACGATACCCGCAGCCTCGGCCCCGGCCAGATAGACAAGCTGCTTGGCGATCATGTTTCCGGCCTCAAGATCGGGGACGACCAGAATGTCGGCGTCGCCTGCAACCTCCGACGTAATGCCTTTCGCCGCCGCCGCCGTCTTGGACACCGCATTGTCGAAGCCGAGCGGTCCGTCCAGGACGCCCCCGGTAATCTGTCCCCTGTCCAGCATCTTGCAAAGCGCGGCGGCTTCGATGGTCGACGGCACCTTGGAATAGACAGTCTCCATTGCGGAAAGAATGGCGACCTTCGGGCGGTCGAGGCCAAGCGTATGCGCAAGGTCGATCGCGTTTTGCACGATATCCCGTTTGGTATCGAGGTCGGGAAAGATATTGAGCGCAGCATCGGTGACGAAAAGCGGCTTGGGGTAATGCGGTACGTCAAGCGCGAAGACATGGCTCATCCGCCGTTCGGTCCGCAAACCGAGTTTGCCGTCGACCACGGGCTCCATCAATTCGTCCGTATGAAGCTTCCCCTTCATCAGAACGTCTGCCCGGCCTGCCCGAACGAGCTCTACCGCGCGATGGGCGGCCGCGTGGCTGTGTGGCACATCGACGATCTCGATACCCGCAATATCGAGGCCGCTCGTTTTTGCCGTGGACTCGATCTTCTCGGCGGGGCCGACCAGGATCGGAACGATCATGCCCCTCTTGGCAGCCTCCATCGCGCCGCCGAGTGAAAGTTCGTCGCACGGGTGGACAACGACCGTGCGGACGGCGGGGATGTCCCGTGTCCGCTCGATCCATTCACCAAAGCATGTCCCCGGCGGATGGGTCTCTTCATCCGGCAACACCACGCGCGGCCGCCTGATCTTTTCGGTCGGCGCGATGACATCCACAGACCCGTCAAAGACGATTTCGTCGCGCTGGTTCTTGCAGGAGCAATCCATGGTCAGCGTGTGCGTGGCCGCGTCCTTCGCGGTCACACGCAGGTGCAGATGAAGCGTGTCGCCAACGACAAAGGGTTTGTGAAACGCCAGATCCTGCTTGACGTACCGGGTCCCGGGCCCGGGAAGCTCTGTCCCCAGAAGGCTCGAGATGATCGTTGCGCTCCAGATCCCGTGGGTCACGACCTCTTGGAAGCTGTCCGAGGTCCGGTAGGTGGCATCCATATGCGCCGGGTTCACGTCGCCCGACACGATTGCCAGGCGTTGGATGTCTTGTTTGGTCAGTGCGCGCGAGACATCGGCGGTAGCGCCTATTTCCACCTCGTCAAAGGTTCGGTTCTCAATGAACTGCATGACTCATCCCTATTGCTTGTTCCGCGTATAGCAATGGTTTGGGAAATGGCCATTGTGCAAAATCGCCCATGCGCGAAGTGACGCCCGAGCGTGGCAATGATCCCGCAGAGGCCAAGAAAGGGCATGGGGCAAGAGATTTGGCCTTCACCTAGGTGCCGGTCGGTAACCGCGCCGGAACGGGTGTGCCAATCGATGCCGGATCTCAATCCGGTCCGGGCCTACCTTTGCAGGACATAACTCCCGGGGGCAGGTTCCATCGGCGGAAACCCGGCCTCGGCAGCCCCCATGGCGGGCAATGCGCCCTTGCCGCCGGACTGAACGCGAAGCCAATCCACCAAGGCCGGCCACCAGGAACCTTCGCGCGTCTGCGCGGCGGTGAGCCAGTCTTCCGGGGGCAGGTATCGCGCGGCTTCATGCTGAGTGTGTATCCGGAACTCGCGCCCCCCGTGGCCGGGTTCGCTGATGATGCCCGCGTTATGGCCGCCCGTGGTCAGAAGGAAGGTCACTTCCGAATCGGCAAGAAGATGCAGCTTGTAGACCGAATGCCACGGCGCGACGTGGTCGGTCAGGGTGGACACGCAGAAGATCGGGACACGGATGTCGCTGATCGCGACCGGCGCACCGTCAACGAGGAACCGCCCTTCCGCCAGTTCGTTGTCGAGACATATCTTGCGAAGATACTCACTGTGCATCCGGTAGGGCATCCGCGTCGTATCCGCGTTCCAGGCCATGAGATCGAACATCTCTTCGCCTTCGCCCATCAGGTACTTCGACACGTTGCGCGACCAGATGAGGTCACGCGAACGCAACAGCTGAAACGCCCCGGCCATCTGCTTGGCGTCGAGATAGCCCTGGTCCCACATCATGTCTTCAAGGAACGCGACCTCGCTTTCGCTGAGGAAAAGCTGCAACTCGCCGGGATCTTCGAAGTCGGTCTGCGCGGCGAAAAGCGTGAGCGATTTCAGCCGCGTGTCGCCGTCGCGCGCCATCTGTGCCGCCTTGGCTGCAAGAAGCGTCCCGCCAAGGCAGTATCCCACTGCCTGAACCGGCACATCAGGCACAATCGCGTTGATCGCACCCAGCGCTTCGCCCACGGCATCAAGGTAGTCCGCCATCCCCAGATCGCGATCCTCTGCCGTTGGATTGCGCCACGAGACGGCGAAAACGGTAAAGCCCTGTTCGACGAGATACCGCACAAGCGAGTTATGCGGCGAAAGATCGAGGATATAGTATTTCATGATCCAGGCCGGCACGATCAGGATCGGTTCTGCCTGCACCGTTTCGGTTGTCGGCGCGTATTGGATCAACTCCAGCAAGTGATTGCGGAACACCACACGCCCCGGTGTCAGCGCGACCTTCTCGCCGGGTCTGAAGTCTTCCGCACCCTTCGGCCGTCGTCCCGCAACCTCTGTCTCCCAGTCTTCGAGGACGTTGAGAGCGCCCTGGATCAAATTGGCTCCACCGGTTTCGGCGGTACGCTTGAGGACCGCCGGGTTCGTAAAGATGAAATTCGACGGTGAGACGGTGTCGAGCAACTGGCGGGTGACGAAAGACACGGTCCGCTCGTCGCGGCGGGACAACCCATCCACGTCGTTGGTCGCGTTATACCACCACTGCTGCGTCAGCAGGAAATTCTGGTGGATCAGGTTCCATGGCCATCGCGTCCAGCTTTCATCATCGAACCGGTGATCGTGCGGCAGCGGCTTGATCGGCGGGACCGCGTCCCGATCCCGCGCGGCGAGGGCGGCATAGGTGGCCAGCTGCCCCGATTTGCGCACCGCTTTCTCGGCCAGTTGCACCTGTTTTCCCGGTGAGCTTGCAAGATGGATCCACCAGTCAAAGAACGTTGCGGCCAGACCGAATGGCGTCACCCCTTGTGTGAACCGGGCCAGATGGGCCTTTGCGGCCCGGTCGAGGCTTTCGGTGCTGTAACGGTCGGGCATTGGCGTACGATCATCGCCCTGCAACTCCGGCGGTTCTGCGTGCAGGCCGGTGACGTCTTCCAAATTCGTGCTGGCCGGCAGAGATTTGCCCTCCGAGTCCGGCAAGGGCAATGTCGCGTCCTTGGTGTCCTCGCGGACCACAAGGGCCACGGGCGATGAGCTGTCTCGGGCGTGTTTCCGTTTGACCATGACGGGCCTCGATTTCCAGTCTGAAGCTTTCAGCGGCGGCATGCCGCGATACGACCCGTTTCTACCCCGAACCACCGCTGACCCGCTTAATGCATATCAATGGAACTGCCGGAATTTGCCGTTTTTGGCGTCTCCCGTCCCTCAGGCCGCCTGAAGGAATGCGGTAATCGCGGGAGCAATCGTCCCGCGCAATTTATCGCCGTAGAAGGTCGAGAAGTGACCGCAGTCCCCGACAAACAGGTGGCGCCGGCGGGCGTCGGGAATATTCGGGCAAAGGCCATGCGCTGCTTCGGTCTGGCCCGGCGCGGCGATATCGTCTTTCTCGCCCTCGATCGTCATCAGCGCGGTCGGTGCAATCGCGCGGCAATCCACGGGGCGGTTGCTGATGCGAAGCGTCCCGTCGGCAATGGCTCGTTCATGAAAGACAAGGCGGATGTTTTCGAGGAACACCGCGTCGGGAAGGTCCATCACGGATGTATAGAGATCGAGAAACGGAAACCGATCCGGATCGGCGCCGTCGTCCCGGGTCAGCTTCTCGAAAAGTTCCCCACGCTCGGCCAGATGCCGACCAAGATAGGTCATGAGGCCCAGAAGCTGCGTTGACGCGGGGTAGACGCGCCGTCCCGCGCCGGGAAAGCGCGGCTCCACCGTTTGGATTACATGGCTCTCGAACCAATCCATTGACCGCTCCCGCAGCAATTCCACCACGCGGGTGGGGTTTGCAAGCGGATCGATCGGTGCCGCGATCAGGACAAGGGCGCGTGGGGCAATGCCTTCCTCGGTCAAAAGGGCCGTTGCCGCCAGTGCCGGAACGCCCCCCTGACACAACGCTAGCACACGGGTCTCAGGGCCAAGAAAGCGCAGCGCATCCATCACGCGTTCCACATTATCGTCGAAATGGAAATTTCCGTGCTTCACGGGCACATGGCGGGCGTTTGTCCAATCAGTAACGAAAACGTCGTGATCTCGTGCAAGCGCCGCGAAAAGATCGCGCATGACGAACGGGAAATGCCCGGAAAGTGGTGGCACGACGAGAAGACGCGCGGCGTCCCTTTGGCTATCCGCGTGCAACTGGACCAGAGTGCAGAAGGGCGACGCCTGCACATCGCGTTGGGTGACCGTGATCATGTCGTCGCCAACCCGGATCGCCTCAACACCGAACTCCCGGCGCGCGGGCTGAAACGGGCCCTGAAGGCCCTGGGAAGACGGCGTAGGGGGGTGCACCATGGGGTCCTGATCTCACTTCATTTGGATTTGATCTCGTGCCAGTCGAAGTCTAGCGTCGCTTTCCCGGTTGTTGCTGACCCGCGTCAATCGTGGGTGAAGCCGCGGGTGAAAACCCGTCGTGCAACCGTTTCCCCTCGGAAAGCGTCGGACTTCGCCACACCCGCTTGACGCAAGTCATCGCCTCGGCCCGGAAACCCTTCATGCTTCGGCCATCATGTCGGCCGGGAGAGTGAGAGTCGGCGCGCCGATATTGGGCGCCGGATCAGACAAGCAACGGCACGCGCCGTGCCCCGGAACACCGAAAGGATGACCCATGTTCTGGAATGCGACCGCCTCGGTTGCGATGGTCGGTCTTGGCGGCGCTGCGGTCGCGATCACCGCGATGCGGGGCGAGTCCAAGGCGATCTGGCTCACGCTGGGGTATTTCACGGCGATGGAAGGGTTGCAGGCCGCGGGGTACTCGGTCGTCGATCAATGCGGCAACGTCGGCAATCGGACCATTACGCAGCTGTCATACCTGCACATCGTGTTTCAGCCACTGTTTCTGAATGCATTCGCCATGGCGATTGCACCTGTGCCGGTGCCTTTGCGGATGCAAAGACGGGTCTATGCGCTGGCATCTGTGTGCTCGGCTTTGATGTTGCTGCGCCTCGCGCCGTTCGACTGGGCGGGGGTCTGCACGCCGGGGACGTCGATGTGCGGCGATGCGTTCTGCACCGTATCGGGCACCTGGCACATCGCGTGGCAGATGCCGTTGAACGACCTTTACGGCCCTCTCTCAAGCTTCGTGGGCAGAACGGTCGAGTTCCCCGACTATTTCTTCGCGGCGTTTCTCTTGCCACTCATCTACGGTGCCTGGCGGTTCGTGCTGTTTCACCTCGCAGCCGGGCCAATCCTCGCATGGGTTCTTACATCGAACCCGGATGAGATGCCCGCCGTGTGGTGTTTGTTTGCGATCGGAATATTGATGATCGGTCTCAGCCCCTTCATTCGGCACAGCGTGATGGGCGCGCACCGTCCGGTGGCCGCCCATGCGTGATTTGGGTCAAAAAGGGCTGGTGCTCGCGGTATTCGGGATGCCCCCGGCCGGCGACCCACGACACCGGGTCCGGCCTAAGCCGCTATCGGCTTCATCTCGAGCCGGAAGTCCTCAGTGGCGCGAAAAACAGTCGCGTTCGGTACCTCTTCCCAGACCTCATCGAACGTCACCGGTTCCGACGCAACTTCGACGGCTCGGTAAGAGGTGGAGGGTTCGTGTTTGACATGTGTCCGTCCGCAAATCGTACAGACATGCAAGTGGTCGCGCCTGAGATGAAACAAAGAACGATTAAGCCGCGATCCGATCAGATGCTGCCCGTCGGTCAGCACGATGTTCAGGCCGACAACGCGGTCGGGGTCGATCTCTGCGCACCAGGCGACGATCTGGTCAAGCCCGCGTCGCACAGTATCGAACAGTCCGGCCTCGGGATGTCGCAAGAACAGACTCAAGAGGTAGCGGAAGACATGCTCGCTATCCGTCTCACCAAGGATTTCTACGCGGTGCAGGGGGTCCATCGCCTCGAGCATTCGAAAGCGAACCTCTTCGAAATTCGGCACCGTGCCGTTATGGGCAAAGATCCAGCGCCCGTGGTGGAAGGGATGAGTGTTCTCGATGCTTGTCGGGCCGACCGTCGCGCGCCGGACATGGGCGACGGCGGTTTTTGCATAGATACGCGCCGCGGCCTTCTTGAAATGCTCCCCATGAAACGCGGCCCAGGTCTGTTTTTCGACGATCGGCACACCGTCGGGGTAGTCGGCGACACCCCAGCCATGGCCGTGCATCAGGCCCTCCATATCGCCCTTGCTTTGCTCCATCAGGGCATTCTGGGCCATCACAAGCCCGCATTCGACGCGGGTCGGTTCATTGGAATGCATGGCGTAAAGGCGGCACATCGGATTTATTACTCGTTCTTTTCAGAGGGGGCTGTGAGACTGCCACTATGACAAGCCAACGCATAGAAAGATCAAAAACGCAGGTGCCGCCATGACCTTCGTCAAAAGGATCGGATCTTTGCAGGAAATCGCGGCAGCTCTGGTTCGGGATGAGCCGGCCTTGCTGTCATCTCTCGATTTCGGCCCCTTCGTGCGGCAAGGTATCGGGCCCGGGCCGTCTGTCTGGATCGGGGATCAGGTCGGCATCCCATTGCTTTCGCCGGACCGCGTCGGCAACCACGATCATCGCCTGGCGCCGCTGGCGGTTGAGGGCGATATCGTGGTGGTTCGCACCCGGGATCCGGCTTTCGAGGCGTATCTCGCCGACCATCTGGGCATTCGCGGCGTCACCTTCCTTGAAGCCGATGCAACCGGCCTGTCACCCGTCGCAGAGCAATGCCGGTCCACGCCACGCCTGCTCGAACCGCTGGCGAAGACGCTGCGGGACCACGGGTCCATGACACTCCAACCTTTTGTCTCCAACGGTCACGCCTGGCGTCTCGCGGCCGACCTTGGCGCGTTGGCCGGATCGACGGTGCACGTCGCAGGACCGGGACCCCGCGCGATGCGGCGCAGCAACGACAAACTTTGGTTCTGGGCGCTTGCGCGCAAGATCGTCGGCGCCGGATCGGTGCCACCGACCTGGGCCGCCTACGGACCATCGGGCGCGGCGGGGCATGTCGCGCATTTGATCCGGCGCTACGGACAGGCTGTCGTCAAGGTGCCCGACAGTGCCGGGGCGGCCGGAAACCTTCGCATCGATCCGGAAAAACTACCGTCCTGCAGCGTATCGGCAATCCGGACATTCCTGTTGCATCAGCTTGCGGCGTTGGGTTGGGACGAAACCTATCCGGTTTTGGTCGGGGTCTGGGAAAGCGGGGTAACGCAAAGCCCATCGGCGCAGGTCCGGATTCCGGCGCCGGAGGACGGTCCTCCCGCCGTTCTGGCGGTGTCCGAACAAGCGGTGGAGGGCGAAACCGGTGCATTCGTCGGCGCGCGTCCCGCGCACCTTCCGCCAGTCCTTCACGCGCGGATCATCGACGAGGCCGTGGCAATCGGAACTGTCCTGCAGCGCATCGGCTATTTCGGTCCATGCTCTTTCGATGCGGTCTTGCGCGACGGTCGGGACGGGACGGCCGAGGTGCACTGGATCGAATGCAACGGCCGGTGGAGCGGTGTTTCGATCCCCCTCGCGGCGGTCGCGAGGCTGCGGCACGGGCAGAGCGCCGGCGGGATCGTCATTTTCCAGGACAAACTGGTTGCGCCCCACATAACCGGGACAGCCGGGCTGTGCGCCGCGCTGGGCGATCTGCTTTATCGGGACGGCGATGCCGAAGGGCTGATGATCCTCTCACCTCCGCCTGACGACGATTACCTTGTGTTCAATGCCGTCGCCATGGCCGAAAGCCAACCGCGCGCGGAAGACATCGCCCAGGCCGCCCTCTCCCGGCTGGGGTCCAGGGTGCAATCACCCTGATCCTGCATCAGGTCCGGTAAGCGGTTCCAAGGCCGATAGGGCCATCTCTCGCGTGGTCTCGGCCCGCCCGGACGCATCGACGCGGGTCCAGTCTACGTCGCCTGTGGACCGCCCGACCTGCATCGCGACGACCCGCGCATCCGCGTCTGAAGCATCGCCGCGTCGGGCCTCCACGCGGGACACCAGAACATCGCGGGGCGCCTCGAGCCATAACCCGCAAAACGGCACCCCAAGCGCACGGGCGCGCGCGGCAATCGCGTGCCGTTCGGCGGGGGCAAGATAGACCGCATCCACAATCACCGCATGCCCGGCGTTCAAGACCGCCGAGGTCTGCTCTTCCAGGCGCGCATAGACCTTCGCACTCATCTCAGAGGAATAGGCGCTGTCGGGCAGCCGTGTCTCGGCGCTGACGCCCAGCATCCTCTTGCGAAGCGTATCGCTGCGCAGGTGCACCGCGCCGGGCACTGGGCCCAGCCGCGGGGCCAGCGATGTCGCCAAGGTCGTCTTGCCGGTTCCCGAAAGCCCGCCAATCGCGACAAGGGCAGGGGCCGCCGGGGCCAGTGCCGCACAGGCTTCGGCCAGATACCGGCGGCCTTCGGCATCTGCATCAGGGTCGCCGCCGCGCGCCCTTGCCGTCTGTGCCGCCACCATCGCGCTGATCGCCGCCCGCACGCCAAGAAAAAGGGGTAGGGCGGCAAGGCCGGCCAGTTGCGCATCATCGGTCTTGGCCTGCAGATAGGCGTTGAACGCGGCATTGGCCGCATCGTCCAGCTTTCGGTGATGAAGGTCCATCAGAAGGAAGGCGAGGTCGTAAAGGATATCACAGGTGCCGAGTTCCTCGTCGAATTCCAGCGCATCGAAGGGAACCGGATCGCCATCGATCAGCACGATGTTGCGAAGGTGCAAGTCGCCGTGGCAGCGGCGGACATGACCCGCAATCGTCCGCGCGTCGAGCAGGCCCCGGGTCTGCGCTAGCCGGTCGCGCGCCCTGTCCATGAATGTGCGAATATCATCGGACGCAAAAACGTCAGTCAGCCCCGAAAACTCGCGACCCAATTCGTCAAGTATCTGTCGGATCAGAATTGATCCGGGCTTGCCCGGTCTCGGCTCCGCCATTGCGTGATAGAGTGCGATCGAGCGGCCAAGCGCCGTGGCCAGAGGAATGTCCAGATCACCTCTTTCGGCCACGTTCACAAGCTCGTCCTCGGCCCTGAAGTGGTTCATGCGAAGCACCCACTCCACCGCATCTCCGCGCCCATCAAAGGCAAGGCGCCCATCGGCTTCCCGCGTGATCGCCACCACATCGCGGTAGATGCTCGGCGCCGCCGGAGAGTTCAGCTCAAGCTCGCGCTGCAAGGCATGGTAGCGGCGGGAAAGCGTTGAATAATCGAGGTAATCGTACCGAACGGCGCGCTTGATCTTGAAGGCATCCGGGCCGACCAGAAAGACATAGGCGGCATGGGTTTCGATCCTCTCGACGACGTCGCCCGAGCCGTACGTTTCGGGGTTATTCAGGAAATCGACGATTTCGGCCTGCGGGCCGGCTGACACCGTGTTTTCGGGGCTTATGGCGGAATTGCGGGTCATATCGGGGCCGCGACGCGTGCGTCGACCTCCTTGGCAAGGGACCGGAGCTGATCAAGGGGCAGGGCCGGCATCAGTCTTTTGCCGTTCCTCGCGAGCGGCGAAATAAGAGGCGCACCGTCGCATTCGGTATCTTCGGTTGACAGATAATCACCTGCCATGCGCTCGTCCGCGTCCAGATAGGCGTGCATCATCGCAAGCTCGTGAAGGTCGGTCAGCAGAATATCACCCATCTCGCCTCTCTCCCCGCCGTTTCAGGCCGGTCGCCAGTACCGCCGAGGCACAGCACCGCAAACTAAGCATCACGTTTCTAACGGAAATGCGGGATGCCCGAGTTGACAAACGTCAAAACGACGACGCCAGGAACGGGTACCGTCAGGCAAAGGCAACTTTGGGGCTGACGATGGGATCATCCGCCACGAAATTCTCGCGGGATACGCTTACCGAGATACGCCAACGCTTTGCACAAAACGGGCGTCTCGGTCAG
>JABDPT010000297.1 GCA_013042605.1 Paracoccaceae bacterium
CGGCCTGCAACGCATAGATCGCACGCAAAAGATCCTTGGCGTGGATCAGCCCGACGATGTTCTCGGGGTCACCCGAAAAGATCGGCAGCCGCGTATGCGCCGATTGCAGGCAAAGTTCCACCATCTCACGCGGGGACAGGCTTGCGTCGATCATCTCGATCTGGCTGCGGTGAAGCATGATCTCTTCCACTGTCCGGTCGCCCAGATCAAGCGCGCCCAAAAGCCGGTCACGGTGTTCCTTCTCGACCGCGCCTTCCGAATGGCCCAGCGAAATAGCGCCCGCGATCTCTTCGCGCACCGCCAGAACGTTGCGCTCGGCCTCGATCTGTACGCCGAAGACACCCAGAACCTGCCGCACGATGAAGCGCACGAACATCACGACGGGCGAGAAGACGCGGATGATCAGCTGGATGAACGGGGCCACTCGGATCGACGCGGTTTCGGAGTTCGTGATCGCGTAGGTCTTGGGCAGAACCTCGGCAAAGACCACGACAAGGGCGGTCATCACCAACGTCGCATAGGCCACCCCGGTTTCCCCGAAAAGCCGCGTGAAAAACACCGTGGCCAGCGACGCGGCAAGGATGTTCATCAAGTTGTTGCCCAGCAGAACCGCACCGATCAGCCGCTCGCTGTCTTCCGTGACGTTCAGCACGCGTTCGGCTGCCTTGTCGCCCTTGTCGGCGCGCGCGCGCAACTTCCCGCGCGAGGCGGCGGTCAGGGCGGTTTCGCTGCCCGAGAAGAAGGCTGACGCAACAAGCAGTGCAAGAATTGCAAATGCCGTGATCCAGAGACCGGTATCCATGATGCTCATTTCTGTTGAGGTCGGTGGGTGTCAGACCTTATGGGGAGAGACGCGTGCGCTTTCAAGAGAAAGGCCAGTGATGACCGGGCCAGTGGTGCAGGATTTGGGCAGTTTGCCGGGGGATGTCGTTCTTTTCGGCGGCCCGTATTCCAATCTTCAGGCGCTGGAGGCTTTGGCCGACGAGGTCGCGGGACGTGCCGCGCTCTGCACCGGCGACGTGGTTGCCTATTGCGGCGATCCGGCGGCGACCGTTGCCCGCATGCGTGCGCTGGGCTGGCCGGTGGTTGCGGGCAATTGCGAACGCCAGCTTGCGGCGGGGGCGATGGATTGCGGCTGCGGCTTTGACGATGGCACGGCCTGCGATCTGCTTTCGCGCGGCTGGTATGCGCATGCGGACGCCGAAGTGGACGACGAAGCGCGGCACTGGATGGACGGTTTGCCGGATATCATCACCTTCACGGCCCATGGGAAGCGCTATGCGGCCATCCATGGCGGTGTGACCGCGATCAACCGCTTTCTCTGGCCGGTCAGTCCCACGGCGGAATTTGACGAAGAGATTGCGACCTTCACCGATCTGGTGGGCCCAGTCGACGGCATCATCGCCGGGCATAGCGGCATTCCCTTCGTCAAAGACATCGCGCCGGTGACGTGGATCAACGCCGGGGCCATCGGTCTTCCGCCCCATGACGGCAAGCCGCAGACACGCTATACCGTGCTGGGCGCCGACGGGGTCACGATCCGCACCCTGGACTATGACGTGATGGGCGCTGTTGCGGCGATGGAGCATGCGGGGCTGACCCAAGGCTATCACCGCGCGCTCACGACGGGGATCTGGCCCAGCGAAGACATCCTGCCGATGGAATTGCGGCGCTAGGCCCGCCGCGCCAGCGGATGATGCTCAAGCACCAGATCCTTCAGCCGCTCTTCGATGACATGGGTATAGATCTCGGTCGTGGCGACATCGGCATGACCCAGCAAGATCTGGATCGCCCGCAAATCCGCGCCATGGGCCAGAAGATGCGTCGCAAAGGCGTGGCGCATTGTGTGCGGGGTGACCTTTGACGGGGGGATGCCCGCAGCAACGGAAAGCTCTTTGACCAGCAAATAGAACCTGTGCCGCGTCAGATGCCCCGACTTGCCGCGGGACGGGAAAAGATGGGGCGAGGGCGGCTTGCCCTCGGCGCGAAACTTGTCACTGCGCGCGTCGCGTTCTTCCAGCCACGCGCTCAGCGCGGCGCGCGCCGGGTCCGACAGCGGAACCATGCGTTCCTTGCCGCCCTTGCCGCGAATGAGCAGCATGCGCGGATCGCCCCGCGTGGCCGAGACGGGAAGGCCCACCAGCTCGCTGACCCGCATGCCCGTGGCATAAAGAAGCTCCATCAAACAGGTATTGCGTAGGCGGTCGCCCGGCCGCCCATGGGTGCGCGCCGCCTCAAGCAGCGCCTCGACCTCGCCCTCGCTCAGCGTCTTCGGCAACCGCTGGTCACGGCCCGGCCCGCGCAGACGGATTGCCGGGTCATCCTTGCGCCAGCCTTCCTCGACCGCGAAGCGGCAGAACTGCCGGATCGCCGAAAGCCGCCGCGCCCGGGTCGAGCGGGCCAGCCCGCGCGCATCGCAATCGCCCATATAGGCTTCGATCTCGGCCCGCCCGGCCTTCAAAAGCGCCAGCCCCCGCGCCTTGAGCCAGTCGACGAAATCCGTCAGATCGCGGGCATAGGCCAGCCGCGTGTTCTCGGACGCGTCGCGTTCGGCGGCCCGTGCGTCCAGAAAGGTCGATATCCGCATCGCGTCGCTCATCCGCGTGCCTCCTCGATCA
>JABDPT010000301.1 GCA_013042605.1 Paracoccaceae bacterium
GGATCCGGTCGAGCGTCTCCGGTGTCACGTCCGCTTCATTGCTGGTCAGGCAAAGCGCGCCTTGCGGGTTGTTGTCGCCCAGAAGGATCGGCGCCGCCACCGCCACAACGCCCGGCGTCACCTCGCCCCAGGCGGTTGCATAGCCGTCGCGCCGGACGTCACGCAGGGCGGCCAGCACCTCGTCCGTGGTTTCGCCCACGCCCGTTCCGGCGAATTCGGCGAGGTAGTCCTGAACAAGGCTCCGGCGGTCGCGGGCGGGAAGGAAGGCGGCAATCGCGCGGCTGATCGCGCCGCGCCCAAGCGGCATGGGACGCCCGCGCGGATAGCTCGATTTCGGGGCCTCGACCGAGACGGCGGAAGCAACGCAAAGAAGTTTCCTGCCGTACCAGCGCACAAGGAAGGCCGATCCCGGAAAACGGTCGGCCAGCGCCGTCAGTTCGGGACCGCCGATTTCGATCATCGGGTCGGCGCGTGTCATCAGATAGTCAAGCTCTGTCACGCGCGGACCCAGCGCAAAGCCCGCATGGGGCAGAGAGATGAGGTAGCCGGAATCCTTGAGCGTCTTGAGATAGCGATAAAGCGTGGGGCGCGAATACCCCAGCGTCCCCATGATCTCTTCCGGGGACCAATGGGGCCGCTCTTCGGAAAAGAGATCGAGGATCGCAAGAATCCGTTCGCCAGAGCCGGACACGCTGCTCATTCCGCGGCCTCCCTTGTGGCGATCCGCCGGGCACCGATGGCGTCGCTGACCATCAGGATGGCGCCAAGGGCGAGGCCCAGCGCGTCTGTCAGAAGCGCGCCGTCAAAGGCCAATGCGGGGACAAGGGCCAAGAGGCCCGCAACCGCGAAAAGCACGCGCTTGATGGGCCCCAGCGGCTGGGCGAAGTACCCGGCAAGGGCAGAGGAGACGAGCCAGACCCCGACCCCGGCGGTGGTGACGGCGAAGATGATCTCGGCCGGTTCCCCGATCAGGATGAGCGTGGGGGAAAACGCGAAGAGAACGGGAATGACATAGGCCGACCAGCCAAACCGCATCGCGGCCCAGCCGGTCGCCATGGCGGGTGCCCGCGCGATAGAGGCCGCCGCGAAGGCGGCCAGCGCGATGGGCGGCGTGATCATCGACATCATTCCGAAATAGAGCACGTAAAGATGGGCGGCGATCGGTTCGATCCCGACCTGGATGAGGGCGGGCGCAACCAGGGCTGCCAGTAGGACATAGACCCCCAGCGTCGGAAGACCCATACCAAGGATGATGCAGACGATGGCCGAAAGCGCCAGCAGCAGGATCGCGCTACCGCTGCCGACCTGAACCAGCAGGTAGGTCAGGTTGAAGCTGAGGCCGGTGATATTGAGAACGCCGATGACGATGCCGGAGGCCGCCGAGATCAACAGGATTTCGAGCACCGCGTGTCCGGTCTTGGAGATGCTGTAGAACAGGTTCCAAAGGCTTGGGCGCTGACCCTTGTAGCCGATCACCAGCGCGGTTGCGCAAAGCGCCAGAACCGACCAGAGCGCGGCACGCTCGGGCTGGTAGCGTTGCCAGAAAAGCAGATAGATCAGCACCGCGAAGGCCAGCGCGAAATGGACGCCCACGGCCACGTCGCGCCCGCGCGGGATTTCGGATTTCGGGATCGGTCGAATGCCAAGCCGGGCGGCCTCCAGGTCGGCCTGAATGAATAGGGCGACGTAATAGAGTAGGGCGGGCACCAGTGCGGCGGTCACGATTTGCGAATAGGGGATCGCCAGGAACTCGGCCATCAGGAAGGCCGACGCGCCCATAACGGGCGGCATCAACTGGCCCCCGGTCGAGGACACCGCTTCGATGGCGGCGGCCTTGTGCGCGGGGTAACCGTCGCGCTTGATCATCGGGATCGTCACGACGCCCGTGCCCACGACATTGGCCACCGCCGAGCCCGAGATCGACCCGAAAAGGCCCGAGGCCAACACCGCGATTTTCATCGACCCGCCACGGAAGCGGCCCATGCCCAGCATCGCGGCATCGGTAAAGAACTGCGATCCGCCGGTTATGCCCAGAAGGACCCCGAACAGGATGAAGGCGATCACCACTGTCGAGGCGACCGATATCGGCAGGCCGAGGATGCCGTTGGAATCCACCGCCATATACCCGGCCAGAAGCTGCCAGTTCTGGGCGCGGCCCTGAAGCCGGCCCGGCAGCAGGTCGCCGATAAGGGCGTAAAGCAGGAAGACCGCGATGATCAGGACCAGCGCCCAGCCGGTGGCGCGGCGCAGCGCTTCGAGCAGTAGCAGGATGATGATGATCCCCGGCACCCAGATCTCGGGCGGGCGGGCGAAGATCATCAGCACCAGATCGGG
>JABDPT010000302.1 GCA_013042605.1 Paracoccaceae bacterium
TGATCCCCGAATAACCACATGCACAACGACCAAGGGCCCCGCGATGCTGCGGGGCCCTTTTGGTGTCACCGGATCGTCGGTTCTAGTTGTTTATCTCGATAGCCGTCGTCATGTCGTAGTCTTCCGCGAGATCCGCCATTGGGACTTCTACTTCCGTCAGATCGAGCGAGCTCTCGCCGTTGCTCAGAAGATCAGCCAAACCGTCTCCGTTTAGATCGGTCACGCACCCATACGAAAAGCACGACACCGCCATATTCAGGGGGTTCTCGTCAAAGGTGCTTATATTCGTGTGAAGGTTTGTGCCCAGCGTCTCCACTCCGCCCGTCACCGAATCGACCACCGGTATCGCAAAACCAACGATTCCGGCCGTCAGAACGACCCAATCCACGGTAACAGCACCCGATTCGTCGCGAGAGAAATTCCTGAAGGTTTTCAATAGCGAAAGCGGCATTTAATCCTCCGGCTATGTGGAAGCTTATTCAGTGTAGGAGATGATGCGCTCGTTGATATTCGCGCCAAGATTGACCGTTGCGGTCTGAACGCTGCTGACGACGGCAACGCCAATGCCAACAATTGCGGCCGTCAGAACGACCCAGTCCACGGTGACCGCACCGTCATCTTCTTGGGCAAGCGACTTGAACTTAAACAACATGGTATCGAACTCCACACGATTTCACCCATAGTAAACGCATGTGAATGCGGCACGATTACGACCTAGAATTTGTTTAAAGCGTGATCATTTTTCCATATGGGAAACAATGCCTGCCAATACGGTAAGGACGGCCCGCCCGGGGCCGCCCTTGTTGTCGAAAAGATGTGCAGTTTCAAAGCCGAAGCTTAATGAACGACCGCGTCACCAGGTGGCTGCCGGTTCGAAACCGCCACGCGGTCACCGACGATCAGACCATCGGCCCCCGCGCTGACGCTGACCGTATCGCCATCCGACACCTCACCGGCCAAAAGCATCTCGGCCAGCTGGTTCTGCAGCGCACGTTGAACCACCCGCTTGAGCGGACGCGCGCCAAAGACCGGATCGTACCCTTCGTCCGCCAGCCATGTCCGCGCCGCATCATCCAGAACAAGCGTGATGTTGCGTTTCGCCAACCGCGCCGTCAGACGGCCAAGCTGGAAATCGACGATGCCGTCCATATCCTCGCGGGTCAGCCGATCGAACACGATTGTCTCATCCAGCCGGTTCAGGAACTCGGGCCGGAAATGCGCCCGCACCGCGTCCATCACGTCGCGCCGCGCATCCGATGCATCAGCCCCTTCCGGCAACTGGCTAAGCGCCTGACTGCCAAGGTTCGACGTCAGAATGATCAGCGTCTGCTTGAAGTCGACCGTGCGCCCATGACCATCTGTCAGGACCCCGTCATCAAGCACCTGCAACAGCACGTTGAAGACATCCGGATGCGCCTTTTCGACCTCGTCGAACAGCACGACCTGATAGGGTCGGCGCCGTACCGCTTCGGTCAACACGCCGCCTTCGTCATACCCGATATAGCCCGGCGGGGCGCCGATCAGCCGCGCAACCGCGTGCTTTTCCATGAATTCGCTCATGTCCACACGCACCATCGCGCTGTCGTCGTCGAACAGGTACTCGGCCAAGGCCTTGGTCAACTCGGTCTTGCCAACGCCGGTTGGCCCAAGGAACAGGAACGACCCAAGCGGACGCTTTTCATCCTGCAAGCCGGCACGCGCCCGGCGTACGGCGTTCGACACGGCCCGCACCGCGGCGTGCTGTCCAATGACCCGCCGACCAAGCTCTTCCTCCATCCGAAGCAGCTTATCGCGCTCTCCTTCCAGCATCTTGGAGGTCGGGATCCCCGTCCACCGCTCAACAACACTCGCGATCTGCTCGGGCCGCACAGCCTCCTCGACCATCAGGTCGCTCTCGGCCTCTTCCGCCGCACTCAACTGCTTTTCAAGCTGCGGGATCACGCCGTATGACAGCTCTCCGGCCTTGGCGAGGTTGCCCTCGCGCTTGGCTTGGTCAAGCTCGGCCCGCGCACGGTCAAGCTGTTCCTTCAGCTCGCGGGCAGACTCGAGCTTGTCGCGCTCCGACTGCCACTGCGCGGTCATCTCGGACGACCGCTCCTGCAATTCGGAAAGCTCTTTCTCAAGCTTCTCAAGCCGATCCTTCGAGGCCTTGTCGTCCTCTTTCTTGAGCGCTTCCGCCTCGATCTGCTTTTGCAGGATCTCACGGTCGAGCGCGTCAAGCTCTTCGGGCTTGCTGTCGACCTCCATCCGCAAGCGGCTGGCCGCCTCGTCCATCAGGTCGATGGCCTTGTCGGGCAGGAACCGGTCGGTGATATAGCGATGCGACAGCGTGGCCGCCGCTACAAGCGCACTATCGGAAATGCGAACACCGTGGTGCAACTCGTACTTTTCCTTGATGCCGCGCAGGATCGACACGGTGTCTTCCACCGTCGGTTCCTCCACCATCAATGGCTGGAACCGCCGTGCAAGGGCTGCGTCCTTTTCCACGTGCTTGCGGTACTCATCAAGCGTCGTAGCCCCGATACAGTGCAACTCACCCCGCGCCAGGGCGGGTTTGAGAAGGTTCGAGGCATCCATCGCCCCATCCGCCTTGCCCGCACCGACGAGCGTGTGCATCTCGTCGATGAAAAGAACGATCTCGCCCGCGGCACTCGTCACCTCGGCCAGAACCGATTTGAGCCGTTCCTCGAATTCACCGCGATACTTCGCACCCGCGATCAAGGCGCCCATATCAAGCGACAAAAGCCGCTTGTTGCGCAGGCTTTCGGGCACGTCGCCATCGACGATGCGAATGGCAAGACCTTCGGCAATCGCCGTTTTACCGACACCGGGTTCACCAATCAGAACCGGGTTGTTCTTGGTCCGGCGGCTCAGAATCTGCATCGCGCGCCGGATTTCCTCATCCCGTCCGATGATCGGATCGATCTTGCCCTCGCGCGCGCGCTCGGTCAGGTCGAGCGCATATTTTCTGAGCGCATCATACCCTTCCTCGGCACTCGCGGTATCGGCGGTACGGCCCTTGCGAATGTCATTGATCGCTTCGTTGAGCTTTTGCGCCGTGACGGCACCCGCATCCAGCGCATCCTTGGCCTTCGACCGCACCATGGCCAGCGCCATCAGCACGCGCTCTACCGGCACGAAACTGTCACCGGCTTTCTGCGCAAGCTTCTCGGCCTCGGCCAGAACCTTGCCGGTCTGACTGTCCATATAGGTCTGCCCGGCATCGCCGGTCACTTGCGGGATCTTCGTCAACGCCACGTCGACCGCTTCCATCACGCGGTCGGGCGCGCCGCCAGCGCGTTTGATCAGATTGGCCGCAAGCCCCTGATCGTCATCCAGCAATGCCTTGAGCAAGTGTTCGGGCGCCAGTTTCTGGTGGCTTTCCCGCATCGCGATCGTCTGGGCAGCCTGCAAAAAGCCGCGCGACCGCTCGGTGAACTTCTCTAAGTTCATCGGTCTCTCCTTTATCCAAGCCCTCGATGCAGGGGCGCCCACAGTCGCAGCACGCCCCTCGTTCGAACCTTGTCAGAGATATGGGAAGCGCCCCGCACCACTGCAAGGGACGGTGCCGATTGCAAGCTTCGGGGTGCCTCCGGCGGGAATATTTCCGGCCAGAAGACGGAAAGGTCGCGCGCAACGTGCAGCACCGAGGTTGACGCTTTCGCCACCCACGCGCATTAGGGCGAAAAGAAAGGACATTCCATGGCAGATGACCGTCTCATCGTGGCCCTCGACGTGCCCAACGCGGTGGCCGGGCTGGAGCTTGCCGAAACCCTTGGCGACACGGTGTCATTCTACAAGATCGGGTTGGGCATGCTGGCCGGGGGCGGGCTGGCGCTCGCCAATGAGCTCAAGCAGGCGCATGGCAAGCGTATCTTCCTCGACATGAAGCTTTTCGACATCAGCGCAACGGTCGAGGCCGCGGTGCGCGGACTGGCGCAATACAA
>JABDPT010000305.1 GCA_013042605.1 Paracoccaceae bacterium
TTCCGGCACGCGGTCGGTACGGTCGGCGAAGCCTTTGACAATCATATCGGAATCGATCCCGAATGTGTCGCGCACCGAAAGCTCTTCGGTGGGTTTTGTGATCGGTTCCATGCTGCCATCCGCCATCATCAGTCTCCTCGCTTCCAAGCGCAGGGGGTCGCGCTGTGGTGCAACATATCGCGGCCAAGGGCAAGGGGAAGGCGGGGCGACATGTCCCATAAAGTCGGCCGGAAATCCGGGACCGCGGCGGGCCGACCCTGCGCGACGGCATTTTGGGTGAAAACGGGCCTGCGCGCGCGACGCCTGCGCGGCTGGGGTCGAGCCCATGGCGAACGCCCAAAGAGACCAACGGCTGAAAATCACAGATGCACGGACCTGATGGTGGCGAACCAACGGAAATGACTGACGGGGCATTTTGCCCTATGGTTGCCCGGCATGTCTTTAACCGGGGGGTAACATGTCCACAAAAAGCGTGAAATTTCCTCGCGAAAAGGGCGTTCTCTATCTCGCTGAAGGGGGGACGGAGACCGAGGTGATGTATCGCCACGGCCACCAGTTGAGAGAGTTCGCCATGTTCGAGCTCATGGACAAACCGGATGCTGTCGCAGACATGAAGGACATGTACCGCCGCTATCTGGACGTGGCTGCGAGACACGGGTTTGCAGCGCTGTTGGCTGGTTTCGACTACAGAGCCAGCCCGGATTGGGCTGACAAGCTTGGCTACTCTTCCGACGGGCTGCGAGAGATGCAGCACAAATGCATCGACTTCCTGCGGGACATTTCAAAGCCCTAACGAGACCAGGTTCCGCGTGTCGCGATTGCCGGCTGTTTCGGTCCGCGTGGGGATGCCTATTCACTCAACAGGGACATCACCGCCGAGGATGCCGAGGAGTACCACAGAACCCAAATGCGCACGCTCAAGGATTGCGGCGTGGATCTGGTATGGGCCGCAACCATCAACAATGTGCCAGAGGCCGTGGGTCTCAGTCGGGCCGCGGCGGCGGTTGGCCTGCCGATCAATCTTTCGTTCACGCTCGATGGCAACCATCGCCTGAAGTCGGGACCAAGCCTGAAAGAAGCGATCATGGCCACCGATGCGGAAGCCGGCGCTGCACGCCCTGACTCCTACGGCATCAACTGCTCGCATCCGCTCGAATTCGCGCCAGCCCTCGAACCCGGCGACTGGACGCGAAGGATCAGATCACTGCGCCCGAATGCTGCCATGATGGATAAAGTGTCGCTCTGCAAACTTGGCCACATTGAAGAAGGGGACCCGGAAGAGCTTGGTCAGATGATGGGTGATCTTGCCCGGCGTTATCCGGATATCGACATCTGGGGCGGCTGCTGCGGGACTTGGGACAAGCATTTCGATCGCATTGCCCACTATGTCGGCACCGCGCGTCGGGAAGCGGTCCCGGCTTGAAGGCGTGATCAGGGGCGCCTGCGCCCCGCAGCGCCGCCAATGCCGACTTTGCCCCGCAGTGCTGCCACTGGCGACCGTGCCCCGCATCATCACCGCTGCCAATCGCGTCACCATGCGCCTTTCCCGCCGCACCCCCGCTTCGCTATTCCGCGGCGACGGCCGAGGGCGCGCCTTGTCCGCTCGTCCGAAAGGTCCCGATCAGGTCGCGCATGCTTTCGGCCTGCGCCTTGAGCCGGGTGGCGGCCTCGCGGCTGTCTTCGGAAAGGGCCGCGTTCTTCTGGGTGATCTCGTCAAGCTGCGAGATGGCGCTGGTCACCTCGCCCACGCCGGTGGCCTGTTCGCGGGCCGTGGTTGTCAATTCCTGCATCGTCGACGCCATCTTGCGAGCGCTTTCCATGATCTCGTCCAGCGTCTTGCCGGTCTCTTCCACCAGATCGACGCCCTTGCGCACCTGCGTCGAACTGGCCTCGATGAGCGATTTGATGTCCTGACTGGCCTCGCTTGAGCGCTGGGCCAGCGCGCGCACCTCGGTGGCGACCACGGCAAAGCCCTTGCCCGCGCTCCCTGCGCGCGCGGCCTCGACCGACGCGTTCAGCGCCAGCAGGTTGGTCTGAAAGGCGATGCCGTCGATGACGGTCACGATCTCGCCGATCCGGTCGGACGCATCGCGGATGTCGCCCATCGCCTCGACCGCCGATGACACGATCTGCCCGGCCGCATCCACACGGTCGCGTGCGGAAACCGCGAATTCCGCGGCATGGCTTGCCCCGTCCGCCGAAGACCGCGCCGAGGCCGAAATCTCTTCCATTGCCGCGGAAGTCTCTTCCAGCGAGGCGGCCTGTTGCTCGGCGCGCCGCGCCAGCGCATCGCTTTGCTTGGTCACAGAGCTTGCCTCGACACCCACCCCGTCGCATTGCCGGGTGATTTCCGAAACAAGCTGCCCCAGATTGTCCATGGTCTCATTGACGCTGGTTTTCAGCGTTTCGAAGGCGCCCTGATACACCCCTTCCATCTTTTCGCTGACATCGCCGCTGGCCAGCCGGGCCAGGACCCGCGTGGTCTCCGACATCGCCCCATCGACATTTTCGGCCATGCGGTTGATGCCATCGGCCAGCGCCTGCAACTCGGGCTCGGCGAACCGGGTCTCGACGCGGCGCGAGAAATCGCCCGCGGCACTGGCATCCACGACCACGCCGACCGAACTACGCAACTCGGCGATCATCTTGCGGCGGGAATCCTCGATCTTTTTCTGACGTTCCGCTTCGGCGCGTTGCTCGGTGCGTTCGCGCTCTTCCTCGCGCGCCCGCGCCTCGGCCTCTTTCCTGCGGGTCTCCGCTTCAAGGGTTTTGGCCGCGCGGGCATTGTCGCGAAACACCTCCAAGGCCCGCGCCATCTCGCCCAGTTCGTGATCGTAGCCGGTTCCCGATATATCGACATCGAGCGTTCCGGAGGCCAGTGCCGACATCTCGCTCACTGACGCGTCGATGCTTGCCCCGATGCTTCGGCTGACCTTGCGCGACAGCCAGCCGCCGGCCACCAGGGCAAGGCCCGCCAACACGACCATGATCCCGATGGTGATGACTTTCACCTGAAGACCAGCGGCCCCAAGCTCTTGCTGCCGCTCATGGGCGGCATCGACGATCTGTTCGATCGCGACATGCAACCCGCTGATCGTCTCATCGAGGGTCACACGTTCAGCATTGCGTTCGACAATGATGTCGCGCACGCCTTCGGCGGCGGCGGCATAGCGTGCCATTTCGTCAAGCGCGCGCTGGATCGCGGTCACCCGGTCCTCACCCGTCACTAGGGCCAAGGCCCGTTCCACGAATTGCTTTGCCATCGCCAGTTCCCCGACCGCCGCTTCGAACTCGGCCATCTCATTGGTCAGCAGGAAACGCTCGACCGAGATCCGCGCCAGCAGAAACTTCTGACGCGCGTCGTTCAGCGCGGTGATGGCGCGTTGGTTGTCATCGAAGGTCAGAACCGTGGCCGCCCCATTGATCGCGTCCAGCGCCACTGGCCCGGCCTCGACGATTGCTGCGACCCGTGCATCGCGCGCGTTGCCAAGCGCGCGGGTGCGTTGAAACGCGTCCGAATAGATGCGGGCCTCGCCCAGGATCTGGATCGCCATCTGCCGTTCCGGGCTAACCTCGCCAAAGGCCTCCGCGACGCGCGGCTCGGCCTCGAACACCTCGGTCAGGTTTTCGTCGAACGCCTCGGCGTAGCGCGGGTCCCGCGTCCGCCGGTAGGAGGCTTCGGCCAGACCCGCTTCTAATAGGTCTTCGGCGATATCCACCGCGACGGTCGCCTGGTCGGTGGTTGCCTGATACCCCGAAAAGATCGTGCCCAGCCGGACCGTCGAAAACACCCCAAGCGCGCCGACCACGACCAGTGCGACTATCATCCCGCGTGACAGCGCGCTGATCCGTTTCGAAACACTCCAGCTTTCCATGCGAGGCACCCGCAACTCGATTCCGTTGCCTGTGCCTAGGACGAAAGCCTTGTTTTCCGATTAATGCGGACTTGGCCGTGTCACGCCTGAAAGTTGCGGCTGTCCTTGATCTGATCCCAGGCCCAGACAACCTCTTGCAGCCGGTCCTCATCCTCGCGCGCGCCGCCGTTCATGTCAGGGTGCAGGTCCTTGACAAGGCTTTTGTATTGCTTGCGGATTTCGGCCTTGGTCCAGTGGTCCTTGGCTTCCAGAATGTCGATTGCGCGACGTTCGGTGGGCGGCAGCTTGCGTGACCCGGTGATCCCCTTGCCGGGGTTGCGCGTGGCGTTGGCGCCAAGGATCTGATGCGGGTCATCCACGCCCAGCCGCGACCACGCGCGGGCCTCTTCCCCGGGCTTGGCGAAGGGCTTGGTCGGGCGTTCCCAGACGCGGTCCTTTTCCATCTGTTCCTCGAACTCTTCCTCGGTCGAGCCGTTGAAGAAGTTCCATTTCAGATTGTACTCGCGCACGTGGTCCTTGCAGAACCAGTAATAGTCATCAAGCGTGTCGGGCGATTTCGGCGCGCGGTATTGCCCGGCCTCGCCACAGCCCGGATGTTCGCAGGCGCGCTGCGACGTTTCAAAGGCACCGGACATGCCCCGTTTGGTGCGCTGTCGCTTTTTCTTGTCGGATGTGACGCGGATATCAAATCCGAACGGATCGCTTTTGGACATGTGATGCACCTTTTCGACTCGGACCGCCGAGTTTACTGTGTTGTGCGAAGTATTGAAGGGGTGAGTTGGGAAAAATGGGAATTGCCGATGAAATGCGCAACCGGCTCGAGGCGGAATTTTCGCCCGAGGTGCTGACAATCGAGGATGAAAGCGAGGCGCATCGCGGCCATTCAGGCTATCAGGAGGGGGGCGAAAGCCACTGGCGCATCACCATTTCCGCCCCCGCCTTCGGCCCGATGACCCGGATCGAACGCCACCGCGCAGTGCACAGCGCGTTGGGCCCCGAGATCGTCGGACGCATCCACGCGCTGGCCTTGCAGATCAGCGGATAGGGCGGGGGGCGGTTGTGGGGTCGCCGGTCGGCGTGACGAGGGGAGCAAAGTACAGCTTTGTCAAATCTTTCTCTCGCTGGCGCATTGCCGTGACGGATCGTCGTTCATTGTCTGTGTCGACTGCAGCGACGTGCAGGCAAGCGCCCCCGATGATAACTGCTTGACCGCGAACGAAAGCGGGCGCCAGGCCGGCCCACGATCAAGCCTACGCGGTTGCAAGACCCATCACATCGTCCAGCAGACCTGCACCTTCCGCAGGAAGCCGTAGCGTGAACAGTGTTCCCTTACCCTTCCCATCGCTCTCGGCCTTGATTTCTCCTCCATGTGCGACTGCGACTTGACTGACGTTGCACAAACCAAGACCGGTGGCCTTTTCCCCCGCGGTTGGTTTGGCCGAAAGGGTCTTGAACGGACTGAACGCCTGCTTCAGGTCATCCTCGGTCATCCCCAATCCCTGGTCCTGAACGCGCACCTCCACCATTCCGTCGTTGGCGCGCACCTCTATCCAAACCCGCTTACCGATTGGCGAGTACTTCACCGCATTACTTATCAGATTGTCGATTGCCTCAAGACAAAGGCTCTCATCGAGAACCGCATGAAGCTGGCCCTCTGCGGATATCTCAAGATCGATCTGTTTGCGCCTTGCATCGCCGGCGTTGTTGGCGACCGCCTGTCGTACCAACGACGTGACCTCTGTCCGGCGCAGGTGCAATTCGACCTCCGCACTGTCGCTTCGGCACCGGGTTAGCGTCGCTTCGATAATATCGGTCAACCTGTCGGCACTTTTCATGACCTTTTCCAGGTCTCCCTGGATTTTGTCTTCGTCTATTTCCGGTTTGCGCAGTCTAGCTTGCAGAAGTTCGACCTTTGCCACGATCACCGACAGCGGGTTGCGAAGATCGTGTGCAACCATGCCCAAGACACCGGTTTTGAACTCGTTTGCATCATGCAAAGCCTGGTTGCGGATTGTGACCGACTCGTTGACGGACTTCAGGTCGGCGATCAACGCATCCCGCTCGGCAATGAGTACGCGATGCTGCATTTCTGCTTCGACCCGGGCCGCGAAGATACGCACAATATCCCTGGCCATATCGGGTGCTGCGATTGGAACTTTCGAGAACACCGCAAAGTTTCCGATCACAGCGTTACTCGCATTCCGGATCGGTACGCCTACATAGCCCGCCCTGCCGACTTCCCGTGGGAAGCGCTTCTCAAGGCCGTCTGGGACCACAAGGGTTTCGCCCTCGTAAACCAACTCGCACGGGGTGCCGTCCAGACTGTATGCAATGTCGTTTTTGGGGACACCGCTCTTCAGCGCGAACACCGCTTGCGCGTGCGTGGCGGGCTTACCTTCGCCGAGCGTGATCAACACCAGTTCAGCATCCATGGCTTCGCGGAGCGCCAACACCACGCGCTCCAAGAACGTGGTTCCGATTTCACCGCCCACGCCTACGGCCATCGCCCGAAGGGTGGTGCCACTGCCGATCAAAGTTTCAACCACATCAGCTCCACATTCTCGCGCAGTTTTCCGATTGCGCACAGAGCTTGGGATCGCATGCATGTCGCGAGCGTGCCCGGCGACATATGCTCTTCCAAGAAGTCCCCGTCATGAACCGGAGACTTAGATTAAAATTAGGTCGGGTCCATATGTAACCTGCGAATAGCTTATCAATACTCTGACCGGGCTGCGTAATCGGTATTTGTCCAACAATTCTCGCGGGCTGATAAAGGACGCATAAGGAGATACTTCAACGGCTGTTCCATCCCGTAAAACCGCCCATCACCCCGCATCCATATCACATCCGCGCGCCCGAGGCCTAACCCCAGCTCCTAAGCAGCGTCCGTTTCCGCATGCGCGTCCGGGGTCGGGCGCGCCGGTCCGAGTGGCGCGGGGATCATGGGACGGCTGGGTCGAACTACTGGCGCGTTGGCGAGTGTCGGTTCGACAGATCGCGTTTGAGTGTGCGGGGCTGATCGTGTCGGCTGCGGGGAAGGGTGGGTTTGGGCCCTAGAGCGGTCATTCGACTTTCGACAAAAAACAGATGATCCTCACTCGTGCAGAATTTACATGCTGCTTTTGACATCTCTCAATTGGCAAGCGTTTGTCTAACCCCAGAATAAGTGCGCGAACCGCTCTTGAGAGGAGAATCTACGTGCGCAAAGTTTCCGACATCCTACGGGTTGCAGTCTCAGCATTGGCCGTACTGACAGCCCCTGCGTTTGCCGAAATGGCGGGCGAAAAAGAGTATATGGTCGCCTGTTCAGGCTGTCATGGCGAGTCAGGTATGGGAGATGGTCCGTTGGCCGGACTCCTTAACATTAAAACACCAAATCTAACGACGCTGGCCGCAGAAAAAGGTGAAGGGAAGTTTCCCTTCGAGTGGGTTCTCTGGATGGTGGACGGACGTAAAATCATCCGTGCCCATGGCAGCACCATGCCGATTTGGGGCGAGCGCTATCAAGCATCGGCAAACAGCCAGCGAGGGGAGACTGCTGAAATGGTGGCAAGAGGACGTATGTTGTCGCTCGTCTATTACCTCGAAACTATCCAGCAGTAGCAAACGACAGACCGACGCTGCTTCTACCGACCGTCCAGGACACTCGGCGCGTCGCAAATCCCGCAACGTGCAAGGTGCTCTGGGCGGTTGAGAACCGACAGTGACCGCTAGCCTGAAACTGATATGGATGGTGGGTATCCCCACCAATTGGTGCGAAAATGCGTCTGCGCAGTGGTTAGACCTCATGGTTCTCGATCTGAAAAGCATCAAACTTCCGCTGTCCGTACTGACGGCCTTGTTTAGCTTAATCGCGCCAGAGACGGCCGAAGCTGATCCCATGCAGTGCATCGATCGGTCCTTTGTCGTGGATGCGAATGATCC
>JABDPT010000307.1 GCA_013042605.1 Paracoccaceae bacterium
TTCGGCAACCTCATCCCGCTGGACGAAGAAGGGCACCCGGTCGATGAAAGCCTCACGGTTGAGGTCGAGATGGGCCGCCTGAACGTCGGTCGTGCACCTAGCCAGGTGCTTGATCGCCGCCTCGACGAGGTGATCACACTGATGGATACCGCAACCGCGGTTGCCACTGATGCGGCCGGACGGTTGGTGTTCACGGTGGACGGTGAGTTGAAGACCATCGACTCGCCGCTTGAAAACCTCGCGATCTACACGGCGCTCATGACAACCGGGACGATCCCGGGCGTCACCGACCTGCCGGGTACGGCGTTTGACTACATGGTGGACGGTCAGCTGACCGCTGCCGACCTTGAAGGTTCGGCCGTGTTCCTGGCTGCGGCGACCGACAAGACCGGCGTCTTCACCACGGACGAGATCGCCTATATCGACGCGTTCCTCGGCATCCAAACCGAAACCATCGGCTCGGTTACTTATTCGGATATCGACTATTCGACATTCGATTATGACCGCCAGGATGCTTATGGCGAAGTCACCGTCGAGGTGCTGGTTCAGCAGACCGACGGATCGTGGGTTCCCACGGTCGTCAGCATCTATGACGAGGTCTTCGGTGGCGTCCCCGCGGCTGAAAGCGGTACGCTGGAAGCTTATACGATGGCCGCCGAAGATGCGCGGATGGTCGTGAACTTCATCCACGAATACGAAGTTCCGGTCAGCGAGCTTGAGGCTTCGTCCCACTAGGGCGCGGCAGCACAGCAAGACATGAAGCGGGCCCTTCGGGGCCCGTTTCCTGTGGTGCTAGCCCCAGTTGTCCTTCATCGCCCGCAAGGCGTCGGTCCGGCTGATCTGCCCCACCAGACGGCCATCTTCCATCACCGGAAATCGGCGATAGACGCTGTTGAGAAAGGCGGTCGTCGCGGTGAAGATATCCTGACCGGCATCGATGGTTTCCACGTTTTCGGACATATGCTCTGCAACCGTGGTGCCCCATGTTCGGTAATAGCTTGCCTGCATCGCGGCCTTCAGACAGTCCTTTTCGGTCAGAATACCGGCCAGCGCCCCGCTTTTGTCGAGGACCGGAACGCCGGAGATATTGTTTTCAAGCAGGATGCTCATCGCGTGGTTGATCTCGTTCTCGGGCGACAGCGTGATCAGGTCACGGGACATGTAGTCAGAGACAAGGGATACGGGTTTCATGGCCCTTCCTTTCGCTGTTTCAGCCGGCACGTGCCGCACCCTATCCCCTTGTGACAGGCCAGCCCGCCGCAGCTTCCCTTCAAAGGTGCGCGTCCCGCGATCACGCCGATGGCAAGGCCGAGAATGGCCAGCAGCGAGATCAGGAAGGTCAGGATCAGGGTTGCCATGATTTCCTCAGACTAACACGTGTTTCGGGAAGGCGCCGGTTGCAATGTCACCCGCACCGTCGATTGCGAAAAGCGCCGCCAGATCGAGGCGGCGCGCGAGGTCGACGCCCGCATCCGGCCCCGCGGCGCAAAGCGCGGTGGCAAGGGCGTCGGCTTGCATTGCGTCAGGAGCGAGGACCGAGACGGAGAGAAGCGTTGTCGATGCGGGGCGGCCCGTGCGCGGGTCGATAATGTGGCTGGTCGATAGCGGGCCATGCACTCCGTTCGCCGCGTGGCCGGAAGTCGCCAGCGCAAGGGAGCCAGGCTGGATGATCTTGTAGGTGGCAAAGGAACGGGCGCGCGGGTCAGCGATGGCCACCTGCCAGTTGCGCCCCTGCGGGTGCCGGCCCAGCGCCCGAACTTCACCGCCGATCTCGACCAGCGCATTCGCGACCCCGGCGTCGGTCAGGAAAGCGGCAACGCGATCAATGGCGTAACCCTTTGCGATACCGCAGAGGTCCAGCGTGAGGCCGGAGTTTGATTTCCTCAAGGCCCCGGACGCGATCGAGATGTTCCGGTAACTGCCCGAGCCCCCTTGGATCGGCCCGAACCCGAACCGCGCCACCGTGGGGCCGACCGTCGGGTCGAAAGCGCCATCGGTGAGGTGCGCGATGGCCAGGGCTTCGGCGCTAACGGTGCAAAGCGCGGGTGGCATCGGCTGCCAGTCCGCGCTTGACGATCTGTTGAAGCGCGAAAGATCCGACGCCGGGCGATAGGGCGACATCTCGGCGTCGACGCGGGCGAGAATGGCCTCGATCCCGGGGCGTAGCGGGGCGGCGTCGACGTCGTTCGGCAGGCTGATCCGCCAGCTTGAGCCGAAGGCCGGGCCGCCCATGGTTTGCACCCCCTGCCCCGCATGGACGGCCAGCGCGACCCCTGTTCCGAGTAGTCCGAAAGTCATGGCGCGGCGGGTGATCGGCATGGGTCAAACTCCGAAATCGTCGTTGAAGATGCGGTCGCGATCGACGCCAAGGTCATCGAGCATCGACAGCACCGCACGGATCATGAGTGGCGGGCCGCAGAGGTAGTATTCGCAGGTCTCGGGCGCGGGATGGTCGGACAGGTAGTCCTGGAAGGCGACGGCATGCACGAACCCGGTGCGACCGGTCCAGTTGTCGCCGGGCACCGGGTCCGACAGGGCAACGGTCCACGTGAAATTGGGATGCCGTGCGGCCAGCGCATCGAATTCATCGGCGTAAAACAGGTCGGACTTGCTGCGTCCGCCGTACCAGAAGCTTATCTTGCGTTTCGTGCCCAGCCGTTCCAGCTGTTCGAAAATCTGGGCGCGCAGCGGGGCCATGCCGACGCCGCCGCCGATGAACACCATTTCGCGTTCGGTCGGCTGAACCCGGAACGATCCGAAGGGGCCGGTGGTCTGTACTTTGTCCCCGGCGCGCAGGGAAAAGAGCCACGAAGACACGATGCCCGGCGGCGCGTCGGGCACGGACGGCGGCGGAAGGGCAAGGCGGATGTTCATGACAAGGCGTCGGGCGGCGGTGTCTTCGGGTCGGTTGGCCAGCGAATAGGCGCGGGTGACCGGTGTGTCGGTGGCAACGGTCAGGGGGCGAAGAGAGTGCCAGGCGTCTTCGAATGCCTTTGGAACCTCGATATCGTCGTAGTTCAGCGCAAAGGGCGGTGCCGTGATCTGAACAAAGGCCCCGGCGCGCAGGGTTTCGGCCATGGCGACGGGCATTTCGAGCACGACCTCGCGGATCAGCGGCGTGAGCTGGCCCACCGAGGCGACCGTCAGATCATAGGTTTCGGCCCCCAGAAGGTTGTCATCGACCTCAAGCGCCATGTCGCCGCGCACCACCACCTGACAGGCCAGATGCATGCCGTCGCGCAATTCGGCGCGGGTGAATTTCGCCGCCTCGACCGGCAGGCTGTCGGGCCCGCCATCGGTGATGCGGACACGGCAAAGCCCACACGTTCCCGCCCCCGCGCAAGCCGACGGGATGAGAAGGCCGTTGTCACCCAGGGCCGAGAGGAGCTTTTGCCCGGTCTGAGTGGCAATCGTCGTCTGGCCGTTGACCGTCAGGGTGCTTGGATGTTCGGGCATCAGAACCGCGCGGGCGGCGATGACCAGCGCGGAAAGCCCCACGACGAGAAGGATCAGGAAAACGCTGCCAAAGACGATGTCGGTCATAGCGCGACCCTCGACAGGGCGGAAAACCCAAGCGACATGATGCCCGCGATCAGAAAGGCGCTTCCCAGCCCCTGAAGACCCGGTGGGATGTCGCTTGCGCGCACCCGTTCGCGGATACAGGCGAAAGCGATGATGGCAAGCGCCCAGCCTGCCCCGCTGGAAAAGCCGAACACGACGGATTCGGCGAAGTCATACCGCCGCTCGACCATGAAAAGGCTGCCACCCAGCACCGCGCAATTGACGGTGATCAGCGGTAGAAATATCCCGAGAGCGCGGTAGAGACGCGGGGCGAAACGGTCGAGGAACATCTCGAGTATCTGGACCATGGCGGCGATGATACCGATGAAGGCGATGAGCTTGAGAAAGCTCAGATCGACGTCCGGAAGGCCCAGCCACCCCCAAGCCCCACCGATGAGGAAGCCGTTGAAGATCAGGTTGTTGACCGGCACCGTGATGGTCTGAACGACGGTGATCGCCAGCCCCAGACCCAAGGCCGTATCAAAACGCTGCGAGACCGCCAGAAAAGTGCAGATGCCCAGAAAGGACGTCAGCGCCAGGTTCTGGTGAAACATCGCGGAAAGGAAGAGATCACCCATCAGCGCGCCCTCTCTTCCACGAGCGGGCGCTCGACCTCTTCGACCTGATCGGTCCAGTAGGTTCGGATGGCCCAGATCAGAAAGCCGATGACGAAAAATGCGCTCGGGGCGAGTTGCATGAGACCCAGTGGCTCGAACCAGCCACCATCTGAAGCCGGTCGCAGGACCACATAACCAAGCAGGGTCCCGGCCCCGAAAAGCTCTCGCACGCTGCCGACAAGGATGAGGACAAGGCTATAGCCGAGCCCATTGCCCAGCCCGTCAAGAAAGGACGGCCAGACGGGGTTGCGCATGGCAAAGGCTTCGGCCCGGCCAAGGACGAGGCAGTTAGTGACGATCAGGCCGACGAAGATCGACAATTGCCGACTGATGGCAAAGGCGTAGGCTTGTAGTATCTCGTCGATGACGACGACAAGCGAGGCGATGATGATGATCTGAACGATCAGCCGGATCATCGACGGGATATGGCGGCGGATAAGGCTGATCACCGCCGAGGACAGGCACAGGACGACCGTCAGGGCCGCCGACATGACAAGCGCGGTCGACAGAGACGTCGTCACCGCCAGCGCCGAGCAGACGCCAAGGATCTGAAGCGTGATCGGGTTGTTGGCGATCAGCGGATTGGTGACGTGGCTGAGTGAGGAGCGCATGGTTACAGCCCTTCCGTTTTCAGCCGGTCGAGAAATGGCCCGAAGCCCAGCGGACCCAGCCAGAAGCGCAGCATGTTGGCGACGCCGGTGCTGGTCATGGTCGCACCGCTGATCGCGTCGACCTCATAGGGTTGGGTCGCCTGCCCGCGTACGACATCGACCACGATTTTGCCGTCGGCATCGGCGATTTGCGTGCCGGGCCAGAGCGCCTGCCAGTCCGGGTTTTCGATCCGTGCGCCCAACCCCGGCGTTTCGTTCTGTTCGGTGACGCTGAGTGCGGCAATCGTGTTGAGATCGGCGTCGATGGCGAGCATGGCGCGCAGTCGCGACTGGTAGCCGGAGCCGCTGACCGGAAGGACGACAAGGATCAGGTCGCCATCACGCTCCAAAAGATAGACAGGGGCTTGATTTGGCCGGCGACCGAGCTTGGCGATGTCCGCCTCGGGCGGCAGGGCGGTGCTTTGTTCGGGGTCGGTTTCGGCCGCCTTGAGGTCGAAGGCGGCGGGATCCGCGGCACCCACGAAGCGACCGCTTTCGAGATCGACAAGCCGGGTTTCGAGCGTGTCGACCCCAAGCTCTTCCATCACGTCGCGCAGCCCAGGAAGGGTGTCGAGCATGCGTTCCATCCGCGCTGCGCGTTCGGCTGCGAGATGCGCGTCCTGCAACGGTTTGAGCGTGACGGAGGTGATCGAAACCAGCGCCGCACTGATCAGGGCGACAAGGATCGCCACGCCGAAGAGCTTGACGCTGTCGTCGTTGGGCCGTGCCAGAAACCGGCGCCAGAGGGTGATGGGATCAGACATGGCGGTTCTGCCGTTGATACGTGTGGGCCAGAACCACGAGGTGATCGATCAGCGGGGCAAAGACGCTGGACATGAGCGCGGCGAAGACCACGGCCTCTGAGGTGATCGGGTTATCCCCTGCGAAGACGATAATCAGCGCGCCGGCCAGGGCGCCATAGACCCAGCGCCCGGCATTCGTGGTCGCGGCGGACACCGGGTCGCAGATCAGGAAGACAAGCCCGAAGGCAAGCGCCGTGCCAAGGGCCGCCGGGTCGAACGCCGCACCGCGCAGGGCAAAGGCCACAGCGACCGTGACGAGCACGGCGACCAGAATGCGCCATGATATCAGGCCCAGGACCAGCAAGAGCACCAGACCGGGTACCGTTGCGAGCGCCAGATCGCGCGTGGGTTGGGCCAGTTCGACCTGCGGGAATGAGATCACCAGAAGCGAGAGCGCCGCCGTGGCCGGGCTGACAAAGCCGAAGCCGCGCCCGCCGAAGACCAGTTCACCCAGGATGACGCCAAGAGAGACGGCAAAGCCGAGCTGCCAGAGCGCAAGATCGGCAGGCGCCAGCACCACGACGATCAGCGCGGTCGTGATCCCATGGGCTTCCGGGGCGCGTTTACGCATCAGGGCAAAAAGCCCTTCCCAGCCCAGGGCAAAGGCGAGGGCCGCAAAGAGCGGCAGGGCGAAACCGCCCGTTGCCGTCGTGGCCAGCACCGCGAGCGGCGGTACGAGGGCCACGGTCTGTGCGAGTGTGACGGCGGCGACGCTGCGCGGCGGGATCATGGCGCGTCCCTTTCGAGGTCGTTGAGAACGCCGCGCAGCAGGGCCCCGTAATCCGCGCCGCTGGTGCAGCGCCGCGTGAGGGTCGCCACGTCTTCTTCGACCAGCGCAAGGCAGCCCAGCCGTTCGGCCATCTCGCTGTCGCCAAGGCTAAGCGCGCGCAGCATCGGCACCGCGAGAATGTCGAGCGCCAGCGCGGTGTCCAGCGCGGCGGTCGGGATCGCGGCGTGGGTGGCTTTGGCGGCGTGCCGGAACCATGTGCGTTTGGTGGGCTTTGCGGGCGGCAAAAGCGTGATCTGCGTATCGAACCGCCCCAGAAACGCGGCCCTCTTGCCGGACGTGGCGTCGCCGGAAAGCGCGGGACCATCCAGCGGGCCGCAGATGTCGGCGATCTTGGCGCCGGGACTGGTGCGGATGAGACGGGTCTGATCCGATCCGGGGCCCGTGACTGAGATCACCCGGTCGGCGTGAAACCGTCCCGTGAGAAACAGGTGTCCGATCGCCGCGACATCCTGCACGTCGATCGTCCAGACCCGCCGCCCCAGTCTGATCGGGAAAAGCCGGTCGATATGGGTGCTTGCAAGTCCCGCCGCGCGGGAGCCGCTGAAACTGGCATGCCGTATCCGGTCGTTTTGCGGGCCGAGGGGCGCACAGGGCGGTTGGCAAACGAAGACCTCGCCCTCGGTCAGCCGGGTCAGAACCGTTACGCCATGGTGGAACGCCTCGGTTTGCGGGGCGAGGATCAGGCGGGGATCGGGTGCCTGCGGCCCGGTCTGTGCGGTGTTGACGAAGATCGCGTCGGGCCTGTCCGCCGGGGCCGGCATGCGTCCGAACGGGCGGGTGCGGAAGGCGGGCCAGAACCCACGTTCCAGCAGGGTCGCGCGGATGGCGGCCGGGTCATCGTCACCGGGGGCCGATCCGCCTGCATCGCCCGGCGCGCTGTCATCGGTCGTTACGATGCACGCCGAAAGGGTCTTGCGCGGGCCATAGGCGATGTCCGAAACGACACCGGCGACAGGCGAGACAAAGGCGATCTCGGCCCTCGCCCGGTCACGAAACACCACCTGTCCGGGGGCGACCCGGTCGCCTTCGGCAAGCTCGAACCGGGGCCGCAAGCCGGGCGAATCGCTTCCCAAAAGAGCGACGGAATTCGGCCGCGGCGCCTCTTCGATCTGCGCCGGCGGAACCCCTGAGAAGGTTGGCCAATCACCCTTTTTTATCTCGAAATGCTTCAGCCTTTCAAACCCTTATGAGTATTTCACCCCGAAAGGCAAAAGCGAATGACATCATGAACTCCTATAGCCCCGAGGATACGCCGCTTTGATCTTGCTCAATTACAAACGGAAAACCGCCGCTATCAGGGTTGGGGACCCCACATTGAAAGGACCTGCCGGTGACGTATTTCAAAACACTGCCTTTGGCGCTTTTGTTGGCTTTTTTTCTTGCCCCGCTGGTGACCCCGGCTTTTGCGCAAAGCGACCCGCCTGAAAGACCGTCCCTGTCCCAGATCACGGAAGCCTGGCTGAAATCGCCCCATGGCGACCGCACGTCCGAAGCCTTCACGCATTGGAACGAAGACGGTGAGATCCCGGGGCGCTGTGCGGTCTGTCATTCAAGCACCGGCGTGATCGACTATCTGCGGGGCCCGATGTCGACCGTTGGCGCGATCGATCATCCGGTGATGCCAGGCACGGTCGTCGATTGCACAAGCTGCCACAATGCAGGGGCCGCGACGCTTGCGGCAGTTCCGTTTCCGTCCGGGGCAACAGTCAGCACCTTCGGCAAATCCGCCGTCTGTGCCGTGTGCCACCAGGGCCGTGCTTCGACCGCGACGGTTCAGGCCGCGACCAGCGGGATGGATGAGGATACCGTGTCAGCCGACCTTGGCTTTATCAACGTCCACTATGCACCGTCCGCCGCGACAGGCATGGGGACGGTCGTGAAAGCGGGTTTTGAGTATCCGGACAAGGTCTATAAGGGCGAATTCGCCCATGTGCCCGATTTCAAGAACTGCACCGATTGCCACCGTCCGCATTCGCTTCAGGTGAGTTTCGAGGGGTGCACGACCTGCCACAAGACCGCCGAAGAGTTCGCCGCGATACGCATCTCGCCCGTTGATTTCGATGGTGACGGCGATACGACCGAGGGGATCGCCAACCCGATTTCCACCCTTCATGCGCGACTGGACGAGGCAATCCGGCTTTATGCGTCCGAAGTGGCCCAGGCCCCGGTCGTCTATTCAAGCGCGGCCTTTCCCTATTTCTTCAACGACGGCAATGCCGACGGTGTGGCGTCCGAGGACGAAGCCGCCTTTCCCAACCGTTATCAAAGCTGGACCCCGCGCCTCTTGAAGGCGGCCTATAACTATCAGCTGGTGGCGAAGGAAACCGCGATCTACACCCACAACCCGCATTACGCGCTTCAACTGCTTTATGACAGCCTTGAAGACCTGTCCGCGCAGGTGGATGTCGATATGACCGGATTGGCGCGGCCCTGAACGGGGCCGTCACGCCGCAGCCGAAAGCCGGGCTTTCAGGTCGGATGTCGCATCGGGGTAAAGAAGGTCGATCTCGTCCGCGTCATAGCTGTGGCCGTTGATGTCGATGGCGGTGACGGTGTCCCCTTCGGCCCGCAAGAAAAGAAGCGGTCGCTTCTTGCCGACACCGACAAGCTTTGACCGGTCGGATTTCAGGTGAAGCTCGGTTTCGACAATCGCGGCGAAGGCGACCGGTCCGACGCGGACGGGGGGATCAAGGGCCCAGCTCATCGGACCGGCCCCCAAATGGCCCAGCCAAACCGCGTGACCGGCGGCACGAGCATCGCCGGGATCAGCGACAGATCAAGGGCGACGCGGCCTTGCAACGTTGCGCGGTCGAACTCGGGCACGATTGCGACGCGCATCCGGTCGCTGGCGCGGGAGGTGTAGATCAGCGGCGCGAGCATACCATAGGCCTGGCCGGTGTCGCCCGGATCGTCGAAGCCGAAAGTCACGTCGAGCACGGCCTTTTCGACGCGGACGCAATGGATGATATCCGACACAAGGCGCGTCGCGGCATTCATGACCTCATGAACGCCGCGTTCGCGGATACGCTGGACCACCGGGGTCTTCTTCTTGCGCTTCGTCACAGGTTTCTCCTTAGGCTTTTCGCGATGCCGGTCGGTCAGTTCGATGCGCGGACCAAACCGGCCAAGGGGGCGCAGCGCCGCGCAAAACCGCAACGCGTCGTCCTTCGTCAGCAACAACTCAAGGCGCAGTGGCGTGATCATGACGAGCAAGACCACGCCAAGCAGTACCGCAAGCAGGCCGACAAATATGAAGACCAGCGCGGACATCGCATTGTCTTACATGGCCGTTTTCTTCGATGCGGCCTTGTCCGCCGACCGTTCAATGACCTTTCCGGCCGTGTCGCCAAGAACCTCGGCGAAGGTCGTCATCGGCCCCTGGACCGATTCAACACGCGACCCGTCGGCGTCGATGATGATCGCGCCCAACGGCTTGATCCCGCCGCCAGCGCCGGTTCCGGCGCCATCGCCGGATTTCGGATTGACCCCGCCGCCAGCCCCAAATCCGAAGCCGTAGCTGACGATCGGAATGACGGTTGCGCCATCTTTTTCAATCGGGTCGCCCAGAACGTTTTTGGCGTTCAGCAAGCGGTCGAGTTCTTCAACGGTGCCCTTAAGAAGGCGTTCCACGGTTTCCATGATATCCTCCTTTCATGTAATCAATGGAACCTTTTGTCACTTTGCCACCACCCTTCGATCCGAGCTTGATTTGCCTCAATTTCATGCGGGCATTTCCGGTGCATTCTGATGCGAATTCGTTGGAGGAGTGGACAGCATGCTACAGAAGATTGACCGCGTATTGGATTTTTCGAGCGTGAAGCGTGACGACGTCGGACTTGTCGGCGGCAAGAACTCTTCACTGGGTGAAATGATCGCCGCACTGGCGCCGAAGGGTATTCTTGTTCCGCCAGGCTTTGCCACGACAGCAGATGCCTTTCGCGACTTTCTGGCCCAAAACGACTTGAACACCGCAATTGAGAAGGAGCTTGACGCGCTGGCCTCGGGCCGCGCGACGCTTCATGCCACGGGCGAGAAGGTGCGGGCCCTGATCCTTGACGGTGAGTGGCCCGAAGAGACCGCCGAAGCGATCCGCGCGCATTACCGGGCGATGGGCGCCGACGAGGATGTGCCTGTCGCGGTTCGGTCAAGTGCAACCGCCGAAGATCTGCCAGATGCCAGCTTTGCCGGTCAGCAAGAGACCTTCCTGAACGTCATCGGCATCCCTGCCCTGCTTGAGGCCTGCAAACGATGCTATGCCTCGCTTTATACCGACCGGGCCATTTCCTATCGCCAGATGCAAGGCTTTGCCCATGATCAGGTGGCGCTGTCGGTCGGGGTTCAGCTGATGGTGCGCGCCGATACCGGCGGGTCGGGGGTGATGTTCTCGATCGATACAGAGTCGGGCTTTCCCGACGCGGTGCTGATCAACGCGGCCTGGGGCCTTGGCGAAAACGTCGTGCAGGGTGCGGTGGACCCCGATGAATATCAGGTCTTCAAACCCTTCCTCGACAAGCCCGAGCTTACGCCCATCCTTGGCAAGCGTCTTGGCGCGAAATCGATCAAGATGATCCATGGGCGCGATGGCACCCCGCGCAACGTGCCGACCTCGAAGGCCGAGCGGCGGCGTTTCGTGCTGAGCGATGAAGAGATCCTGACGCTTGCCCGACAGGCCAAGATCATCGAAGAGCATTACGGCCTGCCGATGGACATGGAATGGGCGCGCGACGGAAAGACCGGCACGCTTTACATCGTTCAGGCGCGGCCCGAGACGGTGCAATCGCGCGCCGATATGGGCACGCTGAAAAGCTATGCCGTTAAGAACCCCGGCCCCGAAATTCTGCGCGGGCTGAGTGTGGGCAGCGCAGCGGTCGCGGGCCGTGTTTCGATCATCGAAAGCGCCGACCAGATCGACCGGTTTGTCGATGGTTCGGTGCTTGTCACCGGCACGACCGACCCCGACTGGGTACCGATCATGAAGCGCGCGGCGGCCATCGTCACCGATCACGGCGGGCGCACGTCGCACGCCGCTATCGTTAGCCGCGAACTGGGGCTTCCGGCCATCGTTGGCTGCGGCGATGCCACCCATGTGCTGCACGACGAACAGGACGTGACCGTGTCCTGCGCGGGCGGTGAAGACGGGATCGTGACCGAGGGCATTTCTGAGATCGAGGTGACCGAAGAAAAGCTGGAACACCTGCCTTCGACCGACACCAAGGTGATGCTGAACCTTGCCAACCCGAGCGCGGCCCTGCGCTGGTGGCGTCTGCCGACGCAAGGTGTGGGTCTGGCGCGGATGGAGTTCGTGGTGACGAACGCCGTGCGTGTTCACCCGATGGCGCTTGCCCATATCGACCGGGTGACCGACCCGGAGGTGCGCGCCGAGATCGAAGAACTCACAGCCGGTTACGAAAGCATGCCCGAGTATTTCGTCGACCAGTTGTCACGCGGCCTCTCGCGCATCGCGGCCTTCTGTTATCCCAAACCGGTCATCGTCCGGATGAGCGACTTCAAGACGAACGAATATGCCGATCTGCTGGGCGGGCGCGATTTCGAACCGTCCGAGGAAAACCCGATGATCGGTTTCCGGGGGGCTTCGCGCTATTACTCCGATAAGTATCGCGATGGGTTTGCCTTGGAATGTCAGGCGATTGCGCGTTTGCGCGGGCAGATGGGCTTTGACAACGTCGTCATGATGATCCCGTTCTGCCGGACGCCGGAAGAGGCCGACAAGGTGCTGGCCGTGATGGCCGAGCACGGGCTTGAGCGCGGGCGTGACGGGCTTGAGGTCTATGTGATGTGCGAAATCCCGTCGAACGTGCTGCGGGCGGAGGAATTCGCCGCGCGGTTCGATGGGTTCTCGATCGGATCGAACGACCTGACACAGCTGACGCTTGGGATCGATCGCGATTCAGATGCGCTGGCCTCTCTCTTCAGAGAGGATGATCCGGCGGTTCTGAAGATGATCGAAACCGTGATCGACGCGGCGCACAAGGCCGGATCGAAGGTGGGATTCTGCGGGCAAGCGCCCAGCAACGACCCCGATTATGCCAAGCATCTGGTTGGGTTCGGGATCGATTCCATCTCGGTCACGCCAGACAGTTTTGCGCAAGTGCTGCGAAACGTGTCCAAGGCTGAGACATCCTGACGGAGCGCGTCAGATCTCGGCGACGCCGACCACATAGTTCTGCCCGTAGGCTTTCGCGCATTTCGGGCAGGTCGTGTAGAACATGAAGATCCGTTTTGCCTCGTGGCCGGCGGCGCGGGCCGCGATTTCCATATCATGCACCCAGTCCTTGGCCTTCGGGTACGGGCCTTCGAAGACGCGGGTCATGAAGTCGCCGGACAGCGTGGTCATCTCTTCGTCCGGAACGTGACCGGTCACGGCAAAGAGGTGCTCGCCCTCGGTCGCCGACAGATCGCGGCTGAGCACGAGATACCCTTCGGGATCCTGCGCGTCGGCCTCCTCGATATGCTTTTGAACGCGGGTGAAGACCTTCCCCATGTTGAGCGGGATGTGCATGAGGGCGCGGGTCGAGGCCCGCACGAACGGTTTATCTTCGAAATGAAGGTGGCGTCCGTCCCATCCCGTTGGGTCGAACTTCGGACAGCACCCGGTCGGCGCGTCGGCCATGTTCATACGTGGCAGTACATTGGTTTCCATGGTGAGACCCCCTTGTGATTAAAGGTTATGCTGCATGGTAGGGCCGCTTGGCCGGGGCTTGATGATCTTCGTCAAATGCCGCCGCTGTCAGGCCATCCGCTGGCTGAGCACCCGATCCTCGATGGCCGTCGAAAGGTCGGCAAGGTGGTCACAGACGGAACGGAACGTGCGGGCGCGTATGTCGGATGACACGGACAAGAGCGCATTCAGACTGTCACGGCTGATCGCGACGAAGGCCACGTCAGTTTCGGCGATGACGTTGGCATTGTCGGGTTGCTGGGCAAGGATACAGGCGGTTATCAGACCGCATCCTTCGCCCGCACGGGCGCGGCAAAGCACGTTCTGCGGCCCGGACCCCGCGCGGTCTTCGGACCGCACGGTCCCGGTCAGCAGGAACGGCATCATGTCCACGGGACGGCCCGCCGCAAAGAGGCGCGCGCCTTGCGGGACATCCACGCGCGGCGCGTATCGCACCAGCATGTCGATGACACCGGACAAGTCGCTTTCGTTCATGCTCGTATCGCTTGATGTCGGCATGTTCTTCGCCTCTCCTACCGTCTTTCCCCTTAAGGTTAGGGGCTTACGCGCCGTGGCGGTTGATCTTGGTCAATGCGGTCCGAGGTGAATATGTGATGTAAGTCGCGTGCGGCCCTGCCTTCGCCCCGGTCGCAAGCCAAGTGGGAAAACCGCTATGAGCGCTGTCGATCACACCACCTCAGAACAGCACGGAACTTCAGCCCCGGAAGGGCCGGATACGCCAGAGGTGGTTTTCCGGACCCTTGGCGTCACCAAGGTCTACGACACGGGCGAGGTTCAGGTGCACGCTCTGGCTGGTGTGGACCTGACGCTGTTTTCCGGCGAGCTGACCGTGCTTCTTGGCCCGTCCGGTAGCGGGAAATCGACATTGCTCAACATCCTTGGCGGGCTGGACCATGTGACCAACGGGCGGGTCTGGTTCGGGGACACGGAACTGACCGATCTTTCCGACCGCGGTCTTACGCGGTATCGCCGCGATCACGTCGGGTTCGTCTTTCAGTTCTACAACCTTGTTCCCAGCCTGACGGCGCGCGAAAACGTGCAGCTTGTCACGGATATCGCGCCTGATCCGATGCCAGCGCACGAGGCGCTGGAACTTGTCGGCCTTGGTCACCGCATGGACCATTTCCCGTCCGAGATGTCGGGCGGTGAGCAGCAGCGCGTGGCGATTGCGCGCGCCATCGCCAAGCGTCCGCGGATCCTGCTTTGCGACGAGCCAACCGGCGCGCTCGACAGCTCGACCGGTGTGCAGGTTCTTGAGGCGCTGCGCCAGATCAACGAACGCTTCGGCACGACCACGGTCGTCATCACCCACAACGCCGAGATTCAGCGCATGGCGCACCGCGTGATCTTCTTTCAGGACGGTCAGATCAGCGAAACCCGCGTGAACGAAACCCGGATCGCCCCATCCGAGATTGTGTGGTGAGTGATGCGCGCGATTGACCGCAAACTGCTGCGCGACTTCAAGCGCCTTTGGATACAGGCGGCGGCCATTGCGATTGTCATGGCCTGTGGTGTGGCCATCCTGCTGACATCGGTGGGGATGTATAACGCGCTGTCCGAAACCCGCGCGGCCTATTACGAACGCAACCGGTTTGCCGAGGTCTTCGTCCATGCACGCCGCGCGCCGCAATCGATCCTGTCCGAGGTCGCGGCCATCGACGGCGTGCTTCAGATCGAGGCGCGCATCACCGGATACGCGGTGCTGGATATCCCCGGTCGGATCGAAAGCGGCATGGGGCATATCATATCCCTGCCCGAATACGGCGATCCGCTGCTTAACCAGCCGCTCCTCTATTCAGGCCGCTTTCCCGACCCGTCGAGCCGCGATGAGATCCTTGTGAATGTCCCCTTTGCCGAGGCCAACAACCTGTCGCAAGGAAGCACCGTCAGCGCCACGTTGAACGGGCGCAAGCGCGAGCTGACCATCGTTGGCACCGCGCTATCGCCCGAGTTCATCTATACCATCGGCCCGGGCAGCCTGATGCCCGACAACGAGACCTTTGGTGTCCTGTGGATGCCCCATGTGGCGACCGCCGCCGCCTTTGACATGACCGGCGCCTTCAATGACCTGTCGCTTGTACTGACCCACAATGCCCGGACCGAACCCGTCATTGACGCCCTTGACGATCTTCTCGAACCCTTCGGCGGGCTTGGCGCGCATGATCGCAGCCGCCAGATTTCCGAAGCGTTTCTGGACGCCGAGCTTAGCCAGCTCAAGGGTATGGCCATGGTGGTGCCGCCGATCTTCTTTGCGATTGCCGCGTTTCTGGTGAGCATGGTGATGGGCCGGATCATCGCGCTTGAAAGAAGCGAGATCGGGCTTCTCAAGGCGGTGGGCTATTCGAATGTCGAGGTTTGCCTGCATTACCTGATGCTTGCGGTTCTTATCGGTGCCGCGGGCGTTGTCGTTGGTTGGGTTGCGGGATTTGCCTTGGCGCGCACGACCGCGTTGCAATACGCGAAGTTCTTCGACTTTCCTTATGTCATCTTTCAGGTGTCCTACTGGATCTACGCCGCGGCCGCGCTTGCCGGGTTGCTGACCACATCGCTTGGCGCCGCACGCAGCGCGCTGAAGGCGGCAAACCTCGACCCGGCCATCGCCATGCAGCCCCCGGCCCCGCCGCGGTTCAAGCGCACCATTATCGACCGGATCATCGATGGCATGCGTCTGTCGCAGCCGACGATCATGATCTTTCGAAGCCTGCTTCGCTGGCCGGTGCGCAGTGCGATGACCAGCCTTGGCCTTGCCTTCTCTGTCGCTACGGTGATCGCGACCAGCTATATCACGGATGCGATGGACGAGATCGTCGATGTCGCGTTCTATCTGTCGAACCGGCAGGACGCGATGGTGCTGTTTTCCGAAGACGTGCCCGAAAGCGCCGTTGAGGACGTGCTTGACCTGCCGGGTGTTCTTGTCGCCGAGGGTCAGCAGTTTCACGCCGCGATCCTGCGCAACGGCCATCTTGAAAAACACGTCTCAATCGAAGCCCGGCACCCCGACGCCGATCTGAGCCGCGTCGTGGATGCCGATAAACGTGTTCTCACGGCCCCGCCCGGCGGAGTGCTGCTGGCCACGCGGCTTGCCGAACAGATCGACGCGCAGGTCGGCGACGTGATCGAGGCAGAGTTTCTGACCGGTAAACGCGAAACCTTCGATCTTACGGTCGTGGGCCTGACCACCCAGCATATTGGGCTGGGCGCTTATATGGATCAGGATTACCTCAACCGCCTGTTCCGTCAGGAACCGCGGGTGTCCACCGTCAATATCGAAATAGACGAAAACCGGTTGCCCGAACTGCACCGGGCCATCAAGGACACGCCCGAAATCTCTGGCCTGATCGAAATGAACGACAACCGTCGTTCCTTCGAAGAAACCATCGACCAGAACGTGTCGGTCATGAACGGGATCTATATCGTCGTTGCCATTCTGATCACGATCGGCGTGGCCTATAACGGCGCGCGCATTCAGCTTTCCGAACGGTCGCGCGAATTAGCGAGCCTGCGGATCCTGGGCTTTGGACGCGGGGAAGTGTCTTATATCCTAGTGGGTGAAACGATGTTTCTGGCCGTTCTGGCGCAGCCCGCCGGCTGGCTGATCGGCACATGGATCGCGTCGGCCATGACCAGTGGTTTCACAAGCGATCTTTATGCGATCCCGCTGGTTCTGACACCGCGAAGTTTTGCTTTGGGAAGCCTTGTCGTGCTGATCGCCGCTTTCGCATCGGCGATGGTGGTGCGGCGGCGGCTTGATCGGCTCAATCTGGTCGAAGTGATGAAAACAAGGGAATAGACCCATGTCCGTATCAACCCGAAATCTCACACTTTTTGCCATTGGCGCCGCTGTGGTGCTTGGGCTTGGGTATGTCAGTTTCCGGACCGATCCGGTTCCCGTCGACCTTGTCGAGGTCGTGCGCGGACCGATGCAGGTCACGGTGAACGCCGATGGCCGCACGCAGGTGCGCGACCTTTACGAGATCGCGAGCCCAATCGCGGGCACAGCGCTTCGGTCACCGGTCGATGTGGGGGACCCGGTTACCAAGGACGTCACGGTGGTGGCCGTCGTGCAGCCGGGTACGCCCGGGCTGCTGGACGACCGGACCCGGCGGCAGGCCGAGGCTGAACTGAGCGAGGCGACCGCAAGCCTGCATCTGGCCGAAACCGAACTGCTTCGAGCCGAAAAGGAGCACAGCTTTTACCAGACGCAGTTTGACCGGACCAAGGCGCTTGCCGAACGTGGCGTGGCCACGGTCACGAGCCTTGAGGACGCCACGCAGGCGCTGGAAATCGCCGAGGCCGCCGTTGCCGCCGCGCAGGCCAGAATAGAGCTTGCGCAAGGCACAATCGCAAAGGCCGAAGCCAGCCTCATGGTGCCCGACAGCAGCGACACTTTTCAGGATAGCTGCTGTATCCGGATCAAGGCCCCGTCCGATGGCGTGGTCCTGTCGGTCGCAACGGTCAGCCAGCGCCCGGTCAACCCCGGCACCCCGCTTTTGACAATCGGAGACCCGGGCGAGCTTGAGCTGGTTGCCGATATCCTGTCGAGCGATGGCGTGCGGCTCAAACCCGGCGCGCCCGCGAGTGTCGAACGGTGGGGCGGCGACGGGGCGCTTGAGGCGCGGCTGGACCACATCGAACCGGCCGCACGCACCAAGGTGTCGGCGCTTGGCATCGAGGAACAGCGCGTCGACGCCTATCTGTCGCTGGTCACCCCCAGGGACGAACGCCCCGGGCTTGGCGATGGGTTCGCGGTGTTCCTGCGGATCGTCGAGTGGCAAGGCGACGACGTGCTGCAACTGCCGGTCAGCGCGCTTTTCCGGGTCGGCGAAGACTGGGCGGTCTTTGTCGCAAGCGATGGCACGGCAAGCCGCCGGATCGTACAAATCGGCCACCGGAACAATCAAAATGCCGAAATTCTTAGTGGAATTGACGAAGGTGAACGCGTTATTGTTCACCCAAGTGATCAGATCGCGGATGGTGTCACGATCATTGAACGCACAGAACTATGATGCGGCATAAGAAAAAGCGGGACCCGTTAGCCAGGTCCCGCCTTTCACCCACCACCCCACTCGTTAAAACACACTCCCCCACTCATTAAAGTCTCTGGGTCGACACGTTCGCGGTCAGGCGCCCCTACTGGGTCTTGCCGCCTTCCGTCTTGAACGCCGACATGCCAAGTTCCATCAGCTTGCCGGTCTCGACCTGATACTGTTCGATCGCCTTCTGGACGAAGTCGCCCTGAATCTTCTGTGCTTCGCTAATATCCTTGCAATGCAGGATCTCGTGTTGGGTTTTCACATCTTCCTTCACACGCTCGGCCAGGAAGCTCATGAATTCGGCACCCATATCGCCAAGGCTTTCGAGCCATGCGGCGTTCAGACTGACAAATCCTCCGAACCCTGCTTTCTGCAGGTCGATCAGCGGCGCGAACGGGTCACCCATTTCTGGAGTCTTCTGCGGTGTTTCTGTCTTTGCCATTCTCCTGTTTCCTTCTGCTCGGTCGCTATGTGTAAGGATTGCATGCGGAAGGGGTTCGGCTTTTGACAAGTATCAATTGCAACCGGAAGAATAGGCGCAGACCTGCGATTGAACCTTATTGGAAGTACGCGTTTGTCCACTTCTCCGTATAAAGGCCTGACCGAGGCCGAAGCCGTCGAGCGCCGCCAGACAAGCGGCTGGAACGAGCTTCCCGAAGCCGCGACGACCGGGCCGCTGGCCATTTTTCTGCGGCAGTTTTCCGGGTTTTTGATCCTGATCCTTCTGGTTGCCGCTGCCGTGGCCATGGCCCTTGGCGAGTGGGTCGATGCGGTCGCGATCGGCCTTGTGGTGTTGATCAACGCGGTGCTGGGCTTTGTGCAGGAATGGCGCGCCGAAACCGCACTTGCCGCGCTCAAGTCGATGCTGTCGCCCAAGGCCATCGTGATCCGCGACGGACAGGAACGCGATATTCCCGCGCGCGAACTGGTGCCCGACGACCTGATCCTTCTGCACAGCGGCGACACGGTTCCCGCAGATGCCCGTTTGATCGCCAGCACCGGACTTGCGCTGGATGAAAGCGTGCTGACCGGCGAAT
>JABDPT010000108.1 GCA_013042605.1 Paracoccaceae bacterium
CGCTCAGGCGTTGCCGCGCCACCTTGCTGGCAGCATCACGCGGCCCTGCCTTCTTCGCTGTAGATGATCGTCCCATGGGATGTCCCTCCTTCCCCAAAATAGCACGGAAAGAAGGTTAAGTGGACACACTAAGTTCTTGAGCCTCAATGCGGGTGATTGTGGCTGTTATTCACAAGGATTCAAGGATAGGCGCAGCCAGTCCTCTCAAAAAAATCCGTCTACGAGGCAATTCGCTTGACCAGATGGTCTTCGCCAAGCTGTAATATTCGCAACGGTACGCTTGTGTGGATCCATGAGGCCTGCATCGTGCAGTTCACGGCCCTGGTGCTACGCCAAAGTAAAACAGCTGAGTACTCACTGCCCCAGAATCTTTGCAACCAATTCAGCCTCGTATTTATACAAACAGGGCCGAGCATGTTGAATTTGGGGGGTCGCAAGAACGATATCGGATGAGCTCATGGCGAAGATTTCTGGTTCTGCCTCCCGATCTAGGGGCTGGGCAACTTCCTCAACAAAGTGGCTCTCACACTTGAGCGCATTCACATAAACTAGTTCTGGTCTGTCAAGCGAGAAGCGAATAGGGTGCGAGGCAGGTGCCGGGCACCGTTTGATCGTAGTATCATTCACGAGGTGCCGCGCGAGCGCAAGAACTTCTTCGACGCCAAAGTGGAGGGAGATCAGCGCGCCGGAGATCGCAATATACTGGTCATCGACGACACGTAAGGTCGTTCGATTTCCGAGGGCACCTGCTTCAATACGCACCCATGACAGATCAAGATTGGCAGGTGCCACCTCGGTCTGGACCCAACGCAACGGCTGAAAGCCATGATCTTGGGTCAATAGTTCGACACCTACCCGAAGCGAAGCTGTAGAAACCTCGCCATTGCTGCTCAAAACAGTGCTGTTCGGGTGAAATCCGCCGGTTAGTTTGATCGGCAAGTGGTCACCAAGCCCCTAATAAATAGATAATTTATTTTGCCTTCCTCTTTCTAAATACGACGAAACAATCTTTTAACGAAATTTTGATTGAGCGTATCAACACTGTTCAACGGTTGCAAGCCTGTGCTGCTTTTCTTTCTGCGGCGCAGTTGACGGCGTTGGTCGATTGCTTTGCCGCATATGCGAACCTCGGCGCCGGTTGACTTCCGCTCTGGGCTCACAGGGACCATTCGCTGCAATAGGTACAGACGACTGCTCAGCGAACATAGCAGACACTTGTCCCGGAGATTAATGGACTTGAGCGGCAATTCTCTCCGTGCAGCTAGCCAACAGTCTGGTCGAATTCGTCATGTTCCCATCGCCTCACCTGACGAATAAGCCCGCCTATTTCCATCAGTTGTTCGGACAGCGGATTTGTCTTCCGCCACGCCATGCCAATAGTGCGTGATGGACACGGTGGCTTGAAACGTGCGACCGAAACAGGGGCAGACCGTGTCTCCAGTTCTATTGCCATTTCGGGAATGAGCGTCAGACCTATCCCAGCGCCAACCATTTGCACGAGGGTTGAAAGCGAACTGCCTTCCATCAAATGGCGGGGTTCAGACGCCGTCATCTCGCAAAAGCTCAGCGCTTGGTCACGGAAGCAGTGTCCTTCAGACAGCAACAACAGCCGCATTTCACGCAGAGTCTGGGGGCTTGGCACCGGCCTCTCCGCTTCGGCCATGGGTCGCAGCAGGAGGAAATCCTCTTCGAACAGCGACAACTCCTCCATTGCCGGTTCCGAAATGGGCAACGCCAGGATTGCAGCGTCGAGGCGCGAGTCCAATAGATCGGCAATCAGCGTTCTCGTGATTGCCTCCCTGGGCTGCAGATCAAGCGCCGGCATCTTCCGCGTAAGCGCTTTGATGATGCGCGGGAGAAGATAGGGAGCAACCGTTGGGATGACACCAAGGCGAAGCCGTCCCGCCAAGGGGCCTTCGGCTGACCGGACGAGATCGTTCAATTCGCCAACTTCCGTCAAAATCTTGCGCGTCCTTTCAAGCAGATCTTCCCCGAGTGCGGTCAGCCGTATCTGCCGCGCATGGCGCTCCACCAATGGCGCGCCCAGCATGGCTTCAAGCTCTTTGATCTGCATCGACAGCGCAGGCTGGGAGATCCCACAGGACTCGGCCGCGCGGCCGAAATGCTTGCGGCGCGCAAGCGCTTCGAAATACCGCAGGTGCTTCAGCGTCAATCCAATCATCAACATAGATTATGACATCGGTAAGAAGAATCAATTGGTTCTTATCGGGTGTGTGAGTTAGAATACTTCTAGGTTGCGGATTTGCCGCGACCTTTCACCAAAGCCGGAGGAAGCAAAAGCTATGGACGGAAACAACGTGATGCAGGGCGGTGGCTGCCCCGTCATGCACGGCGGCAATACGGAAATGGACAACCACCCGACGAAGTGGTGGCCCAATGCTCTGAACCTGGACATCCTGCACCAGCACGATGCCCGCTCGAACCCGATGGACCCGGAATACAACCACCGCGAGGCTGTAAAGGCACTCGATTTCCAGGGCGTTTGGGATGACGTGGATAAGCTTCTGACCGATAGCCAGGATTGGTGGCCCGCCGACTGGGGACACTACGGCGGCCTCTTCATCCGCCTTTCTTGGCACGCGGCGGGTTCGTACCGCCTTGGCGATGGCCGGGGTGGCGCCGGGACCGGCAACCTTCGTTTTGAGCCACTGAACTCCTGGCCCGACAACGCCAGCCTTGAAAAGGCGCGGCGCCTACTTTGGCCGGTGAAGAAGAAATACGGCAACGCCTTGTCCTGGGCTGACCTTCTGGTTCTGGCTGGCACAGTCGCCTATTCGAACATGGGGCTGAAGGTGTTCGGCTTTGGGTTCGGCCGGAAGGATATCTGGGGTCCTGAAATCGATATCAACTGGGGTAGCGACAGCAAGATCCTCGCCCCGACGGACGAGCGCGTGACCGACGTCGATGACGCGAACTCGATGTACAACCCGCTTGCCGCCTCACACATGGGATTGATCTACGTGAACCCGGAAGGCGTGAACGGCAATCCCGACCCGGCGGAAACGGCGAAATACGTCCGCATGACCTTTGCCCGTATGGCGATGGACGACGAGGAAACGGCCGCACTGACCGTCGGTGGTCACACGGTCGGAAAGGCCCATGGTGGCGTCGCTGCCGACCAGGTTGGCCCTGAGCCGGCAGCATCGCCGATCGAAGCCGCCGGTTTCGGCTGGGCTGATCCCGGCTTTGACGGCAACGCCAATACGGCGCACACCTCTGGCCTGGAAGGGGCATGGACAAGCAATCCCACCAAGTGGGACAACGGCTATCTCGACCTTCTCTTCAAGTACGACTGGGAAGTGAAGAAGTCCCGCGCCGGGGCCTGGCAGTGGGAGCCGGTCAATGTCGCCGAGGAAGATATGGTTCCCGATGCGACCGATCCTACGATCAAGCGCAATCCGATGATGACCGACGCCGACATGGCGATGAAGGTCGATCCCGTTTATCGGGAAATCTGCGAGCGTTTCCACAAGGATCCGGAGTATCTCGCCGACACCTTTGCCCGCGCGTGGTTCAAGCTGACCCACCGCGACATGGGGCCCAAGGCCAACTACCATGGTCCGTTCGTTCCCAGTGAAGATCTGATCTGGCAGGATCCGGTCCCAGCAGGGAGCACTGATTACGACGTCGACGCTGTGAAGGCGAAGATCGCCGATAGTGGCCTGACCGCCGCCGAGATGATCGCTACGGCCTGGGACAGCGCCCGGACCTATCGCGGTTCGGACATGCGCGGCGGTGCCAACGGTGCCCGTATACGGCTCGCGCCACAGAAGGACTGGGTGGGCAACGAGCCCGAGCGACTGGCAAAGGTGCTTGGCATTCTCGAGCCCATCGCGGCCGAGACCGGTGCCTCCGTAGCCGACGTGATCGTACTGGCCGGCAGTGTCGGCATCGAACAGGCGATCAACTCCGCGGGTCACAACATCACTGTGCCGTTTGCGCCGGGCCGGGGAGACGCGGCCGACGAACAGACCGACGCCGACAGCTTTTCGGTGCTGGAGCCTTACGCCGACGGCTTCCGGAACTTCCAGAAGGAGGAGTATGCCGTAAGTCCCGAAGAGCTCATGCTCGACCGGGCACAGCTTCTCGGCCTGACGGCAGCGGAAATGACGGTACTCGTGGGCGGCCTCCGGGTGCTTGGTGCCAACTATGGTGGCTCGAAGCATGGCGTCTTTACCGCGCGTGAAGGCCAGCTGACCACCGACTTCTTCCAGATGATCACTGACATGGCCTACAAGTGGGTCCCGGTTGAGGAAGACGGCAGCTACGAGTTGCGGGACCGCAAGACCGGGGCGGTCAAATACACCGCGACCAGCGCGGACCTGGTTTTCGGATCGAACTCGATCCTGCGCGCATACTCCGAAGTCTACGCTCAGGACGACAACGAGGCAAAGTTTGTGCGCGACTTCGTTGCGGCTTGGACCAAGGTCATGAACGCGGATCGTTTCGACCTAGTGCTATAAAGTCAAAACAACGCCCGGGCAGGCTAACGTCTGCCCGGCAAATCAATCAAAAGACGTCGGCTTCGGGCTCAGAGCCGTCATCCGAGTCTTTCCGTCAGATGACGGTTTCGTTGCGATAAGCCGTTATTGATTGGTTGCGACCCGAGAATTCCGGCCTCAACGACCGTTTACTCTAACACCGGATGCGGGACAAACCGGACTTATGCGAACGGCTTTTTCTTTGCTTGAGTGACTTGCTTAAGCTAAATTTCCCCGGTCGCCTTCGTGCGACCGGGGCAGAACCTTTTGAAACACTCCGCAGACAACCACTCACGGACACTCAGGGAGTGAAAAAGGGTTCTTTCAAGTCGTCAAAATTGTCAATATGATAATCTTGGCGGCTTGCCTCGCCTTGTAAAATCTCTTTGGATGGCCACATTTTTGAACAAACGATTGCAAAGTAGGCTTTCAGAACTTTTTGAACTGCGCAGCATGCTACGCGAGATGGAGCATGAAATCGGGCTTGATGGCCTAACAAAAGCAGAGTTGGACGTGTTTCTTGCTGCGCATGCCTTAGCTGGCGGGCGTCAAGAAGTCGTGACGTCTAACGATATCCGAAACCATGATTTAACCTCAGGGATCACCCAGGCTTCCTATCACAGGGCGTTGCGGTCTTTGATCTCCCTAGATTTGCTCGAGAAAGCCGAGGGTTATAAATCAAGGCACTATCTGGTGCGCAATCACCTTGCTGGTGGCTAGTAAGCTCTTTTGATTTGACTGTTTTTGCATTCGTCTGTTGACAAAACAAAGACAGCTCTTTCCTCGATATTTCTGAATCCTTATCGAATGGACCGCGTCCCTGTTTTTTTGATCATCATCTTCGCATATGTCTTGTGACGCGGGTTGACCGCTCTGGTTGTGACACCAGTGCAAAGTCTGATTTCGCCAGAAATCACGGTTTTCGCGAGCCTGATTTATCTGCCTCATGGTGTCCGGGTGCTCGCGACATGGGCATACGGCTAGAAAGCCTTGCCCGCGCTGATTTTGGGAACAAGCCTATCAGTCTGGTTGTTCAGCGCGCCGGAAGATGTGAGTTTCCTTCAGCCAGCTCTGATTGAGGGCATCCTTGTTGGTTCAGCCTCTGCGTTTGTTACTTTCGAGGTCGCCCGGCTTGCCGGTTTCAATCTCTATTTCGGTGGATCAAGAAAGGCTCAGTGTACACCGGTCGAAAAAAATGTTGCGTCAAAAAAAAAGTTGGCATCATACATTCAGTAAGTCGCATGTGACTTATTTTGGTGCTTCACATGTGTTTGAGATTTCTTGGGGGGGTAAGAAATGATTCGTTTGAGCGTTTTGGCTAGCTTGCTGCTGTCCAGCACTGTTGTGATGCCTACTTTAGCGACCGCTGCAACTATCACCGGATGGAATACGGATAACGTTGTTGAGGGGGCGGAGGATACTGATCCTACTGACGACGTTGGTGGAGCCAGCGTAGTTTATGATCAGGACGTGTCGGGCGGAGTTCCTACAGACGCCGAATCTAACGGACAAGTCGTCTACATTGCGCCCGAGTCTAACACTCCAGGCATCGAGGTAGACGATACCGACTATAGCGTCTTCGACGGCTGCATCCTTTCATCAAGCACTGCAACATGCACGAGCCCGTTCCAGAGCGGCAAACGCATCAAACAGCAGGTAACCGACACCGGAACAATTGATCTGGTTTTTGATATCTCTGCTGACGGCGAAGGCGAGTCGATATTTCAAGTCTATCACCGTCTAATAAACGTAACGGGTGGAACACTTGATGGTTTCGAGATCCAGCTTGGGACCGGAGTGGGTTCGGAATTCGAAGCGTCTGGAGAGAGTGACGGTCTCCGCTTCGCGACCACGACGGATGGAGTAGAGTTCGGCCCCAACGACGTGGCCGCATTTAGCCAGTACCCATTCGGACTGTTTGGTGGCGAACCGCTCAACCCCAATCCATTGAGTTTGCCGGGTTTCTTCGACACGGTCGATCGCGCAGGCTTCGAAGTCTCGCTAGGTGAGGATGTAATCTCCTCCGGGGAGTACTACGGAACCTATGACGACCGCTTCGGAAGCTGGCTGTCGCAGGAGGACGTGCCCGACGGTCTTCTTTACGATTACGACCCGGGCAATGCCGATCCGTTAGTCATGGCATGGGCCGGAGTGACCGGGTGGGAGTTTCTCAGAGGAACTGATCCTGGCTCGGAGTTGAACTTTCTCGGCGTCGAACCAATCGGGTCACTGATCTTCGGGTATGACTTTGTCTACGATCCAGTGAACGGTGTGTCGGAATCCATGATGAATTATATCATGGCAAACCTTGTCGATGAGTTTGCTGATCCACTGGAGTTTGGAACTGATCTGTTCATCGACCCCATCGAGGACCTAGCGAACCTCAACTTGACCTTTGCTATCGCAATCGACGATCTGCTTGCCGAAAGTTTTTCCTCTTTCACGCTGAGGGTCACTACTTCAGGATCGGCCATAGCACCAGTTCCGCTTCCGGCAGGTGCGCCGCTTTTGCTAGTTGGGCTAGCAGCGCTTGGCGTAATCTCACGTAAGCGCCGCCGCAACACGCTCGCCTAGACAGCTGAGGTGGGCGTCAGAAAATCAAGATTGCAGGCGTCCACCAATCCTACTTTAGGAGGCAGAGAACGTTTCCAGTTTCTCGCCAGAGCGACCATCACAGTGTTCACGTATGACTGTTACCGCATCTATGCTTGCAACTGTTTCTGCTACGGTCTTTGCGGTCGTAACCCCGCCGATGTGAAAGCCTTTAAGCGGCGCAAGTTTCAGTAGGAAGGCATGAACGCCGACATTTGCAGCGAAACTATGGATGGCTCGAATGGGCTTATTTCGTTGAAAAACTCTTCGTTGATCGAAGCCTAAGTTGCTGATTCAATTCTTCCTAGATGGAGGGATTGGCGATGATGGGACCGAAGCAAGAAGCGCAGGCGGCATTGTTCTACGAGTTCTCGCTGGAAGATCATGTGCCCCAAGACCACCTGTTGCGGTCGATTGATCGCTTCGTCGACTTGAGCAGTATCCGCGCGTATCTCGCAGACTTCTACAGCCATAAGCGACCTAGCGCTGTTCACTCTCGCGATCGACAGCAAGCTCCGCGTTTGTAACTTGGTTCGCCTCAAGGTCGCAGACCTCGTCGCCGGCGGCTCCGTACGGGACCGAGTATCGGTCATCCAAAGCAAAACCGGGCGGCCAGTTCAATTCGAAGTGTCTGAGAACAGGCGGATATCTATGCTTACGTGGGTCACATCCGCACCCGTGCTTGGTCAAGTATTCCTATTCCCAAGCAGGTTCCATGGTTCACCCCACATCTCAACACGACAGTATGCGCGTCTTGTGAATGACTGGGTGTCTGCCATCGGAATCGATCCAAGCGGATATGGCACGCATTCTCTCAGGCGGACGAAGGCCGCCTTGATCTACCGGAAAATCGGAAACCTGCGCGCGGTTCAACTCCTACTCGGTCATACCAAGGTGGACAGCACGGTTCGGTACCCTGGCGTCGAACTGGAGGACGCGCTGAGCATCGCCGAGAAGATCGACATCCGTGGCCATGGCGGACGGCAGCAGTCGTCCGCCATTCTACACCTGACTTTGCTCAAACCTGACCGCATCGTCCGTTTCGAGCCCCTGCGCGACATTTGATTTGGCGGACCTGGAGGCTAACATGCTGTGGTCAGAGTGGTCGGAAAAGGGGGACTCGTCATGAAAAGGCCCATCATTTCACGTGCAGAAGCGAGTCGCTGGAAACCTGATTGTGACGCGTATTTCGAAAAGTATCAGGACGGGCTCTTTGACGACTTCAACCAAATTCAGTTCGTACTTGCAGTTGAAGATCTGCACGCCAACCCCAATAAAGGAGAGCTGATCTTCGGTTTCGCTGGAGTAGACGGGATATTCTTCTGCTTTCTAGAAGGTAAGCCGGGCGTTTGGGCTTATTACGGTATCGAAGATGAGCACGTACTCATCGCCCCGACCATTTCCGACTTTGTTGCGAAATGGGAAAAACGTGAGATCGTTCTCTAATTCCAAGAATGCGGCAACGACCGCTAAGTCCGCAAGTCGGACATCGGTGCCATATGACTCGCTGCGCCACGAACGAATGGCCGCTTTTCATCCTGCGACGCAGCTGACGGCTTCTGTCCAGGGTGTTGCTGCACGTGCGACCGTTTTGGCCGGATCACTTCCGGTTTGGGCTCAAAGCCGCCATGCGGCGACGCAGAAAAGTTGCGAATTTCGGATCAACTTGAATGTCGGGTTATCGACTGGTGGCCTTACTGGCGCGCAGTTGAGGCGAACTTCTGGTTGCTGCTTTTTTCGCTGGATGTTGCGATTGACACGAGGTGTTATTGTTGTCCGAAGGAAACCATGCAGTAGAGCCCAAGGCCGATTTCCATGTCCCGTTTGGGACCGTTGGATTTGAAACTATACTTCAATATTGGTCGACGTCGAATAGAAATTCGATGATGCACATCGGGCCGACACACAGTCACCGCAAAATGCGGCGCCTAACGGCAACATTGGACCGTTTTTGCTTACCTAACGCTTACCCTGGCGGCTGATGAGCACAGTGCCAAACCTGTAAAGTATTGATTTTTCTGGTGCCCCCACACGGACTCGAACCGCGGACCTACTGATTACAAATCAGTTGCTCTACCAGCTGAGCTATAGGGGCACTGGCGGGGGAGATACTAAGGCGCAGGCGTTCGTGCAAGCCCTGCGGCACCGGAAAACGGTGTCGCGTGCGGTTTATCCCCCTATACTGGCCGCAAAGAAGATGCAGGCAGGCATGCAGATCGTTTTTCACATTGGCGCGCATTGCACGGATGACGACCGGCTGGTGCGGTCGCTTCTGGGCAATCGCGATGTGCTGGCGCAGGCCGGGGTCGCGGTGCCGGGGCCCGGGCGGTACCGCAAGGTGCTGAGCGAGGCGCTGCAAAAACTGCGCGGGGCCGAGGCGAGCGCGGAGACGCAGGATGTCCTGCTCGATGCCGTGCTGGACGACGATCATGCCGAACGTGTGGTGCTGTCGAACCCCAGTTTCATCTGCATGGCGTCCAGGGTTCTCGACGAGGGTCAGCTTTATGCCAAGGCTGGCAAGAGCGCGTGGCTGCGCCGTGCGTTTCCGGGGGCGGAGGTGGAGTTCGCGCTTGGGCTGCGCAACATGGCAAGCTTTCTGCCGGCGCTTTACGACAGTCTGAACCCGGACATGCTGTCGGCGGAAGAGTTCCTGGACGGGATCGATCCGCGCGATCTGCGCTGGTCGGACTATATCGAGCGGTTGCAGGACGCCAATCCGGGCGTGCCGATCACCGTTTGGTGCGACGAAGACAGCCCGCTGATCTGGCCCGAGATCCTGCGCGAGGTTGCGGGCGTCGATCCGACCGTGCCGCTGGGCGGTGCACTGGACCTGACGCGCAAGATCATGGCGCCCGAGGGCAACAAGCGCATGCGCGCCTATCTCAATCGCCGACCCCCGGCGAATGAAAACATCCGGCGGCGGGTGGTGGCGGCCTTCCTGTCGAAATACGCGCTGGACGAGGCGGTCGAGCAAGAGGTCGACCTGCCCGGATGGGACGAGGCGCTGATCGATGAATTGACCGAGCTTTACGACGAAGACGTGGATGAAATCGCGCGGATGCCCGGGGTGCGGGTGCTGATGCCCTGAGGTTTTCGCGATAAGGGCGGCGCCCGACCGCGGGTGGGCGTGAAGCGCCCGCCCATGGGGGCGGACGGGCGCTGCCCGGCGGTGCCCGCCGGGCGAAAGCTCACATCCCCAGCGCTTCCTTGTACATCTCCAGCACCGCCTCTTCCTCGGCCAGATCGTCCTTGTCGCGCTTGCGCAGCGCGATGACCTTGCGCATGACCCGCGTATCGTATCCGCGCCCCTTGGCCTCGGCCATCACCTCTTTCTGCTGTTCGGCGATGTCCTTTTTCTCGGCCTCCAGACGTTCGTACCGTTCGATGAACTGGCGCAGTTCGTCGGCGGTCACGCGGTAGCTTTGGTCGGGGCTGCTGGAGGTATCGCTCATCTGGGGTCTGGTCCTTTCAAACGGGTTTCGCACTCCCTATCCAAGGGCCATGGCGCGGGCAAGGGCTTGCCCCGCGCGACACATCGGGTTAGGCGCGACATCAGGCAAAACCGGCAGGAGAGCGGCCATGCAGGCCATGGTATGGATCGGCGCCGGCATCACGGTTCTGGGCGTTGCGATGCTGGGCTGGTGCGCGGTGTCCGCGGCCCGGGCACGCAGCGCGGGACTTGACGATGACGCGTTGCGCGCGCGGCTTCAAAAGATCGTGGCGCTGAACCTTGGCGGGCTGGCGGTGTCGGGCATCGGGCTGATGGTGGTGATCGTCGCGCTGTTTCTGAGCTAGGGTGCCGGCGGCGCCTTTTCCCCGCGATCAAACGCTTCCCAGCCTTCGCCGCCAAACACATCGACCCCAAGCTGGGCCAGCACATGCGGGAAATCGACCATCACCCAGTTGTCGGTGATCTTGCCGTCCTCGACCTTCCAGAAATCCATATATCGGATCTCGACGCGTTTGCCGGTGGGCGCGAGCCCCATGAAAAGGCCCGAATGCGTCGCCTCCTGCCGCCCGAAGGCCGCTGCCCATTCGCCCATGTAAAGCCGCGCCTCGTCGATACAGACCTTGTCCGAGAACGCCGCCTGAAACGGCTTTTGCCAGTTTTCCTGAAATTCGCGCAGGCCCCGCTTGGTGCCGCAGCCGGTATTGCCGAACCAGGTAAAGCTTTCGGCGAAGAACTCTCCGATATCGCCGATGCGGTGGTCGTTCAGACCGTCGACCATGCCTTCGATCACCGCGCGGGTGGCATCGGTTTTCGACAGATCGGTGTCACGGGTCAGAACGGCCTGTTCAGGGCGGGAACCTTTCACGGCGCAATCTCCTTTCGGCAGGGTCGCTGCCCGGCCTAGACACTCCGCGCGTTCCGCGCAACAGTCCGTGCACACGATTGCAAGACAAGGCTGCCCCCGTGCTTCCCAATGATCTCAAATCCCGCAGCCGCGCGCTGTTGATGGCCTTGGCCGAGGGGGCCGATCCGGCCGGGATCTATCACCCCGACGCGGTGGTGCATGCGGGCCATCCCTGGGGCGATCTGACGGGGATCGAGGCGATCTCGGCGCTGTGGGCCAGCCTGCGGACGGCCCTGCCCGACATGGAACGGCGCGACCTGATTTTCGTGGGCGGCGAGAACCGCGACGACCCCCGGCTCGATACCCCGCGCGCGCCGCATCTGGTGGCCGCGATCGGCCATCTTCAGGGCAGCTTTCTTGCCGATCTCATTGATATTCCACCCACATTCGGCGTCGCCCACCTGCGGCATTCCGAGGCGCATTGGCTTGACGGCGACCGCTTTCGCGAAAGCTGGCTGTTCCTCGACCTGCTTGACCTCAAGCGGCAGGCGGGTCTCTGGCCCCTGCCCCCGAGCCTTGGGACCGAAGGCATGTGGCCCGGTCCTGCCACGCAGGACGGGCTGCGCGCCGATGATGCGCCATGGGATGGGGCCGATGCGCTTGATACAGTGTTCAAGATGCATGCCGCACTTCTGTCCTTCGACGGCGTGTCGCTGGAAAGCATGCCGCACGCCGAATACTGGACGACGCATTTCATGTATTACGCATCCTCCGGCATCGGCATGTGCCGGGGGCTTGAGGGGTTTCGCGCCCACCACCAGATCCCGTTCCTGCGGGCCTTTCCCGACCGCACCGCCACGGGCCATTTCATCCGCATCAGCGACGGGCCCTATGCGGTGACCGGGGGCGTGGTCACGGGCACCCATAGCGGCGAATACCTGGGCATGCCTGCCACGGGCAAACACATCCGCATACCGGTGATGGATTTCTACCGGTTGGAGGGCGACCGGATCGCCGAGAACTGGCTGCCGATGGACGTGCCTTACGTCGCACACCAGATGGGGCACGATCTTTTCGCCCGGCTGCGCCATTATCGCGGCAAGCCGCGCCGGACGCTTTAGAGCCTTTCGAGAAATACCTCAGGCATCCTCCATCGCGTTTCGCGTTCGACCGAAGGGAGAGGCAGCGAAAACGCGATTCAAGTGTTTTCCGAAAGGCTATTTGGGGTTCAGCGACGCGAAGCCGAGGCCGTTTTTCACCAGCTCGTCAAAGCGCGGTGACGGTGTCCAGAAAAGCGGCTCTTCCCGGGCCAGACGCTCAAGATCGCGCTTGATCTTGAAAAGCCCTTCGGCATCCGCCGTCTGCATCGGCCCGCCGCGCCAGCGCGGATAGGCAAAGCCGTGGATCATCACCACGTCGATATCCGACGGGCACCGCGCGACGCCTTCGTCGAGCAGCTTCGCCCCCTCGTTGACCATCGCGGCAAGGCATTGCTGCTGGATGTCTTCCCGGCTGAATTTCTGCGGCTCGATCCCCTGAAACACCCGCTCTTCGGCGATGATCGCGGTCACTTCGGGGTCGACCTGCCCGCTGCGCGCGCCGCGCGGATAGGTGTACCAGCCGCGCCCGACCTTGCGGCCCAGACGCCCCAGCTCGCACAGACGGTCGGGGATGGCGACATAGCGTGCCGACGGGTTGCGCGTGGCCGCCAGCCGTTGACGCCGCGCCCAGGCGATGTCGAGCCCGGCCAGATCGGACACTTCAAACGGCCCCATGGGAAAGCCGAAATCGCGCATGGCGGTGTCGATCTCGACCACGCTGGCGCCGTCTTCCAGCATGAACTCGGCGGCCTGCCGATAGGCCGAATTGACCCGGTTGCCGATGAACCCATCGGTCATGCCCGAACGCACGCCGATCTTGCGCAATTGCCGGGCCAGCGCAAAGGCGGTGGCCTGCACGTCCTTGGCGCTGTCGTCGGTCGGAATGATTTCAAGAAGCGGCATGACATGCGCGGGCGAAAAGAAATGCAGCCCGATCACGTCTTCGGGCCGGCCCGAGGCGGCGGCCAGGGGACGGATATCGAGATACGAGGTGTTGGTGGCCAGAATCGCGCCGGGCTTGGCGATGCGGCCAAGGGTGCGGAACACGCCTTCCTTGGTGCGCGCGTCTTCCACGACCGCCTCGACGATCAGGTCGGCATCGGCCATTGCACCGGGGTCGGTGTGACCGCTTAACCGTGCGATGCGCTGATCGCGGGCGTCCGCCTTCATGCGGCCCTTGTCGACCGCGCGGTCATAGATGTCGATGATACGCTCGACCCCCGCTTCCAGCGTGTCGATATCCCGTTCGACCAGCGTGACGTTATAGCCGGCGTCAAGACAGGCCACGGTGATGCCCGCGCCCATCAGCCCCGCGCCGACAATCCCGATCTGGCGAATCGTGCGGGGGGTAGCGCCAGCAAGCTGGGGCTGTTTGATCGCGGTGCGTTCGGCGAAAAAGACGTGGCGCAAGGCGGCGGACTGATCGCTTTTCACCAGGTCTTCGAAGGCCGCGCGTTCGAACTTCATCCCCGCCTCGAGCGGCATGAGCGCGCCGACCTCGATGCAATCGACGATGCGCTTGGGCGCTTTGAGGGGAGAGCCCGAAAGGCTTGCCCGGCGTTCGGCCACCGCCGCGAGCCAGCTTTGCGGATCGGCGAGATAGGGGCTGTCCTGAAGGTCTTTGCGCGGCACCTCGCCGTCGGCCATGCGCAGGGCAAGGTCAACGGCGTCTTTCACCGGTTCTTTGTCGGAAACCGCGTCGATCAGCCCGGCGGCCAATGCCTGTTTTGCAGTCATCGGATCCCCCGAAAGGATCAGGTCAAGCGCGGCCTTCGCCCCGATCAGGCGCGGTACGCGCTGGGTCCCGCCCGCGCCGGGCAGAAGACCCAACTTGACCTCGGGCAGGCCGATCGTCGTGGCCGCGGACGCCACCCGCGCGTGGCAGGCCAGCGCCAGTTCGACCCCGCCCCCGCGGGGCGTGCCATGCAGCGCGGCCACCACGGGCTTTTCGCACATGTCGATCATCGCGCAGACAGTGGGCAGGTTGGGTGCCTGGGACGGTTTGCCGAATTCGGTGATGTCAGCGCCCGCCGGGAACGTCCGGCCCTTGGCGCAGATGACAATGGCCCGCACCTCCGGGTCGTCGCCGGCCCGTTCCAGACCGGTAGCAAGGCCCGCGCGCACGGCGTGGGCAAGCGCATTCACTGGTGGATTCCCAATCGTGAGAAGGGCGACATCGCCCGTCACACGGTACCCGACCGTTTCCCCCATAACCAAAACTTTCCCAGTACACGGCCCGTTACACCGTTCTTTCAGGATTTAGCCCTGTGGCGCACGCAATGGCAAGCGGCGGGGTTCAGACGGGGAAGTTATCGGAATCGTCGTAATCGTCGTCATCGGTCACGCCGGCGACCATTTCATAGAACATCGTGGGGCCGACAAAGCCCATCTTTTCAAGATCGTTCAGCATCCGGTTGAGGCTGCGCAACAGCACCTCACGCTCAATCTCGGAGGCCTGCGCGGCCGCGCTTCGGCTACGGTCTGTCATCGGTCTGCTTGCCTCTGGCTTGGGATGCGGGTCATGGGAAAATAACGCATGATCATCGGGTTACGGGGAACATTTGCGGCAGAACGGCGTATCGGGAAGCACATCGAGCCGTTCTTCAGAAATTTCCTCTCCGCATTTGACGCAGAAGCCGTACTCACCCTCGTCGATCCGCTTCAGCGCGGCGTGGATACGGGCGATTTCGGCCTTTCCGGCATTCCCGAGGTCTTCGAGCATTTCGTCGTCTTCACGCTCGACCGCCGCTTCTTCCCAGTCGCGGGTGTTATGGGTCACAAGCGTCTTGTCGATGCCATGCAATCGGCCCTCAAGCTCGGCCAGACGGTTTTGCAGAGTTGTTTTTCTTCTTTCGAGAATATGCATGATCGACCCCTCCTTCTGCGGAAGACTGGGTCGATGGTAAGCCAGACCGGGTATGGGGGCATTGATGCAGGTCAACGGCGCCGGGGTTCCGGCGCCGGACAGGTCAGAGCGATCAGACCGGGACGTTGTCCCACAGATCGTCAGGTTCATTGGCGTCCGTGATCGCGGCTTTGCGGGCTATGCGATGGACATTGCCTTGGGTGATCTTCTCGCGCAGCGCGGACTTCAACGCATCGGCCTGTTCAGGATGGCGCGTCAGGTTTTCGGCGAAGCGATTGATCTCTTCTTCGAGCGTATAGGAAATGGCGTTGTTGTTTTTCATTGGTTGGGTCCTCCCGTTGGCTGGCGGTAATTTCCAGCGGTGGCGTAAGTTCGTAACATGCCGTAAACGAGACTTCGACCGCCCCGACAGGGCGGTTACGTATTCAAAATGAAAGAGGCGGAGTTTTGCCTAAAATCAGGGCATATGCACTGAATGCCATGCGTTTGGTGAAACCGGAGGTCTCGAATTCGGGCCTGTTTCAGGGCTTCGGGCAAAAGCCTTCGTAAAGCGCCATCATCACCGGCGTGACGCGCGGGTCCGACAGGCGATACCGCATCTGCCGTCCGTCCCGCGTCGCCGCGACCAGCCCGTCTTCGCGCAGCCGCGCCAGCTGTTGCGACACATAGGCCTGGCTTAGCTGAAGGGTCTCTTCGATCTCGCCCACGGTCTTTTCGGCTTCGACCAACTGGCACAGGATCAAAAGCCGCGACGGGTTGGACAAGGCGCGCATGACCCCCGCGGCCTCCTCGGCCCCCAATGCCATTGCGTCAAGCGGGATATTAACCATACCGTCCATGCGTCTAACCGTCTCTGTTCTTCATCATATATCACTATTGTAATATATCGTCTACTTTCCTATCTTCGCTAGGTAACATCGGAGCACGAAATATGCACCCAGTCATCACCGCTTTTTTCGATTCCGCGACGAATACGATCAGCTATGTCGTGCGCGAACCACAAGGGCGCGCGGCGGCCATTGTCGATAGCGTGCTTGATTTCGATTATGCCAGCGGGCGCACCGATACCGCGTCGGCCGACGAGATCGTGGCGTTCGTTCAGAAAGAAGATCTGCGCATCGAGTGGATCCTCGAAACCCATGTCCATGCCGACCACCTGAGTGCGGCGCCCTATCTTCAGGAAAAGCTGGGCGGCAAGATCGGCATCGGGCGCAACATCACGATCGTGCAGGACACCTTCGGTAAGGTCTTCAACGAAGGCACCGAGTTTCAGCGGGACGGCAGCCAGTTCGACGCCCTGCTGGAAGAGGGCGAAAGTTTTCACATCGGACAAATGCGCGCCGACGTGCTGCACACCCCCGGGCACACGCCCGCCTGCATGACCTATGTCATCGGGGATGCGGCCTTTGTCGGCGATACTCTGTTCATGCCTGATTTCGGCACGGCGCGCTGCGATTTCCCGGGCGGATCGGCGGCGGATCTCTATGCCTCGATCCAGAAAATCCTGTCCCTGCCTGACGAGACCCGCATCTTCGTGGGCCACGACTACAAGGCCCCGGGGCGCGAGGAATATGCCTGGGAAACCACAGTGGGCGAGCAGAAGGCAAAGAACGTGCATGTCGGCGAAGGCCGCGATGCCGAAGAGTTCGTGGCCATGCGCGAGGCGCGCGATGCCACGCTTGGCATGCCCAAGCTGATCGTGCCGTCGCTTCAGGTGAACATGCGGGCGGGCAACATGCCCGAACCCGAAGAAGATGGCAGCGTGTTCCTGAAAGTACCGGTGAACAAGCTCTAGAACGGAAAGGATAGTCCCATGCAGCAAGAGTGGATCATGGGGTTGATCGGCGGGGGAATGATCGGGCTGGCGGCCACGATGTTCCTGCTGATCAATGGTCGTATCATGGGGGCCTCGGGCCTTCTGGGCGGGCTGGTCGATGGCACCGGGCGCGGCAATGCCGGCGAACGCGCGGCGTTCATCGCCGGTCTGATCGCGGTGCCGGGGCTGATCGCCTTTGCGATGGGCGGCTCTGAGACCCATGCCTCAAGCAATATCGCGGTGCTGATCGCGGCGGGGCTGTGCGTCGGCATCGGCACGCGGCTGGCCAATGGCTGTACCTCGGGTCACGGGGTTTGCGGCATTTCGCGGCTGTCACTGCGCGGGATCGTGGCGACGGTGTTCTACCTGATGGCCGGGGGTCTGTCGGTGATGCTCTTCAAACATGTGCTGGGGGTGATCTGATGCAACGCGCTATTTACGCTTTTCTCGCAGGCGGACTTTTCGGCGCCGGCCTGCTTGTCTCGGGCATGACCGACACCCGCAAGGTGCAGGGCTGGCTTGACGTCTTCGGCGACTGGGACCCGACGCTGGCCTTCGTGCTGGGCGGGGCAATCCTGCCGATGGCCGTGGCCTGGCAGCTTACCCGCAACCGTCAGCCGGTTCTGGGCGGCGCGTTTCCACCCAAGCCCGAAACCCGGCTGGGCTGGCCATTGGTCAGTGGGTCGGTCCTTTTCGGGGTCGGCTGGGGTCTTGTCGGGCTCTGCCCCGGTCCGGCCATGGCATCGCTGACCTTTGGCGGCATGGAGGGGCTTGTCTTCCTTGTGGCAATGCTGGCAGGAATGCTCGCAGCGCCCCCGTTGCGGCGGCGGCTGGTCGAGGCATCCGCCCCGGCCTGACCGGCCCGCGACCCCGACAAAGGATCGCCCTGAATGGACATTCGCCAGATCACGCCGGACTTCGCCGTGTCGCCCCAGATCGAGCCGGGGGATGTGCCCGCGCTGAAAGAGGCCGGGTTCAGGACGGTGGTCTGCAACCGGCCCGATGTCGAAGTGCCCCATGAGTTGAGCGCCGAGGCGATGCGCGCGGCGGTCGAGGCGGCGGGTCTGACCTTTGTCGAGAACCCCATCGACGGGTCCGCGATCACAGCCGACGGGATCGCGGCGCAAGGCACGGCGGCGGATGCGGGCGAAGGCCCGGTTTTCGCCTATTGCCGGTCTGGCACACGCTCGGCGATGGTCTGGGCGATGTCGCAGGCGGGCAAGCGCGAGATCGACGATATTCTCGCCGCCTGTGCGCAGGCGGGCTATCCCTTCGACGGGCTGCGCGGGCAGTTGGAGCGGCTGGCCGAAAGTTAGTCCGGGTCCGGCAGGTCGATCGGCGGCAGATCCGGGAGGTCCGGCAAGTCCCCCAATCCCGAAGACATCGGCAACTCTGGCAGGTCGGATCCGGCCGTGTCGTCGTCCGGCATGGCGGGCAGGTCCGGCATAGCGGGCAGGTCTGAAAGCCCCGCCTCTTCCATCGCCCCGGCCAGCAGTGCCGGTCCGGCCCCCGACGCATCATCCGGCCCATCGGCGCCGTGAAGGCGCAGCGCCCGGTGCATGCCGAGACGCCCCAGCCGCGCCCGCGCCAGGGCCTTTCCGCCCAAACCCGCCTCGATGCTGACACCGTCGAGCGCGTCGCCGGGCAAGGCGATCGCGTCGCCCGGCGCCAGCGATTTCAGCCGCGACAGCGGCAGCGACATGCGGCACAGCACGGCGCGCAGATCGGTCTTGATCTCCAGCCGTGGATCGGGCTTGCGCGGGCCCGTGTCGGCCCCTGCGCGCAAGGTCACCGCCGACGCCGCCAAGGGGGTGAAGAGATCAAGCGTGCCGGTCTTGGCGCCTGCGCCCAGATCGAAGGTGACATGCTGGCGGACATACACCCCCTCTTCCAGCGACAGCCCGGCACTGCGCGCATCGGCCACCCGTTCGGCGCAATGCCAAAGCGGGCGCACCTGCCCCGCATCGGCGAGCACGGTCGTGACATCGGCAACGAAACGGTCGATCACATGGGTGGTCAGGGCCGCGTCGGTATCGGTGGGCAGGCGTCCGGCGGGCTTGGCGGGGGATACGCGCCCGGTGGTCTGCACCTCGATCAGCGCGGCGATCAGCGCGGCGTCAAGCCGGGCCAGACCCAGCGCCTCACTCTCTCCGCGCAGCATGACGAACAGCGCGTCTTCGGCCCAGTCGCCCAGCACGGTGTCAAGGCCGACATCCTCTTCCGCGTGGCCCGTGACCGAGGCCACAAGCCCCGCCGCATCCTCGGCCGCGCGCGGCACGACCTGCCGCCAGGCGCGCCCAAGGGTCAGGCCCGGGGGCGCGGCGCGCGGACCCGGGGGCCGCACGATCCTGCGCATCACTGCCAGTGACTGATCCGAAATCATGACTGTCGCCCCATCCAAGGCCAAACGTCCCCACTGGGCCCCTAATCGCATGACAGCGTTACGATTTCCTTGAAATGGCGCGGTGTCAGGCCGCCGCCGAGGCCGCCGCCGTGGGCAGCGTCACCCGAAAGGCCGCCCCGCCCTGCCCCGGCAGATACTCGATCTCGCCGCCCAGCCGGGCCATGATCTCGCGGCAGATGGCAAGGCCAAGCCCCGCGCCCCCGGCCCGGCGCTGGTCGGTCAGGCGGGCGAATTTCTCGAAGATGAGCGACTGGCTTTGCTTCGGAATGCCGGTGCCGTTGTCGATGAAATCCACCGACACCTTGCCCCCCGCCTCGCGATATTCGATGCGCAGTTCGGGGTCGTCGGCGTCGCAGTATTTCTGCGCATTCGACACGATGTTGATAAAGACCTGCGACAGCCGGTCGGTATCGGTGTAAAGCGCCACCTCGCCCCCGGCCTCGCCCCGGATGATCCGCAAAGCCCCCGGTTCGGCCCGGCTTTCCACCGCCGCCAACGCCCGGTCAAGCACCGCGCCAAGGCTCGCGTCGCGGGCATTGAGCGTCACCTGACCGTTTTCCAGCACGCTGAGGTCAAGCAGATCATCCAGCAGGCGCGTCAGGCGCAAGGTCTCATCATGGATGATCGAGGAATATTTGCGCCGGTCGGTCCCCTCCATCCCGTCGCCATCCATCAGGATCTCGGAAAACGCCCGGATCGAGGTCATGGGCGTGCGCAATTCATGACTGATCTGGCTGAGAAACGCATCTTTCTGGATCGAGAGCGCGGTCAGCTTTTCATTGGCCTCGCGCAATTGGCGGGCGGTGCGTTCCAATTCGTCGGATTTCGCCTCAAGCTGGCTGGAATACTCCATCATCTGCGCGCTTTCATCGGCCACGCGCATCAGGTCTTCGACCGACACGGTCACGCCCCCGGTGATCTGGCCCAGCATCGCATGCGCCGTGGCCGCGCCGACCGAACCCGACAGCTCGCGTTCGAGCCGTTCAAGGAAATCGGGCGTCACATCGGGCAGATAGCCCGCCTTGCCCTGCTCGGTCGCGGCGGCCACGAACAGCGCCTGCGCCTCGCCCGCGCCAAGGATGCGCTGCGCCATCATCAGAAGGTCTTCGGCCTCGACAAAGCTGCGGCCCCAGCCGCGCGCGCTGTCGGAATAGCGGTAGATGTTGACGAAAGTCGCGCCCTGCAACCGCTCAAGCGGGCGCGGGAAACTCAGAAGCGAACCCAGAAAGAACGCCGCCGTATTGAGCGCCAGCGACCAGAAGACCGCATGCACCAGCGGGTCGATCCCTTCGAGACCGAAAAGCGCCCGCGGGCGCAGGAAGCCGATGCCCCAGGGCCCGGCCTCGAATGTCGCCGCACTCATGACCCCGCCCACGCCGAAACTGGGCAGGAACAGCGTGTAAAGCCAGACCGCAAAGCCAAGCGTGACGCCCGTGGCCGCCCCGACCCGGGTCGCCCCGCGCCAGAAGATGCCGCCCAGAAGCGCGGGCAGAACCTGTGCCACCCCGACGAAGGCGATGAGCCCCATGGCCGCCAGCGCCTCGCCCCCGCCGGAAAAGCGGTAATAGAGATAGCCCAGCGCCAGCACGCCCGCGATCGAGACCCGGCGCGACAAGAGCACGACATTGCGCACATCGCCCGACACCGTCGCCCCGCCCTGCCGCGCATTCAGCCAGATCGGCATGACGATGTGGTTCGACACCATGGTCGACAGGGCAATCGCGGCAACGATCACCATGGAGGTGGCCGAAGAAAAGCCGCCAAGGAAGGACAGCATAGCCAGCCCGTCGCGGTCAAAGGCCAGCGGAACGGTCAGCACGAAAAGATCGGGGTTCGCCCCGGCGGGCATCACCGCAAGGCCGACCACGGCGATCGGGATCACGAAAAGGCTGATCAGCATGAGGTAGAGCGGAAACGCCCAGGCCGCCGTGGCCAGATGCCGCTCGTCCGAGTTTTCGACCACCAGAACGTGGAACATGCGCGGCAGACACAAGAAAGCCGCCCCGGCCAGGAAGGTCAGCGTGACCCAGCGTTCTGGCTGGATCTCCCACGCGGCGATGGGCGAGGCGTCGATCATGCGCATGATGTCCCCTGCACCGCCCGAAAGCCCCCACACCACGAAGACGCCGACCGCGATCAGGGCCACGATCTTGACCACCGCCTCGACGGCGATGGCGATGACGACGCCGTGGTGGCGTTCGTTGACATCCAAATTGCGGGTGCCGAAGACCACCGTGAAAAGCGCAAGCCCCGCCGCGACCCAGAGCGCGGTCGAATTGAGGTCGCTGGCCTGCATTTCGGCGGTACTTGGCGCGAAGACCGCGAAGGCCAGCGTCACTGACTGAAGCTGCAGCGCGATATAGGGCGTGGTGCCAACGACCGCGAGCACGGTGACCAGCACGCCCAGAAGCGTCGACTTGCCATAGCGTGACGAGATGAGGTCGGCGATCGAGGTGATGCGCTGCGTGCGCCCGATCCGCACGAGTTTGCGCAGGATCACCCACCAGCCGATCATCACGATGGTGGGGCCAAGATAGATGGTGACGAACTCAAGCCCCGACCGCGCGGCATAGCCGACCGCGCCGTAAAACGTCCAGCCCGTGCAATAGATCGAAAGCGACAGCGTATAGACGATGGGCGAGCGCAACCACGCCGCCTTGCCACGCTGCGCGCGTTTTTCGGCGGCGAAGGCCACGAGAAAAAGAAAGCCCACATAGGCCAGACACACACCGACAAGAAGATTGAACGAGAGCATTTAGCCGTCCTCGCCCTCCTCTGCGGTCAGATCGACATTCGCCGCCAGCCGGCGCGAAACGACGAAGGCCAGGAGGATCAACACGAGCCAGGCCAGGAAGAGATAGATCTTCGAGATCGACGTGCCGGCCTCTGTGCCCATCAAGAGCGGGATCAGAAAGAGGAACGCACCCAGAAACGGCAGGATCCGCGCGGCATCCATCAGTCGGCGGCGGCGATAGGTCTCGCGCGCCAGAAACATCGGCTCGCCCCGGTCGCTCACGAGCCCACGAGCTCGCGTACGGAGCTGAGCACTTCGGAGTTGGAGAAGGGCTTGGTCATGAACCGGCTTGCGCCATAACGTTCGGCCATCTCGCGGTCTTTCTTCTGGCCGCGCGCCGTGAGCATCAGCACCGGCAGGGCCTCGGTCGCCTCACTGGCGCGCAGGTCGGCCAGAATGTCATAGCCCGAGCGGTTGGGCAGCATCACGTCGAGGATCACGAGGTCGGGCGCGCGCGCGGTCACCGCGTCAAGCGCGGTGGCGCCGTCGGAATGCACATCGACCGCCCAGCCATCGCGCGACAGGATGAACCGGATCGCCTCGATGATGTTGGGTTCATCTTCGATCAGCAGGACACGTCCGCCCATGACCGATCTCCTCCCGTTGAATTTGTTCTTTTTATTACGGGCACTATCGCGCAAGGACCCGGACCTGTCAAAAGCCGTCTGCGTCTCGCAAAAGGCAGAGCGCGCCTGGGGCGCGCGCATGAAGTTTTGCGCCGCCTTCGGCGTCGCGGTGCCTCCGGCGGGGATATTTCCGGACCAAAGACCGATCAGGCCGGATCGGCAAGGATCGAGGGTTCGCGGCGCGCCGCACAGGACCGGCGCGGGCAGATGCGGCAGCTGGTACCCACGGGCACGGGCCGTTCGCCGGGGATCGCGACCCGGTCATCCGGCAGGATCAGCATCGAGGCTTCGAAGACGGTGGGTCCGTCGAACCCTTGCGGATGCGCGGGCTGGGAGATGGCATAGGTGAGAAAGCGGCGCGGCGTGCGGCCCGGTTGTTCGACGACCTGGCGCACCGGGCTCATCGGGCGGCCCAGCGCCTGATAAAGCGGCAGAAGCGGACAGGCCGCGCCGAAGCGGGGCATGGGAAAGCCGTCGGTGGATTTCTGGAACGTCAGCGTGCCGGAGGCGTCGCAGATCACCAGCCCGATCCGGCCCTTGCCCTCGACCTCTGGCAGGGATGCAAGGCGGCGAAAGACCGACGGCAGATCGACAGTGAAACGCTGCGCCAGCAGCGCCGGTTCCAGCCCGACCTCTTCGACGGCCGCGAGCATGTCCTTCAGCGGCATCCGCTCGGCCTCTTGCCGGTAGCGCGCCAGATGCAGCGCCGCCAGCGCCCGGCTTGAGGCGGACGAGAGCGCATCGGCCCCCTGCACGATGGTTTCGATGGCGGGCGGCAGGGCGCGTTCGAGATCGGGCATGTGAAAGCCGGTGTCTTCCAGCCAGCCTTCAAGCTCTTCCTGCGGGGCCGAGGCCCCCCGCTCGGCATCCGCGCCGGCATCGAGGTAGTTGACGAGGGCGCGGCTGGCTTCGGTCAGACGCTCGCTGTCCTCGAAGATGTTACGGTGAAAGCGGGCCTGCCATTCGGGGTCGATCTCTTCATCGTCGGCGAGGATGGCGCTGGCCGAATGGATCGCGGTGACCGTGGACAGCACGTCATGGAGCGAGGCCGACAGGAACGGGTCGTGGGTGAGCCGGTCGTTCAGCGTTTCGACCGTGCGCTCAAGCGACAGGATGCGCCGTTCCTGCGCGGCAATCAGCCGGGCCCAGCCGGGAAAGCGGCCCGCAAGCTCTTCGCTGCGCGCGGCCTCGGCGCCGACGGTTCCGGCGCGGTCGGCGGCGCTGCGCAGCGCATCGAGCAGGGCGATGTCGGCGCCTTCGGAAAGCGACACAGGCTCGACCTCGAGCGCCTCGGCCAGATCGACAAGCAATTTGCCGCCGATTCTGCGGCGGTTGTGTTCGATGAGATTGAGGTATGAGGGCGATATCCCGCATTGCTCGGCCAATCGCGCCTGTTTCAATCCCAGATCGATCCGGCGTTCGCGGATGCGGCTTCCGGTCAGGGCGGATTTTGGCATCGCGATTTCCTTTCGCTTTCAAGGGCTTTCTGCGGGTGCGCGAAAATTTCTTCACAAAGTATACAGTTGTATTGTGTATCTATTTACAAAAAAACCGTTCGATTCAAGCGAGTTGTTGCTAAATTTTCCAACTGACCGCGATAATGCGGCAGCTCTAAAAGGGGCAAGGTTCGCGCGGAGGAGCGCGGTCCGGTATCACCAACGGGAGGATTATATGTCCAAATCGACTCTCACACGTCGTGGGCTGCTTAAAACGGGTGCCGTCGCCGGCGCTGGTCTGGCCGCGCCGACGATCTTTGACGGCAAGGCCTGGTCGGCCGCCCACACCGGTTTCACCAATGCGCCCGAGGGCGACACGGTCACGCTGGGCTTCAACGTGCCCCAGACCGGCCCCTATGCCGACGAAGGCGCCGACGAACTGCGCGCCTATGAGCTTGCGGTCGAGCACCTCAATGGCGGCGGCGACGGCGGCATGCTCAACACCTTCTCGTCCAAGACGCTGGACGGCACGGGCATCAACGGCAAGCGCGTCGAGTACGTCACGGGCGATACGCAGACCAAATCGGACGCGGCCCGCGCATCGGCCCGGTCGATGATCGAAAAAGACGGCGCCATCATGATCACCGGCGGCTCGTCCTCGGGCGTGGCCGTGGCGGTGCAGGCGCTTTGCCAGGAAGCCGGCGTGATCTTCATGGCCGGTCTGACCCACTCAAACGACACCACGGGCAAGGACCGGAAAGCCAATGGCTTCCGTCACTTCTTCAACTCGTACATGTCGGGCGCGGCGCTTGCGCCGGTGCTGGCCAATGCCTATGGCACCGACCGGAAAGCCTATCACCTGACGGCGGACTACAACTGGGGCTACACCACCGAACAGGCGGTCAAGGAAAGCACCGAGGCGATCGGCTGGGAAACCGTGAACACGGTTCTGACCCCGCTGACGCAGACGGACTTCTCGTCCTATATCGCGCCGGTTCTGAACTCGGGCGCCGACGTGCTCGTGCTCAACCACTACGGCGGCAACATGGTGAACTCGCTCACCAACGCGGTTCAGTTCGGTCTGCGCGACGCGCAAGCCAACGGCAAGAACTTCGAGATCGTCGTGCCGCTCTACTCGCGTCTGATGGCGCGTGGTGCGGGTGCCAACGTTAAGGGCATCTATGGCTCGACGAACTGGCACTGGTCACTGCCCGATGAAGGCAGCCAGGCGTTCACACGGTCCTTTGGCACCAAGTACGGCTTCCCGCCAAGCCAGGCCGCGCATACCTGCTATGTGCAGACCCTGCTTTATGCCGATGCCGTCAACCGTGCCGGAAGCTTCAACCCCTGTGCGGTCGTCGAGGCCCTCGAAGGGTTCGAGTTCGACGGGCTGGGCAACGGCCCGACGCTTTATCGCGCCGAAGACCACCAGTGCTTCAAGGACGTTCTGGTTGTGCGCGGGAAAGAGAACCCGACTTCGGAATTCGACCTTCTCGAGATCGTCGAAATCACGCCAGCGTCGCAGGTGACCTATGCACCGGACCACCCGCAGTTCGCCGGCGGCGCACTGGGGTCGTGCAACCCGGGCGCATAAACGCAACCTGACAAAAACAGACCGCGCGCATCACAGCGCGCGGTCACCCCGCGGGCCAGGACGGGCCGCGATTGTCTGACGAGGTGGGAAAGACAATGGACGCCATAATCCTGCAAATTCTGAACGGGCTGGACAAGGGTAGCGCCTATGCGCTGATCGCGCTTGGCCTGACGCTGATCTTCGGCACGCTCGGCGTGGTGAACTTCGCGCACGGGGCGCTGTTCATGCTGGGCGCCTTCTGCGCGGTCACGCTGAACGGTATTCTGACGATCAGCCATACGGTGATCGACGAAACCCGCACCGATTTTCTGGGCAATCCGCTCAAGGTCGAGGTGCCCTATATCTACGACATCTTCGGAGAGACATTGGGGGCCTCCATCATCGACTGGTCGGTGCCCTTGGCGATCCTCTTCGCCATCCCCGTGATGATCCTGATCGGCGTGATCATGGAACGCGGGTTGATCAAGTTCTTCTACAAGCGGCCCCATGCCGACCAGATCCTCGTCACCTTCGGCCTGGCCATCGTCTTGCAGGAAATCATCAAGTATTTCTACGGCGCGAACCCCATTCCCACCCCCGCGCCCGAGGCCTTCATCGGGTCGTTCGACTTCGGTCAGCTGATCGGGTTCGATGCCAACACCATCATCTACCCCTATTGGCGGCTGGTCTATTTCGGCTTTGCCATGATCATCATCACCGGCGTCTTCGCCTTCCTGCAGTTCACCACCTTCGGGATGGTCGTGCGCGCGGGCATGGCTGATCGGGAAACCGTGCAGCTTCTGGGCATCAACATCGACAAGCGCTTCACGCTGATGTTCGGGCTTGCGGCGGCGGTCGCGGGGCTTGCGGGGGTGATGTACACGCCCATCAATTCGCCCAACTACCACATGGGCATGGATTTCCTCGTTCTCAGTTTTGTTGTGGTCGTGGTCGGTGGCATGGGATCCCTCCCCGGCGCCGTGCTCGCGGGGTTCCTTCTGGGAATTCTGGAAAGCTTTGCCTCGATGGGGGCCGTGATCGACCTGATCCCAGGGATCAACCAGGTGATCATCTACCTCGTCGCCATTGTCATTCTGCTGACCCGTCCGAGGGGCCTGATGGGCCGCAAGGGCGTGATGGAGGAATAATCAGATGCTGGGTCTGAACAAGAAAGACTTCTCGCTCCTTCTGATCGTCGCACTTCTGACGATGCTGGCGCCCTTCATCCTCAACCCCTTCCCGGAAGGGTCGGAACTGGCGCAGTTCAACGCGGGCTATCCCGACCTGATGCAGCGTTTCGTGATCTTCGGGATCTTCGCCATCGGGTTCAATATCCTCTTCGGTCTGACCGGATATCTCAGCTTCGGCCACGCCGCCTTCCTGGGTGTCGGGTCTTATGCCGGGGTCTGGATGATGAAGCTGCTGACCATGAACGTGATCCCCGCGATCCTCGTGTCGGTCATCGTGGCGGGCCTCTTCTCGATCCTCATCGGCTACATCTCGCTGCGCCGGTCGGGCATTTATTTCTCGATCCTGACACTGGCCTTCGCGCAGATGTCCTTCGCGCTGGCCTATTCGGTGCTGACACCACTCACGGGCGGGGAGACCGGGCTGCAACTGTCGCTCAACGACCCGCGCATCATCGGCACCAGCGTGACCGAAAGCGGATCGATCCCGGTGACCCACCTCTTCGGGCTCGAGATGCGTGACAGCTTCGAGCTTGAGATGGGCGCATGGCTTTTCACCTTCAACGCCGGATACTACGTCTGCGCGGTGGTCCTGCTTGTCGCCTTCTACATCGCGATCCGCATCTTCCGCTCGCCCTTCGGGATGATGCTGCGCGCGGTGAAATCGAACCAGCAGCGCATGAAATACACCGGGCTGAACCCCAAACCCTACACGCTCGCGGCCTTCGTGATCTCGGGCATGTATGCCGGTCTGGCCGGTGGCCTGATGGTGTCGATGGACCCGCTGGCCGGGGCCGAGCGGATGTTCTGGACCGCCTCGGGCGAGGTCGTGCTGATGACCATCCTCGGCGGCGCCGGCACGCTCATCGGGCCGATCCTTGGCGCGGGCATGATCAAGTACATGGAAAACATCCTGTCCAAGATCAACTCGACCATTCTGCATGAATGGTTCGCCTTCATGCCCGACGGGATCGAGGATCTGCTTGTCACGCTCGTCTATCCCTTTATCGGCAAGGGCTGGCATCTGACGCTTGGGATCATCTTCATGCTGGTCGTGATCTTCCTGCCCGGCGGCCTTGTCGAAGGCGGCCAGCGGATCGCCCGCCTCTTCCGCCGCAAGAAGGAAGAGCCCAAGGGGCCCGATCCCGAGCATCATCCGAAACCCGCGCCCCACGTGGCCGAATAAGGAGGGCCTGAGACATGGGTATTCTCGAAGTCAAAGGCGTCAATAAACGGTTCGGCGGGTTGCAGGCGCTGGGCGATGTGAACCTCTCAGTCGAGGAAAACACCGTCCACGCCATCATCGGGCCCAACGGCGCGGGCAAATCGACCCTGCTCAACGTGCTCGTGGGCAAGCTGATCCCCGATACCGGATCGGTGATGTTCGACGGGCAATCCGTGTTGGGCCGGTCCCCGCACGAGATCAACCAGATGGGCATTTCCCGCGTGTTCCAGACGCCCGAGATCTTCGGCGATCTCACGGTGATGGAAAACGTGATGATCCCCTGTTTCGCGCGTCGCGACGGATCGTTCCGCCTGCATGCGTTCGAGACGGTGTTCAACGAAAAGGCGCTTGTCGAACAGGCCGAACAGATCCTGATCGACGTGAACATGATCGACAAACGCGACATGCACGCGGCCTCCATGTCGCGCGGCGACAAACGGCGGCTGGAAATGGCAATGTGCCTTGTGCAGGAACCGCGGCTTCTGCTTCTCGACGAACCCACCGCGGGCATGGCGCGGGCCGATACCAACAACACCATCGAGCTGCTCAAGGAAATCAACGAAAAGCGCGACATCACCATGGCGATCATCGAACACGACATGCATGTCGTCTTCAGCCTGGCCGAGCGGATCACCGTTCTGGCACAGGGCACGCCGCTTGTCGAAGACACGCCGGAAAACATCAAAGGGCACCCGAAGGTGCAGGAAGCATATCTGGGGCAAGCACATGGCTAATGACAGCAATCTTCTGGACAAATCCGCCGACAACGCGAACGCGTTGAACGAGCGTCCCGATTTCTCGGCCCATGCCAACAAGGCCACCACGGCGCCTGCCTATTTCTCGGTTTACGACATGCACGCCTATTACGGCGAAAGCTATATCGTGCAGGGCGTGAGTTTTACGGTGCATGAAGGCGAAATTCTCGCCCTTCTGGGCCGCAACGGGGCGGGCAAGACCTCGACCCTGCGCTCCATCGCCCGGATCGGCGACCCGGAAGTGACCCATGGAGAGATCTGGCTCGATCACCAGCCCCTGCACACGATGTCGAGCCACGAGGCCGCGCAATCGGGCCTTGGCCTTGTCCCGGAAGACCGTCGCATCATTCAGGGGCTCACGGTCGAGGAGAACCTCAAGCTCGCCCAGATCGCCCCGCCCATCGGCTGGTCGATCGACCGCATCTACGATCTCTTCCCGCGCCTCGGCGAACGCCGAAACCAGGAAGGCACGACGCTCTCGGGCGGCGAACAGCAAATGCTCTCGATCGCCCGCGCGCTGGCCCGCGATATCAAGGTGCTGCTTCTCGACGAGCCCTACGAAGGGCTGGCCCCGGTGATCGTGGACGAGATCGAAAAGACCCTCACCCACATCAAGGAACAGGGCATGACCACGGTCATCGTCGAACAGAACGCGGTGCGCGCGCTGCAACTGGCCGACCGCGCGGTGATCCTCGATACCGGGACGATCGTCTTTGACGGCACCGCCGAAGAGGTGCTCGACAACGAAGCGCTGCGCGCCGAATACCTCGCGATCTGAGCGACACCCCGGCCTCTTTGGTCCGAAAATATCCTCGCCGAAGGCCGCCCCGCCCCCCCCGGGCGGGGCCGAACGTCGTGCCGCGCGGAACGCGCGTCCGCTTGATAGCGGGCGGGGACGCGATAGGTTTGGGACATGCGCGACCCTGTTCTCACCGTCACCCCGAAAGGGCTCTATTGCCCGGCCGGGGATTTCTTCATCGACCCATGGCGCCCCGTGGACCGCGCGCTGATCACCCACGGCCACGCCGATCACGCCCGTCCCGGGCACGGGTCGTATCTGGCCACACACACCGCGCTTCCGGTGATGCGGCACCGCCTTGGCGAGATCGACGCCGAGGGTATTTCCTTCAGTGAAACCAGGCAGATCGGGGATGCGACCGTTTCCTTCCACCCCGCCGGTCATGTACCGGGTTCGGCCCAGATCCGGGTCGAGGTGGGCGGTGAGGTCTGGGTCGCCTCGGGTGACTACAAGACCGAAGACGACGGTCTCTCGGAACCCTTCGAACCGGTGCGCTGCCACGCCTTCATCAGCGAATGTACCTTTGGGCTTCCCGTCTTTAAATGGGCCGCACAAGCCGAAACGGGCGCGGCCATCAACGCGTGGTGGGCCGCCAATGCCGCCGCCGGGCGCGCCAGCGTGCTGGGTGCCTATGCGCTGGGCAAGGCGCAGCGACTTCTCTCGCTTCTCGACCTCGCCATCGGCCCGATCCTCACCCACGGCGCGGTCGAGGCCACGAACGCGATTTTCCGCACGCAGAACATCGCCTTGCCCGACACGCACCAGGTCACGCCCGACCTCGATCCCAAGGCCCATCCCGGCGCGCTGATCCTCGCGCCGCCCTCGGCCCTTGGCACGCCATGGATGCGCCGGTTCGGCCCGGCCTCGACCGGATTCGCCAGCGGCTGGATGGCCCTGCGCGGGGTGCGGCGGCGGCGCGCGGCGGATCGGGGCTTCGTGATGTCGGACCATGCCGACTGGGCCGGGCTGAACGCGGCGATTGCCGAAACCGGGGCCGAACGCGTGTTCGTCACCCACGGCTATACCGCGATCTTCCAGCGCTGGCTCAGCGATCAGGGCTATGAGGCGCAGGTGCTGGAAACCGAGTACGAGGGCGAAACCCTCGAAAGCCCGGCCACGGCGGAGGACGGGGCATGAGGGCCTTCGCCGATCTTTTCACCGCCCTCGACCAGACCACGAAGACGAACGCCAAGGTCGCCGCCCTCGCCGCCTATTTCGACACGGCCTCGGACACGGACAAGCTCTGGACCATCGCGCTTCTCTCGGGCCGCCGCCCGCGCCGGACGGTGACCACCACGCTTCTGCGCGAATGGGCCGCCGAAGAGGCGGGCATCCCGCTCTGGCTTTTCGAGGAAAGCTATCCCATCGTCGGCGATCTGGCCGAAACCATCGCCCTCGTCCTGCCGCCGCCCACGCGCAGCACCGACCTTGGGCTGACCCACTGGATCACCCGGATCCGCCAGCTTGCCGATGCCGACGAGGCCGCCCGCAAGACCGCCATCCGCGACGCCTGGGATCAACTCGCCACAACCGAGCGTTTCGTGTTCAACAAGTTGATCACCGGCGGCTTTCGCATGGGCGTGAGCCAAAAGCTGATGACCCGCGCGCTGTCGACGGCCACGGGCATCGACGCGTCGGATCTTGCGCACCGGCTGATGGGCGACTGGACACCGGACACGACCAGCTATCACGCCCTGATCGAAGCGCCCGATCCGGGGGCGGACCTCTCCAAACCCTATCCCTTTTATCTCGCCTATCAGCTCGACGACGGACCCGAACCGCTGGGCGATCCGGGCGATTGGGCGGCCGAGCATAAATGGGACGGGATCCGCGGCCAGTTGATCCGCCGCGGCGGCGCGCATTTCCTGTGGTCGCGGGGCGAAGAACTGATGACCAACCGCTTCCCCGAACTGGCCACGGCGCGCGATTACCTGCCCGAAGGCTGCGTGATCGACGGCGAGGTTCTGGCCTGGGCCGACGGCGCCCCCCTGCCCTTCAACGCGCTGCAAAAGCGGATCGGGCGCAAGACCGTGCCGAAAAAGCTTCTGGCCGAGGCGCCGGTGATCCTGCAGGCCTATGATCTGCTCGAGGAGGGCGGCGAGGATCTGCGCCCCCTGCCCTTCGCCACCCGCCGCGCGCGGCTGGACGCGCTGATCGGTGCGGTGCCGGCAGAGGCGCCGTTCCGCCTCTCTCCACTCCTCTGCTTCGCCACCTGGGACGATCTGGCCGCCGAACGCGCGCGCTCGCGCGAGATCGAGGCCGAGGGCGTGATGCTCAAGCGCCGCGACGCCCCCTATCGCGACGGGCGGCGCAAGGGCGATTGGTGGAAATGGAAGGTCGATCCACTGACCATCGACGCGGTGATGATCTATGCGCAATCGGGCCATGGGCGGCGC
>JABDPT010000109.1 GCA_013042605.1 Paracoccaceae bacterium
CGTGTCAATCGCCCGCGCCGCGCCGGTCAGTTGTTCAATTCCGCGCCGGTCTCAGTCCTGCTGAAGCGTCGAGACGTATTCGGTCAGCGCCAGAATGCGGAACCGGGTAAAGGTTTCGGCCTCATCCGTGCTGAAATCGGGATTGGCGGCCGCCGCGCCCTTGAACCGGTAGCGATTACCCCAGATCGGCATCTCGCGCGATCCGTGCGACCCGCCCGCCATCGTGCCGTCGATCACCGAATAAACCTTGGTCACCGGAAAGACGCCGTCATTCTCGGATTGCAGGGTCGTGAGGTCGGGCATCGACCCAGTGAGGTATCCCACCATCGGCCCGCCCCCGGTGCCATCGACACCGTGGCATTGCGCGCAACTGTTCATGTATTCCTGCTGTCCGATACTTTGCTGGGCAAAGGCTGCGGCGCTGCTCATGACAAGCAGGGCGACAGCGGTGGTGACGATGTGTTTCATGGCGGTTCCTCCCGATTGCGTTCGCGCGCTTTATTGTCCGGCGCTGCCGCCCCGGCGGGTTTGATAAATATCAATCTCGGAATGTTATTGTCGGGTCCGTGCAGCGATAATATTTGACCAAATGGTCAAACTTGCCTAAAGCCCCGGCCCATGCCACGCTCAATCCCGCCGACCGCGTTCAGGAGTCTGCCCCGGTGACCGTTTCAACCCAACCCAGCACAGACACGTCCGCCCGCGCCGCGTCCGCCCAGTTGCCGCAGGTGCAGGAGCCGCGCAACCCGGGCATGGCGCTCGATCTCGACTGGGTGCGTAGCGTGCAGGCCAACACCTCGGCCATCGAACGGCGCGCGGCCACCATCGGCACCCGGCGCAGCGTCAAGAAAGAATATCAGGCGGCCTGGCTCTTGCGCGCGATCACCCTGATCGACCTTACCACGCTGGCGGGCGACGATACGGTGGGCCGCGTGCGGCGGCTCTGTGCCAAGGCCGCCAACCCGGTGCGCCACGACCTTTTGGCGGCGATGGGCGTCGGCCCGCTGACCACCGGCGCGGTCTGTGTCTATCACGACATGGTCGAAACGGCCGTGGCCGCGCTTTCGGGCACCGGCATCCCGGTCGCCGCCGTCTCTACCGGGTTTCCCGCGGGCCTGTCGCCCTTCCCGTTGCGGCTGGCCGAGATCGGCGAAAGCGTGAAGGCCGGCGCAAAGGAGATCGACATCGTTATCTCGCGCCGCCACGTCCTGACCGGCAACTGGCAGGCGCTTTATGACGAGATGCAGGCCTTCCGCGCCGCATGCGGCGATGCCCATGTCAAGGCGATCCTTGCCACGGGCGAGCTTGGCACGCTGCGCAACGTCGCGCGGGCGTCCTTCGTCTGCATGATGGCGGGGGCCGATTTCATCAAGACAAGCACCGGCAAGGAAGGCGTCAACGCCACCCTGCCCGTCAGCCTGACGATGATCCGCGCGATCCGCGATTATCACGACGCGACGGGCTTTCGCATCGGTTACAAGCCCGCCGGCGGCATATCCAAGGCCAAGGACGCGCTGGTCTATATGGCGCTGATGAAGGACGAGCTGGGGGATCGCTGGCTCAAGCCCGACCTCTTCCGCTTCGGCGCGTCGTCGCTTCTGGGCGATATCGAGCGGCAGTTGGAGCATCACGTCACCGGGCGCTATTCGGCGGGGTATCGGCATGCGATGGGGTAATGCTTTGCGGTCTTCCCGGGGCATCAGCCCCGGATCGCACCCGACCCGCCCCCAGGGCGGGTGCGATACACCCGCCCTCGGCTCGGGCGCGATCCTCTCCACGCTGAACACAGGCTTGAACCCATGAACATCCCCGAAATCTTCGAAACCATGGACTACGGCCCCGCCCCCGAAGACGCGGGCGAAGCGCTTGCCTGGCTTGACACCCACAAGCGCAAATTCGGCCAGCTCATCGGCGGCAGCTTCACCAAACACGCCCGCGGCTTCGACAGCCGCAACCCCGCCACCGGCAAGGTGCTGGCAAAGGTCGGACAGGCCAGCGCCAAGGACGTTGACGCCGCCGTCGCCGCCGCCCGCAAGGCCCAGAAAAGCTGGGCCGCGAGATCCGGCCATGACCGCGCCCGCGTGCTTTATGCGCTGGCCCGCCTGATCCAGAAGCAATCGCGCCTCTTCGCCGTGCTCGAAACCCTCGACAACGGCAAGCCGATCCGCGAAAGCCGCGATATCGATATCCCGTTGGTCGCGCGGCATTTCTATTACCACGCCGGCATGGCGCAGTTGCAGGAGGCCGAACTGGCCGACCGCGAGGCCTTGGGCGTCTGCGGGCAGATCATCCCGTGGAACTTCCCGCTTCTGATGCTGGCCTGGAAGATCGCGCCCGCGATCGCCATGGGCAACACCGTCGTTCTGAAGCCCGCTGAATACACCTCGCTCACCGCACTTCTCTTCGCCGATCTCTGCCGCGAGGCGGGCGTGCCCAAGGGCGTGATCAACATCGTCACCGGCGATGGCCGCGTGGGCGAGATGATCGTGACCCACCCGGATATCGACAAGATCGCCTTCACCGGCTCGACAGAGGTCGGCCGCCTCATCCGCCGCGCCACCGCCGGGTCGGGCAAATCGCTCACGCTCGAACTGGGCGGCAAATCCCCCTACATCGTTTTCGACGACGCCGATATCGACAGCGCGGTCGAAGGGCTGGTGGACGCGATCTGGTTCAACCAGGGGCAGGTCTGCTGCGCCGGGTCACGCCTTCTGGTGCAGGAAGGCATCGCCGAACGCTTCTATGACAAGCTGCGCGCGCGCATGAACAAGCTGCGCCTCGGCGACCCGCTGGATAAATGCATCGACGTGGGCGCGGTCGTGGACCCGGTGCAGTTGCGCACCATCACCGATCTTGTCGCGGGCGCGCCGGGCGATGTCTATCAGGCCGAAATCGAGATGCCCGAAACCGGGTGTTTCTATCCGCCCACGCTGATCACCGGCCTCGCGCAATCCGACCGGCTGATGCAGGAAGAAATCTTTGGCCCCGTGCTTGTCGGCACCACCTTCCGCACGCCGGACGAGGCGGTGCAACTGGCCAACAACACCCGCTACGGCCTTGCCGCGACGGTGTGGAGCGAGAATGTGAACCTCGCCCTCGACATCGCGCCCAAGCTGGCGGCCGGGGTCGTCTGGATCAACGCGACTAACCTTTTCGATGCCGCCGCGGGCTTTGGCGGCGTGCGCGAAAGCGGGTTCGGGCGCGAAGGCGGGTGGGAAGGGCTTTTGGCCTATACCAAGCCGCGCGGCACCGCCAAGTCACTCAAACCCATCGCGCCCACCCCCGCCCCCAAGGATGGCGAAACACCTTTGCTGGACCGCACCGCCAAGCTCTATATCGGCGGCAAACAGGCGCGGCCCGATGGCGGCTATTCCCGCGCGGTCTGGGGGCCGAAGGGCACGCTTCAGGGCCACGCGTCGCTGGCCAACCGCAAAGACCTGCGCAACGCGGTCGAAGCCGCGCAGGCCGCCAAGGGCTGGGGCAAGACCACCGGTCACCTGCGCGCACAGATCCTGTATTACATCGCCGAAAACCTCTCGGCCCGGCAGGATGAATTCGCCGCGCGCATCAGCGGCCTTACCGGCGCCAGCCGCGCCAAGGCAGAGGCCGAGGTGTCGGCAAGCATCGACCGCCTGTTCACCTATGCCGCCTGGGCCGACAAATACGACGGCGCGGCCAAGGGCGTGCCTCTGCGCGGCATCGCGCTTGCCATGCACGAACCGGTCGGCGTGATCGGATTGTTCTGCCCCGATGACGCGCCGCTGCTCGGCCTCGTCTCTACCGTCGCGCCCGCCATCGCCATGGGCAACCGCGTGGTGGCCGTGGCCTCCGAACCCTATCCGCTGGCCGCGACCGATTTCTATCAGGTCCTCGACACCTCCGACGTGCCGGGCGGCGTCGTCAACATCCTGACCGGCAACCACGCCGAACTGGCCCCGCAACTGGCCGGGCATCTCGATGTCGATGCGGTCTGGTCCTTCTCGTCCACTGATCTTTCGGCGGCGATCGAGGCGGAAGCGGCCGGCAACCTCAAACGCACATGGGTGAATTACGGGCACAGCCGCAACTGGGCCGGGGCCGAGGGCAAAGGCCGCGTCTTCCTGCAAGCCGCGACCGAGGTAAAGACGACATGGGTGCCCTACGGGGAATGACCCCGGCAGCCCCCTTCGACGACCCGAACGTGGCGGCGGCCTTCGCGGCCTTTCCCGAAGATGCCCGCCCCGCCCTTCTCACCCTGCGCGCCCTGATCTTCGAGAACGCAGCCGAGCGCGGCGTGGGCCGGGTGCTGGAATGCCTGAAATGGGGTCAGCCCGCGTACCTCACCCCCTAGACAAAGGCGGGCACGACGATCTGGCTTGGTGTGGCGAGAGCCGGCGAGCTTGCGATCCTCACCCATTGCCAGACCCGCGTCGTGCCCGAGTTTCAGGCGCTCTTTCCCGAAGATTTCGCGTACGATGGCACCCGCGCAGTGCATGTTTCGGCGGAGGGCAATATGCCGGTCGAGAAACTGCGCCTGCTGATCGCGGCGGCGCTGACGTATCATCGGGGGTGAGGGGGGATCGGTGTTTTGGCGACAGCAGAACGCATGGTGGTCTGTTTCGCGGACAAACCTACCGTTTGACCGATGCACCAACAGGCACGGAATCAAGGCCCGAAGGGCCGCCGTGCCAGCGCCGGACCGACGCGGCGGTCTGGCGCTTTGGAGGAGGTGTAGTAACTCCAGCCCACGGTCCGGTGCTAGCACAGCTCGGTATGGAGCGGCCAAGGTCCGCTATGGGCGCAAAGCGGTCATCCCCCACCCTATCCAACCCACTCCACGCCCCCTATCCTCCCTCAAAACCAAAGGGAGCCCCCCATGCGCACCATCCTCATTACCGGCGCTTCTGGCGGCGTTGGCGCGGCCGCTGCCCGGCTCTTTGCGCGGCGGGGATACAAGGTCATCCTCATGGCCCGATCCGCCGACAAGCTTCAGGCGCTCGCGGATGAGATCGGCGACGACACGGTCCCGGTCCCCTGCGACGCCGCCGATGCGAAAGCCGTGGCCAGGGCCGCCCAGCAGATCAAGGCCGACCACGGCACCCCCAACATCCTTCTCAATTGTGCCGGGGCGGGGGCCTGGAAGACGGTTCAGGACACCACCCCGCAAGAGGCCCAAGACATGATGGGCGCGCCCTATTTCGCGGCCTTCAACATTGCCCGCGCATTTCTGCCGGACATGCTCGACCGCCGCTCGGGCGTGATCCTATCGCTCAACTCTCCGGCCTGCGTGGTGCCGTGGCGCGGGTCGGTGGGCTATGCCGCGGCGCGCTGGGCCTTGCGCGGGTTTCACGAGGCGCTCGCGCAGGATCTGGTGGGAACCGGGGTCAGCGCCTGTCACGTGATCTTCGGGCGCATCACGTCCGAGTATTTCGACACCAATGACATCGACATGGCGTCCTTCCCGACGTTCGACCGCCTGATCCCGCCGCTGTCGCCCGAGGACTGCGCCGAAACCCTGCTATATCTCGTGCGCCAACCGCGTCACGAGGCGATACGCCCGCGTCGGCTTGCCGTCATTCTGACCTTCGGCCGGATCTTTCCGGGCGTCGCGCGCTGGTCGTTGAGGTTCTGACCGCTAACTGACGATGCTGTCGAGATTGGCGATGATGCTGATCAGCAGGACCGTCCCGCAGATCAGGATCGCCAGCCAGAACACGTACTGCGCGACAAAGGCCGACACGCCGAACCCCACGGCCATAGAGGGCAAGCGGCTGGGTTCGTGGCGGAAAAGCCCGATCCCGCCCAGCACGATCGCGGCCGCGGCGGCAATCAGCGCGGCAAGCGTGATCTCTTGGGTATAATCCGGCGGCGGCGGTGGGGCTTCCGGCGCGGGTTCGCCGGACATGGCGCGCGCGGCGGAATCCTTGATCTCGGCGGCGATCTCGCCAATCGTTGTGCCGACGCTTTTTGCCTCCTGCGGCTCGAAAAACGCCGAAAGCTGCACGAGAATCACCAAAAGGGCCACCACGCCCAGAAAGAACCCCACAAGGCCGAACTTGGCGGGTTTTTCTTCAAGAATCTCACTCATCTTCACACTCCATCCGGTGCCATCCGGGGCACCTAAACAAGGACGGACGGCGAAAATATGGCTAACTCTCAGGAAGATACCGCCGACACGGGTAGGCGTCTAGCGTCCGGTGATCCGCCGCCACAGCCCCTTGGCGCGCGCGCTGGCCGCGTCCGACGCCTCGTCGATATCTTCCAGCACAGGGTCGATGCGGCGCTCGCGAAAGCGCACCCACATCCGCCAGACCCAAAAGAAGAACCCGGCCAGAATCGTCAGGAACACGATATTGAACCACGGGACCAGAAACTCGTCCGGTCCCGACACCGGGCGCATGCTGACGGCGTTGGGGAAGGCGCTCAGCAATTCGCTGCGCCAGCCATAATGACGCACGGCGTACCATTCTGGCGCATCGCGGGGCGAAATGGCATCCGCCGCCTCGGTCTGAAGGTTCGCCGTGTCGAACTTGAAATAGGGCGGCCATCCCCAGCCGGTGTCTTCATTGCGATAAACCATCGGTTTGCCGTTGGCCTGAATCGTCTGGATGAACAGCACGTCGCGATTGACCGCCTCGGCCGCCCCGGCATTCGGCCCGGCCCAGAAGATGCTGTTCCAGCCGAAATCCTGCCGTTCCTCATAGGTGTTGACGATCCGCACGATGTCGCGCTGCGGCAACGTATAGTGGAAAAAGCCCAGCACGATGAGCACGAGCAGGGAGATGACGGACCATTTCACATAGCGCATGGGGGTCTTCCTTTAATCAATGGGCCGAAGTGTAACGCGTCACCCGGCATCGTGACAGAGATGGATCAACCCTCGGGCTCGCGCGCGGCCAATGCACGGCCCCTTCGGGCCTCGATCCCCTGCGCCAGACCCAGCCCGGTAATCAGCAGCACCGGCAACCAGACCAGCGACGATTGCACGCCAAGCCAAATGAAATGGCGCAGCGCGCCCATCGGATCTGTGGCCAGCGCCGACACAGACAGCCCGTCGCGCGCATAGATCAGCGCGAAAACTGCGCCGCCGATCACGACAAGCAAGACGGCGGACAGCGCCAGCACCCGCAAAAGGGCGGCCTGCGTGTCCTCGCTCCACCGCATCAGCGCGATGGGCAAGAGGGCCGAAAGCATACCGAAGGCAAGCGTCGGCACCGCAACTTCGAGAAACCAAACCATGGGGTTTATCTGGGGCAGCCGGGCCGCTTATGCAAACCCGACGCATTCAGTCTTTTCGCGCGCGGGGTTTCGTGAAACAAAAATGCCCATGAGACTTGAGGGAAAAGCCGCCATCGTGACCGGGGCCGGATCGGGCTTTGGCGCCGGCATCGCCCGGGCGTTTGCGCGCGAGGGCGCGCAGGTGCTGGTCGCCGATATCAACGAAGACGGCGCGAAGGCCGTGGCCGCAGAGGTTTCGGGCATCGCGCGGCGCTGCGACGTGTCGAACGGCGCGGACGTGGCCGCCATGGCCAAGGCAGCGATGGACGCCTTCGGGCGCATCGACATTCTGGTCAACAACGCTGGCATCACCCATCTGCCAGCCCCGATGGAAGACGTGACCGAAGACGACTTCGACCGCGTCCTGGCGGTGAACGCCAAGTCCGTCTACCTCACCGCGCGCCACATCGTTCCGCTGATGAAAAAGGCGGGCTATGGCGCGATCCTCAACGTGGCGTCGACCGCCGGCGTGTCGCCCCGCCCCAACCTCAACTGGTACAACGCGTCGAAGGGCTGGATGATCACCGCGACCAAGGCGATGGCCGTGGAACTCGCCCCGCACGGCGTGCGCGTCAACGCGATCAACCCGGTGGCCGGGGAAACGCCCCTGCTCAAGTCCTTCATGGGCAAGGATACGCCCGAGATCCGGGCCAAGTTCCTTTCCACGATCCCGCTGGGGCGGTTTTCGACGCCCGAGGATATGGGCAACGCCGCGCTTTTCCTGTGCTCGGACGAGGCCAGCATGGTGACCGGTGTCGCCATGGAAGTGGACGGGGGACGCTGCATATGACGACGACCGGGCTGACGCGTGTGAACCTTGCCGATAAGCTGGCGCAGTTCGACAGTCACTGGGATCCCCACGTGGTCGCCGATTACAATGGCAATGACGTGATGGTCGTGAAGTTCGAAGGTGCGTTTCCGTTTCACAAGCATGACGAAACCGATGACTTCTTTCTGATCCTCGAAGGCGAGGTGACGATGGATGGCGAGGGTGGCGACAGCGTGACCCTGGGGCCGGGCGAGTTATGCGTGGTGCCCAGGGGCATGGTGCACCGACCGCGCGCGGTGATTGAGGCGAAGGTCCTGCTGATCGAGCCGAAGGGCGAGCCGAATACCGGCGATCCGGCCACAGCAGCGCCGAAGCCGAGGATCTGATGCGGGTCGGCGCGCGCAATCTGATCACCGATGTGTCGGGGCTTCTGGTGGGGCATGCGCAGGATGCGGCGCTCAAATCCGGCGTGACCGTCGTCACGGCGGACGCGCCCTTCACGGCAGCGGTCCACGTCATGGGCGGCGGACCGGGCACGCGGGAAACCGACCTGCTGGCGCCAGAGAACACCGTCGAAAAGGTGGACGCGCTTGTGCTGTCGGGCGGCTCGGCCTTCGGGCTGGCGGCGGCGTCGGGTGTGGCCGATGCGCTGCGCCGCGCGGGGCGCGGGTTCGTGGCCCACGGGCAGAACGTGCCGATTGTTCCCGGCGCCATCGTCTTTGACCTCGCCAATGGCGGCAACGAGGACTGGGGCGACAACCCCTATCCCGCGCTTGGCGCGGCGGCCCTTGCCGATGCGGGAACCGACTGCGCGCTGGGCACCATCGGCGCGGGCACCGGGGCCACCACCCAGAACCTCAAGGGCGGGCTGGGCAGCGCGTCTTTCAAGCTCGACAGCGGCATCACCGTGGCGGCCCTCGTGGTCGTCAACGCCATGGGGTCGGCCACCGTGGGCGACAGCGCGCATTTCTGGGCCGGAGCCTTCGAACAGGGCGCGGAATTCGGCGGGCTCGGCCCCTCGCCCGCGACCGGTCAGGTGGGCAGCTTCGCCGCCAAGCCCACGCTCGGCACCGCCACCACGATTGCCATCGTCGCCACTGACGCGGCCCTCACCAAATCCGAAGCCAAGCGCGTCGCCATCGCCGCCCATGACGGGATCGGGCGGGCCGTCCTGCCCGCGCATACCCCGCTTGACGGCGATCTGGTCTTTGCCGCCGCCACCGGGGCGAGGCCGCTTGGCAAAGGCCCGATCGACGTCGCAGAGATC
>JABDPT010000110.1 GCA_013042605.1 Paracoccaceae bacterium
CCTGGTTAATTGCTTTCCATCGCCGCCGCCGCCGCGATCAGGGCCTGACCAAGGGCCAGCCCGCCATCGTTGGCCGGGGTCGATCTGTGGTGCAGCACCGGCAAACCGTCCAGCGCCCGCAGCGTCAGATCAAGCAACAGCGCGTTTTGAAAGCATCCGCCCGACAGGGCCACGGCCTGTGCCGCGCCGCTGTCGACAAGGCGCCGGGCCTGCGTGGCAAACGACGACGCCACGCCCGCATGAAGCCGCAGCGCGATGGTCTCCGGTGGCACGCCCGCGCGCAAATCGGTGCGCAGATCGTCCCAGAGCGTCGTGTCATCAAGCGCCCCGCCCGCCGCGTCAAACCCGAAGACATAGGGATAGGCCGCCTCTTCCGGCGGGGCGTCCAACGCCAGCGCTTCCAGCCGCATCGCCGCCTCGGCCTCATAGGACATCGCCCCCGTCACAAGGCCAAGGGCCGCGGAAAACGCATCGAAAAGCCGCCCCGCCGAAGACGAAAGCGGCGCATTCACCCCGGCGGCCATCGCCTGCCGCATCAGGTCGCGCGGCTGATGCGCCAACATCTCATCCGCCAGCGCCCCCAGCCCCGCCGCATCGAGACGCGCCAGCAGGTTGCGCCACGGCTCGCGGTTGGCAGCATCCCCACCCGGCAGGGGCACGGGGCGCAACCACGCCGCCCGCTCGAACCCGGCATAATCGCCCAGCAACACCTCTCCGCCCCAGATCGTGCCGTCCGACCCAAGCCCCAGCCCGTCAAGGATGATCCCCGCCACCGGTCCGGCACCCAGCGGCCAGCCGGCATCGGCCAGGCAGGCGGCCAGATGCGCATGGTGATGCTGTACCTCGATCACCGGGCGGTCCCCCGCCCGCGCCATCCCGTGCTGCGTCGCGCGGTAGCCGGGGTGCAGGTCGACCGCCACCACCGTGGCCTTGTGATCGAAGAGATGAGTGTAATCCTCTTCGGCCTGCCGAAACGCGTCATAGGTCAGCGCATCGTCCAGATCGCCCAGATGATGCGACAGCAGCGCCTGGTTGTTCTTGGTCAGACAGATCGCCGATTTCATCTGCCCCCCGAAGGCCAGCACCTGCGGCGCGTCCTCGAACCCCGGCGGCAGCGGCAGCGTGCCGGGCACCCGCCCCCGCGCGCGGCGCAGGATCATGGGCCCCTGCGGCGTGATCCGTTCCACGCTGTCGTCGAGCCGCCGCACGATCTCGCGGTCATGCATGACGAAGGCGTCGGCGAAGGTGGCCAGCTTCGCGCGCGCCTCGTCATTGCCGATGACCTGCGGCTCACCCGAGAGATTTCCGGAAGTCATAACCAGAGGCCCGTCGAAGGCGTCAAAAAGCAGGTGATGCAACGGCGTATAGGGCAGCATCCAGCCCAACCGCGCCTGACCGGGGGCGACGGAGGGGGCCAGCGACGCAGTGCCGAGCGCGAGCAGAAGGATCGGGGCGGCCGGGTCGCGCAACACCGCCCATTCGGCGTCGGTGGGCGTCGCATAGCGGGCAATCGTGGCCTCGGTTCCCATCAGCGCGAAGGGCTTGCCGGGCCGGTACTTGCGGGTGCGCAGCAAGGCGACCGCTGCCTCATTCGTGGCATCACAGGCAAGGTGAAACCCGCCTAAGCCTTTGATCGCCAATATCTCTCCGGCGCGCAGCCGCTCTGCCGCCTGCGTGAACGCCTGTTCCTGCCCACCCGCTTCAACCCACACACGCGGACCGCAGTCCGGGCAGGCCACGGGCTGGGCATGAAAGCGACGATCGGCGGGGTCTTCGTATTCCGCGCGGCAGGCCGCGCACATCTCGAACGGGGCCATCGTGGTTTGCGCGCGGTCGTAAGGGAGCGCCCGCAAAATGGTGAAGCGCGGCCCGCAATGGGTGCAGTTGGCAAAGGCATAGCCCGCGCGCCGGTCATCCGGGTCGCGGATCTCGGCCAGACAGGCGGCACAGGTCGCCGCATCCGGGGTCACACGGGTTTCGGCCCCCTGCCCGGTGCTTTTGGCGATGGTGAACTCCGTTGCGCCCTGGGCGTCGACCGCCACCCCTTCCACCGCATCGACGCGCGCCAGCGGCGGGGCCTTGGCGGCGATATCCGCCTCGAACGCGTCCAGCGCCTCACCCTCGGCGTGGATCAGCACCCCCTCGGGATCATTGAGCACATGGCCCTTGACCCCATGCGCCCGCGCCAGTTGCCAGATGAACGGACGAAACCCCACGCCCTGTACCTGCCCGCGCACGCGAATGCGACGCGCATCCATTTATTCGGCCAGGTGACAGGCCACGCGCGCCCCACGAAGCGTGCGCAACTCGGGCCGCTCGCGTTTGCAGCGGTCGACGGCGATGGGACAGCGCGGGTGAAACGCACAGCCGGGCGGCGGGTTGATCGGGTCGGGAATTTCGCCCTTGGGCGGCTCCACCTCGCGCCCGAACCCGTCCATCTTGGGCGCGGCAGCCAGCAGCATCTGGGTATATGGATGCTTGGGGTCGTCGAAAAGCTGATCGGGGCTCGACTCTTCCACCAGACGGCCAAGATAAAGCACGCCGATCGTGTCGGCCATATGCTGCACCACCGTCAGGTCATGGCTGATGAAAAGATAGGTCAGCCCGAACTCGTCCTTCAGGTCGCTCATCAGGTTGAGCACCTGGGCCTGCACGCTCACATCCAGCGCCGAGGTCGGCTCATCGCAGACGATCAGCTTCGGCTCCGAGGCCAGCGCGCGGGCGATACAGATCCGTTGCCGCTGCCCGCCCGAAAACTCGTGCGGATACTTGCCCGCATCCTCCGCCGACAACCCGACCTGTTCGAGCAGCCTTTCGGCCAGGCCCTTGCCATCGCCGCCCCGCGCGGTCACCGGCTCGGCGATGATATCGCGGACCTTCCAGCGCGGGTTGAGCGAAGCATATGGATCCTGAAAGATCATCTGAATGTCCGAGCGCACGATCTCGATCCGGTCGGCGTCGGTTTCGGTGGCAAGGTCGATGCCGTTGATTTCCACGTTGCCGTCGCTGGGGCGCAAAAGGCCCACGACCATCTTCCCGATGGTCGATTTCCCCGACCCGCTTTCGCCGACAAGCGCATAGATCTGGCGTTCGGGGATATCGAAGCTGACATCGGACACCGCCGTCAAAAGTGCCTTGGGCAGCCGCTCGATCACGCGGTTGAGCAAGGGTTTCGAGACGTCGAAAATACGGGTGAGGTTGGCGATGCGGACAAGGACGGTCATATGAATACCCCTCTGGCCCGGCGGGCAGCGCCGGGCAGCGTCCGACCGCCCACTCGGGCGGGCGCTTCGCGCAACCCGACGGTCGGGCCCAGCCCTACATTCTTGACTGCGTCATTCACTCCGCCGCCTCCGTCCGTTCCAGCGGGAACCAGCACGCCGCCTGCCCGTCACAGGCTGCAATCGTCGGCCCCGGGTTCTGGCGGCACCGGTCCTGTGCACGCGGACAGCGCGGATGAAACGCACACCCATCCGGCAAGGCCCCCAGGCGAGGCATCGCCCCGGGGATCTGGCGCAACCGGTCAAGCCCCTTGGAGGCGAGAGGCGTCGACCCCATCAGCCCGTCGGTATAAGGGTGGCGCGGTCGCGTCAGCACCTCGCGCACGGGCCCGATCTCGGCCAGCCGCCCGGCATACATCACTGCCACGCGGTCGGCGGCCTCGGCGATCACGCCCATATCATGCGTGACCAGCATCACCGCCGTCCCCCGCTCGCGGCAGAGCCGCTTGAGAAGCGCGATGATCTGGGCCTGTACACTGACATCCAGCGCGGTGGTGGGTTCATCCGCGATCACAAGCGACGGCTCGGCACAAAGTGCCAGCGCAATGACCACCCGCTGCCGCATGCCCCCGGAAAACTCGTGCGGGTAACTGTCGATGCGGTCACGCGCGGCCGGGATGCCAACCTCTTCAAGCGCCGCAACCGCACGTTCCCGCGCCTCTTTCGGCGATATGTTCAAGTGTTCGAGCATCGTCTCGGTCAACTGGTCGCCGATGGGCAAAAGCGGGTTGAGCGAGGTCAGCGGATCCTGAAACACCATCCCGATTTGCTTGCCCCGCACCCGGCGCATCCGGTCATAAGGCAGGTTGTCGATGCGCGCGCCGTTAAGGATGATCTCGCCGCCGGTGATCTGCGCAGGCCGGTCCAGAAGCCCGATCACCGCGTTCCCGGTCATCGACTTTCCGGCCCCACTTTCGCCGACAACGCCAAGGATCTCGCCCGGCGCGATGTCGTAGGACACTTGATCGACCGGGCGCAGAACCCCGGCCCGCGTCGGGATCTCGACCGTCAGGTCGCGAACGGAAAGGGTCGGTGCATCGGTCAAGTCAGGTTCGTCCCGTTGTTCAATCGGTTATGGTCATTTCCGGGCCGGCTGACAACCAGCGGCAAGCGCGTCCAGCCGGTGCTGCGCCGCCTCTGACAGCCCGGACGCCCCGGTATCTATGACAAGAGGCGCGGCCTCGGGCGGCAGGCCCAGCACCTCGGGTCGAAACTCGATCCGCACGCCGGGCTCCGAAACCCCGATCGCCGTGACCGCGCCGTAAGCCCCCATGCGCCTGATCGTCGATCTCCAGATAGGTCAGATGCATGCCGTGCCGGATATCCTGTTCCTCGGGCGCGGTGGCAAGGCTCAGCAACGCGTAACGTGCGCCGGCCGAGACCCCGAAGAAGATCGACGGATAATCGTCGTCTTCCCATATCCGGATCTCTTCCGACTGAAGCCGCGTGCTCACGCGTTCGCCTCGCCCTTGAATTCCTGCACGACCTTGATCTGCCCGACGATGGCGGCGTTGAAGTTGGGCAGGTCCTCGGCCGGGATCCAGTATTCCAGATGCGCACGCCCGCCCGCTTCCTGGATCTCGTATTGATCGAGGTAATCGGTGCGCACCTCGAACCGCGTGACAAAGCCAGACCCGCTCGCCTTCACGTTCCAGTCGCGGGCGATCTTGACGGCATAATCCTCGGTCGTGACGGGATAGAAAATCGGCTGTTCGGGAAGCCGCGGCGGAAACGCCTTCATGCCCGTCTGTTCGATCAGGGCAAGCTCTTCGGGGCCGACGGGACGCCAGAGGATCGTGGTATCGGTCATGGCGCGAGCACGGGTGTGACCCGCCGAGTGGGCATGGCGGCAATTCTGAAAAAGGCCGGGTTGTGCACGGCAATCCCCTTGGCAAGACGTTCCGCTTTTATGGGCGCAAGAGGCGGGAAAGGGCAAGGCGAAGTCGGGTACGATGGGGGAGTGCGGGGGCCGGATATCGCACCGTGCATCCGCTGACTCTTGCAGCAGCTCATCCGGGGTCGATTACCAGATGAAACCAGAAGGCGACGGAGGTCATCGTGCGCTTGCCCTCCAGCAGTTCAACCACCACGTCATCGAGTTTTTCGCGCGAAATCGGCGAAAGGTCGTACCCCGACGCCCGTATCATGAAGAGCGTGAGCATCACAGCGGTCCGTTTGTTCCCATCCGAGAAGCCATGCGCGCGCGCCATGGCGTCCAGAAGCGCGGCAGCTTTCTGGTGCAGGGTTGGGAAGGCATCCGCACCAAGTATGGTATGGTATGGGCGACCGATGGCGCTCCGGATCGCATTCTCGTTCAGGATATAGGGTCGGGCATCCGGTACCTTCATGCCTTCGCAATACGCCAGCAAAGCGTCCTCGAAGGCTACACGGTAGATAGGCACTAGCGATCGGCGAGGCGGGTTAGAACGTCGCGCAGATCATCCGCCGTGCGCCGCATCAGGTCTTTTTTCTCCGCCCCGGTCAGCGTCTTCTCGTTTTCTTCCACGAGGTCGCTGCCCTGCTGCGACGAAGCTTTGACAGGCAAGGAAGGATCGAATTGTTTCTTTACACGCGACATGGCTTTCTCCGGCCCATCTCAGAGGCTCAATCCGCTCGTACCATAAAAGTTGTCGAGAACCTACTTCAACCGCGGGTTCAGCGCGTCCCGCAGCCAGTCGCCCAACAGGTTCACCGACAGCGCCAGCGCTAGCAGGGTCGCCGCCGGGAAGAGCAGGATCCACCACTCGCCCGAGAAGAGGAAGCCCTGCCCGATCCGGATCAGCGTGCCCAGCGACGGCTGCGTGGGCGGCGCGCCGACGCCGAGGAAGGACAGCGTCGCCTCGGCGATGATCGCCAGCGCCAGCGAGATCGTCGCGATGACAAGCACCGGCGACAGCACATTGGGCAGGATATGGCGCAGCATGATCGCCGGGCTGGTCCGCCCGATCAGGCGCGCGGCCTGCACGTATTCCTTGTTCTTTTCGACCAGCGTCGCCCCGCGCACCACCCGCGCGAACTGCACCCAGTCCGACAATCCGATCGCGATGATCAGCACCCAGATCGCCATCTGGTCGCGGTATTCGACCGGCGT
>JABDPT010000318.1 GCA_013042605.1 Paracoccaceae bacterium
CGATATTGCCGGTAATCGCAATCTCGCCCTGCGTCGCCCCGTCAAGCGGCACATGCGCACCGCTCTCGCGGTCAATCACGGCAAGCTCTTCGACCATGGGAAAGCCCACGCCCTGCATCGCCTGCAATTCGGCCTGTTCAGCGGGGGTCAGATCGTCCCACTCATCGCGCCAGAGGCATTGCGAGATGTGGCCATAGGTTTCGGTCAGCCCGTAAACCTGCATCACGTCCATACCCAGCGCCTTGGTCCGCGCCAGAATTGCGGGCGGGGGCGGCGCGCCGGCGGTCATCACATGCACCGTCGGGTCGAGCGGTTCGCTGGGCGCGGCCTCGCTTTCCACGAGCATTGACAGAATGATGGGTGCCGCCCCGAAATGCGTGACCCCTTCGTCTTTCACCGCGGCGAAGATGCGTTCAGGCACCGGGTCGCGCGTAAAGACGATCCGCGCGCCGACGATGGCCATGGCCCAGGGGTGGTTCCAGCCATTGCAATGAAACATCGGCACGACCGACAGATAGGTCGGTGTCTGCGGCACGGTCCACCCGGCAACGGTACCCAGCGCCATCAAATAGGCCCCGCGATGGTGATAGACCACGCCCTTGGGCCGCCCGGATGTCCCAGAGGTATAGTTGAGCGCCAGCGCGTTCCATTCGTCCGACGGCAGCGGGAAGGTCGCACTCCCATCCCCGCCAGCCACCAGATCGTCATAGCTGCGCTGACCAAAGCCGTCATGGGGCGGGGCGTTCGCGTCGATGATATCCACAACCGGGATCTCGCGCCCCATGATCTCGAACGCCGCGCGGACGAGACCCGCGAACATCGTATCGACGACCACAAGCTGGCTGTCGGCGTGATCGAGGATATAGGCCACCGTTTCCGGCTCTAGCCGCATGTTGATCGTGTTGAGCACGCCACCCGTCATCGGCACGGCATAATGCAGCTCGAAAAGCTCGGGGATGTTCGGCGACAGCACCGACACGGTATCGCCAAGGCCGATCCCCATCGCCCGCAGACTGTCGGCCACCGCGTGGCAGCGCGCCTGCGTCTCACGCCAGCTTTGCCGCCGGTCGCCATAGACGACAGCCTCGCGTTCGCCATAGACCGCCGCTGCCCGATGCAGAAACGACAGCGGTGACAGAGCCACATGGTTCGCGGCGGTTTTCTCAAGCGCATCAAAATGTTGTTGCATGCTCCGCCCGTCCCCTCACGAGTTCCAGAATTCGTTGCAGACCAGTGCGGGGCGGGTTCCGTCCGGCGTCACAACCTCAAGATCAGTGCCCGGGTCCCAATGCGTCATGCGGACCATGCCGATGGACACGTTGGTGTTGAAATCCGGCGACCATGCTGCCGAGCTGACCCGGCCCACGACCTTGCCCTTGGCTTGTACCGGCCAATGATGATCACAGATCGGCACCGGGTCCCCGGAAATCTCGATCGGGCGGATCTGGCGAATGGGTCCTTCGCGTGCAACCCGCAAAAGCGCGTCGCGCCCGATACAGCCGATGGCGGTCTGGGTGTTGCAGAACCGGCCAAGCCCGCATTCGTGGGGTGTGTTCTCGCGGCTCATGTCGTTGCCATAGCTCAAGAGCCCGCTTTCCACGCGCTCGATCCCGTTGGGACAGCCTGCGCGGATGTCGTGGCCCGCACCCGCCTCCATCAGCGCGTTCCAAAGCGGCATGCCGATGCCGGTATCGGGCACGTAAATCTCGAACCCGCCCTGTTTGGAAAAGCCTGACCGCGCTATAGCCAGATCGCGGCCCATGAATTCGAACCAGTCGAAGCGGAAAAAACGAATGTCACGGATCCGATCGCCGAAAACCTCTGCAACCGTGTCTTCTGCCAGCGGGCCCTGCACCGCCAGCGGCGACACATCCGGTTCGTCGACCAGAACGTCAAGCCGCAGGCCGTAGGCCACCCCCTTGATCCAGAACAGCAAATCGCTGTCGGCGATTGAAATCCACCACCGATCTTCGGCCAGCTTCAGCGCCACCGGATCGTTCAGCATCCCGCCCGTCTCGTCGACGATCGGCACGTAATAGCATTGCCCCGGAAGCATCCCGCGCAGATCGCGCGGGGTCAGCATCTGCATCAGACGCCCGGCATCGGGGCCGCGCAGCTCGACCTGTCGTTCGCAGGCCACATCCCAAAGCTGCACCTTTTCCTTGAGGTGGCGGTAATCCTCTTGCGGGCTGGCAAAGACCGCCGGCAGCAGCATGTGATTGTAAACCGTATAGGCCCGCACGCCCGCTGCCTCGACACCCTCGGTGAACGGCGTGCGGCGCAGGCGGTGAGAACGCGCGATGTTGACCGTGGCGCTGGGCGCGCTGTGGATTGCGCCCGTCAACGCGGACCACTCCAGTCGATCTGGCAGATCTCGGCCGAACGGCCGTCAAAATCCCAGACCCGGCCGAAGGCGCGCACGCGGCCCTTGGTGGCGGTGCCCACGGTGATATCCGGACCCATCCAGTATTTCGTATTGGTGACGACGATATCTTCGTCTGGGCGACCGCCCTCGACCGGGACAATCTCACCCTGGATCTTCTTACCGACCATCAGGCGGCGGGCTTTGCCTTCGGTCTCGAACACCACCGGCGCCCGCTCGGCCCCCAGAAACTCGCTGACGAGAAGACCGAAAAGCCCGGTTGTGCCACGCGCAGCGCCGCTGAAGATATTGACCAGCCCGTCATAGGCCGCTTCGCTCGCGCGTTCGTCGATGAACGCGGCGGCTGTCCAGTTGCCGCGCGCCATCAGGCCGGGGATCTCCAGGATCAGCCCGACATTCAGACCCGACAGGTCTTCGTCGCCATAATGGCCGCTATCGATGCGCACGCCCGACCACGCCTGGCAATAGCCTTCGGTGGGCGCGTGTTTCCCGAGCGACACCACGCAAGGGCAGAACACCGTACAGTTACAATTGAGAATAAGTTCGCCCTTGATCGCCCATGGGATCGTGCCAACCTCGGATGTGTCGAGTGCCATTAGTGTTCTGTCCTCCCAGACTTCAGATCGCGCCGGTGCCCACGGCAATTCCCGACACGATCAAGGCGACCCCAAGCGGGCCTGTTACATAACGGCCCAATGCGGGCAGCTTCTCGATAATCATCACAAGAGTCGCCAACCCCATGAAAGCGACACTCATCATCCCGCCCACGAAGGCGAGCGCCATAAAAGCCCAGCAACAGCCAAGACAGGCCGCTCCAAGCCGCAGGCCGTTGCGCCACGGCCCTTCGTCCCAATGGGCCATGAAGAAGGTCATCGGTGCACGGCATTTGGCCAGGCAATCGGACTTGAGCGGCGAAAACTGATAGGCCCCGGCCCCGATCAGCAAGGCAGCCGACAGGGCGGGCGAGCGGCTGTCCCCGAAGGCGCTCAGCAGATCGGCATTGAAAAGCGCGATCTGCGCGGCGGTGGCAAGGATCGAAAAGCCGAACCAGACCGCCAGAAACCCGGCAACCAATGCGCCGAACTGCGTCGGCGCGCGGTGGCCAAGGTCTTCATAGGTGGCGAAGGCGGGCAGGGCGGTCGGCGCCATCATCGCCACCGACATCAGCGCCCACATGCCTGTCAGCCGGACAAAGCCCGCGGCATCCGGTGTGATCGTGCAAAGGTCGCGCAGAAAGTCGCTGCCATAGATGCGGCCCACTTCGCGAAGATCGGCCGGAACAGCCAGTGCAAACAGAACCAGCCAGCCCCCGAGCATCAGCCCGAAAAGCGCTAGCCAGTGCGGCGCTCGCATTGCCCTGACCCGTCCCGAAATCATGCCGTCTCTCCCAACCGACACAATGGATCGGGGGACACTGGCCGCAGATTCGTTTTGGCGCAATGTTTTTCGTGTTCAACGGCTTGCGGGTCGGCGGATCGTTACCCAAAGCGCCGCCCCTGTCACCAGCGCGGCCCCCAACCAGAACGACGGTGTCGGCACCTCGCCAAAGACCGCGTATCCAACTGTCACCGACAAGATCAGGCTCAGGTAACTGAGCACCGACAAAAGCCCCGCCTCGCCATGAAAATGCGCCCGCAGGAAGCAGAACTGCGCGGATTGCGCAAAGACGCCCACCAAGAGAAGCGGAAGGAGGTGGCCCGGACCTATCGGCACCCATCCCGCCGCCGCCAGCGGAGCAGAGAAAAGCACGAGACCGCCAGTGTAGAACGCCATCAGCACGATCTCGGGCGCGGCCCGCAGACGGCGCGTGACGATCACCGCACCAGAGCCTGCAAGGATCACGATGCCAAGTGCCGCCAAACCCCAGGACGGAGCCACAACTCCGGGTCCCACGGCGATCACAACCCCGACCAGCGCGACCCCCGCCGCCACCCATCGGCGCGGGCCGATCACTTCGCGCAGCAGGAACGCGGCCATGACCATCGTTACCAGCGGGCGGGTGAAGTTCATCGCCGTGAAAAGCGCCAGCGGCACGCGCGCGATGGCAAAGAAACTCGCCGTCAGCGTCACCACCGACAGGGCCACGCGCAGGGCATGAAACGGTAGGTCCGGCACGGCCCGGAAGGCCGCGCGATGCTGCCAGATCAACGGTGCGATCAGCACCAGCCCAACGGCCGCGCGCAGAAACACGATCTGCGATGCCGCATAGCCAAGCCCCAGCGCCTTGACGATCGACAGCGCCCAGATGTTGAGCGACATGTCCGCAATCAGCCAGAGCCCGCCCTTGAGGTTGTCGCGCGGCGGCGCGTCGGTCATCGGCGGGGGGCGATCAGGTTCGCCATCAGGTGGAAGGCGCCGGGCACCAGATGCTCCATCTGGTGATGCAGGATCAGTGAGGTGTGCACGTGCCGTCCCGCCCCGATATCGGCCACCAACAACGCGCCCTGATGCGGCGCCTCATCCGGGTCGGCCATTTCAAGAAGCGGCTGATAGGCGGCGTCCCAGCGCTTGGCGAAATAAAGTCCACGCTCCTTGACCCACCCGTCCCATGTGCCGGGGCCAATCGGATTGGGGCCCTGCAAGACCGGGTGATCGGTCAGATGCCCAACCTCGGCGCTCTCATCCGTCACCCGCCAGCGCAGCGAGGGTTGCCCGATCTCAAGCGGGCGTGGCGCGGTGCGCTCGGCATCCCAGTTGTCCCAAGGGCGGTGGTAAAGTGTCACCAGCGTGCCGCCGTTCTCCGTCCAGCGGTGCAGGCGCGGCATGACCTCGGCCAGCCCCGGCCGGAAGCGCAGCGCGAAGATGCCGATCACCAGCGTGTCGTATTGCGCGAGGCTCGCGTCGCTCTGCAATTCCGGGTCGCTCACATCCCGCACATCCGCGTCAATCGCGGCCAGCCAGTGCCCCACGCGATCATTGCCGCTTCCGATATAGCCGATGCGCGCTTGCGGAACCGCCACGTTGAGAACGCGCAAGTTGACGGTCGCGGGATAGGCCCGCGCGGTGGCATCGACGTGGTCATAGGCGATCCGCCGCACCCGCATCGCAGGTGCGCCGTCGATATCCAGCGGCAGGTGGTAGAGGCCCTCGGCCGCATCCTCGGGCAGGGTCAGGTCAAAGCCGGTGTCGGTGCGCGCAGCGTTCCAGCCGTCCGGCACGGTGATCTGCGCATCCGCGCCCGCAGGTCGGACATTGGCAAGGGTGACGGACACGCTCCGGCTCGAATGAGCCGTGTTCAATATCGCCCGCTCCGGCGTGATATCTGCCAGCCGGGCGGGCAGGGCGACGGGCGGGGCCTCAAACGGCAAGCGCGCCTGTACCTTGGCCTCGCCGGTCTCGATGTTCACCAAAAGCGCCGGGGCGGGCGGGTCGAGGGGGTCGTAAGCGGTGCGGTAGGGGGCGGTCAGCGCGGCGTTTTCGCCAAGCCTTATCGCCTCGCCGTCCTGGTCCCAGCCTTGCGGCAGGTCGAACGCTGTTTCCACCGCCATCGCCTCTCCGGGATCAAGCTCCACCACCACATCCGTTGCGTCGCCGGGGTGTACCCAAAGGTCTTTCGTGCGCGCCCGCGCGTCGACGCCCAAAGCGAGCCGAAGCACATGGGCCAGTTGCGTTTGCTTGGCCTTAAGCCGGTGCAGAATATCCTCCCGCACAGCCTCCGGACACTCGGCGATGGCGCGGGTGACCAGAACAGACGCCTCAGCCGCATTCTGCGCGACTGCCGAAAAGGTCGGATAACAGGCGACCGCGGCCTCGATCAACGACTGCGCCTCGCGCAGAAGACCGGCGATCGGCCCAGCCCCGTCCAGATCGGCCAGATCGCCCACCGTTGCGGGAAGCCCTGAACTCAGTGCCTCATCCGGCCCGTCCACATGGGCCTCGGACAGATGCAGCGGCCAGTCGCGCCCCGGCCCGGCGGGCACCCAGCGGCCCATGCCTTGCGTACGGTGATAGGCGCGCGATTGCTGGCCGATCCGTTCCCAGCTCCAGCCACTCACCGCGTCGCGCCCCGATGCCTCAACCGTCAAGGTGGCGGGCGGCGGCGGCTCGTCGTCGTCATAGGCCTGCCCCGCGCCGGACCAGGCCGGCAGATAAAGCTTCTTGACCTGCCAAGGCGCAAGGTTCGACGGAAAACCGGGGTCCGCCGCCGCCGCCATCACCTCATGCGCGGCCTGCGTCATCGCGCGGTGATGGCCATGCTGACCGGAGATGTCGAGGAAGGTCGGGCAGATGATGTCGGGCTTATCGGTGCGAATGATCTCGACAAACCGGGCAAGCGTGCGGTCGTGGCCCCATTTTCCCAGCGTCTCGACCCCGCTTTTGGAAAACCCGAAATCGGTGATCGGATCGTCGGGGCTTTCGGAATGCCAATACATCCGCATCCCCAGCACGTCGCAGGCCCGCTCCATCTCGCGGGTGCGCAGCGCGCCCAGATCGGCGCCTGCTTCGGTGCCGATGTCGTTCTGCCCGCCCTCGCCGCGCGTCGAACAGGCATAGGAAAGGTTGATGCCATCGCGAAACGCCATCGCCGCCAGCATCGCCGAGGTTTCGTCGTCGGGATGCGCGCCGGTGTTCATAAAGCGGATGACGGATGTCAGCGGACGCAGCGCCCACCAAAGTTCCATGATGCGCGGGCGGGCGCGGTCGTTCGAGATGCGGATCTGATCTTGCGTGGGCATATTCGATCTACTGTGCGACGGCGATCATCGGGGTGAAGGCCTGATTGATGACAAGGGCGGCGGCGCCCAGTGTGGCGGTCATGCGGCCCGACGCGCCGCGCAACAGGCGGGGCCGCGTGCGATCCTCGCGCCGGGCCACCGACCGGTCGGTCAGCGTCACCGCACCGATCAGGTGATCAAGCACATTGTCCGGCATCGCGCCGCCCAGAATGATCGCCTGCGGATCAAAGAGGTTTTCGACCGTTGTAATCGCGGCCGAAAGCGGCTCGGCCGCCTGCTCCAGCCACGCGGCAAGGGCCGGGTCGTTCGATGCGTAGAGAAGGCGCAGGTCCTCGCTGCTCGTCACGGCAAGGCCTGCGGCGTTCAGATGGCGCTGCACCGACAGGCGACTGACCGCGCTTTCCAGCAAGACCGATTTGCCCGCGCTAGGCACTGGGATATGCCCGATCTCGCCCGCGTTCCCGAAGGCCCCCCGGATCAGGCGGCCCTGATGCACCAGTCCAAGTCCCAGACCGGTGCCGAAATAGAGAAAGGCATAAGTCTCAAGCCCCTGCGCGACGCCCGAGACGCGCTCGGCCATTGCCGCCGCGTTGGCGTCGTTTTCGACGAAAACCGGTAGGGACAGTGCCTCGCTGAACCACGTTTGCAGATCGATCTGTTGCCATGCGGGCAATTCCGAACCGCTGCCCTGAATGCCCGTTGCACCAAAGGGGCCGGGCAAAACGATGCCGGCCCCCAGCACGCGGTTGGCCGGCACCCGGGCCTTTTCCAGCGCACGGGTCTTCAGCGCTTCGATCGTCGCGGTAACGCTTTCGGGGTCGTGCTTCGTTTGCGTTCGGCGTTCGGAAAAGATCGTCTCGCCAGCAAGGTCAAGAAGCGCTGCAAACACCGCATCGGGGCGGATTTCGACGCCAAAAGCATAGCCACCGCAAGGGTTTAGCGAGTATTGCACCGCCGGAAGCCCGCGCACGCCGGACCGCCGCCCCTGTTCGGCGATCATCCCGTCTTCCAGCAAATCGGCGATGATGTTCGATACGGCCTGTGTGCTCAGTCCGGACGACCGCGCGATCTCGGCCCGCCCGATCTGACCCGCCGCGCGCACCCGCGCCAGCACGACCTGACGGTTGTGATTGCGGGAGCGTTCGGCATTCGCGCCCACGACGGTGTCGGGCTTGGCGACCATGAGGCGGGATTAACTCAACTCACTTGATAATTCAACACAGTTGAGTTAACCACGATCCATAGGCGGGCAACGTGCCGTGGGGGTGCCGGGCCGCAAAACCGCCATTTCAACAGGGAGACATTCCATGGGATTCAAACACCTCAAGGCGATGGCGCTGGCCACCGCAACCAGCACCGCAGCACTTCTGGCCAGTGCGGCGAATGCGGTTGAAATCGAATACTGGCAGTATTTCTTCGATGCCCGCGTGCAGGCGATGGAACAGCTGATCGAGAACTTCCAGGCCGCCAACCCCGACATCACCGTCAAGATGACGCATTTCCCCTATGCCGATTACCGCACCAAGGTCGCCGCCGCCATTCCGGCAGGCGAAGGGCCCGATGTCGTGCAGCTCTTTTACGGCTGGCTCAACGATTATGTCGAAGCCGAGCTGATCCAGCCGCTGCCCGCCGATGCCTTCCCCGCCTCGATGGTGGATGAAGAGTTCTTCCCGATGGTTCAGGCGATGAAGGAAGGCGACCAGTACTGGGCGCTGCCAACCGCCGTGCGCTCGCTGGCGCTGTTCTATAACGAACGCCTGCTGGAAGAGGCCGGAGTGGAACCGCCGACCACGCTTGACGAAACGGTCGAGGCCGCGCGTGCCATGACCAAGGTCGATGGTGCGGGCAACGTCACGCAGGTGGGCATCACCGCCGGTATGACCGCGCAGGATCACCACTGGTGGCGCGAAGTACTTGTCCGCCAGTTCGGCGGAGAGCCCTATACCGACGATTATCGCACGGTCGCCTACAACTCCGACGCCGGTGTCGAAGCGCTCAAATTCTATGTCGGCATGGCCGAGGGCGACGAACCGATCACCGCGTTCGGTTTCATGGATGAACCGCAAGCCGCCTTCAAGGCCGGCCGCGCGGGCATGCATATCGACGGGTCGTTCCGCATCGGGTCGCTCAACAACACGCGCGGCCTGAATTGGGGCGTGTCCGAGCTTCCGGCGACGTCCGATGGCACGCGGTCGAATTATTCGTCCTATTGGGTGAACGCGATCACGACCAAGGCGGAAGGCGAGAAATACGACGCCGCCGTCAAGTTCATGCAATACGTCACCTCGGACGAGGCGATGCAGATCTGGCTTGATGTCGTGGGCGAGCTTCCGGCGAAACCCTCGGTCGGCATGACCGAAGCCAATGCCAATAACGAGGTGTTCGGCCCGTTCATCCGTGGTCTGGCCTATGCCAACACGACCAAGTTCGCCAATGAAAGCGGTCAGCGTCAGCTGATGGTCGAGATGGTCGAGCGGATCACACTTCAGGATATGGATCCGGCTGAAAGCCTGGCCATCGCCGCCGAAGCCGAGCAAAAGCTGCTCAACGAATACTACGCCGATTAAGGCCACATGCCCCGGCTGCCGCGCGGTGGCCGGGGCGCTTTTCAGGTGACCTGATGAAGCTTTACCGCGATCTCACCATTCGTCAGAAACACATCGTCTGGGCCTGGGCCTTTCTGGCGCTGCCGGTGGTATTTTACACGGTGATCCGGTTCTATCCCACGGGCAACGCGATCCTGATCAGCTTTCAAGATTGGAACCTTCTGGGAAGCCGGACCTGGACCGGGCTTGATAACTACATCAAGCTTTGGAACGACCCGGTCTTCTGGCAGGTCTTCCGCAACACGTTCGTGTATCTGCTGCTGGGCACGCCGGTCAGCCTCGTGCTGTCCTTCATCATCGCCTATCACCTCGACAAGCTGCGCTTCATGCATGGCTTTTTGCGGATGCTCTATTTTCTGCCCTTCATGACCAGTGCGGTGGCCATGGCCTGGGTCTGGCGGTGGTTCTATCAGCCGGTGCCCATCGGGCTTTTCAACAACTTCCTCGCCTCGATCGGGATCCCGCAGATCGAGTTCCTGAACTCAACAACCAATGCCTTGCCATCGATTCTGGCGCCCGCCGTCTGGGCGGGCCTCGGCTTTCAAATCATCATCTTCATGGCCGGTCTGCGCGCCATTCCCAAAAGCTATTACGAGGCCGCGCGTATCGATGGGGTGTCGACCTGGACGGTCCTGTGGGAGATCACGCTGCCGCTTCTGAAACCGACCATCGTGTTTATCGTCGTCTTCTCGTCGATCGGATTCCTGCGCATCTTCGATCACGTCTTCAACATGACGACGAACAACCCCGGAGGGCCGCTGAATTCCACAAAGCCGCTGGTTTTGATGATCTATCAAAGCGCGTTTGACAGTTTCGACATGGGCTATGCCGCCGCACAAACGGTGGTTCTGTTCCTTGTTCTGCTGGTGGTCAGCCTGATCCAGCTGCGTCTTTTGAGGGATCGGTAAGCCATGGCCGTTGTCGAGGAAATCCGCCCCACCACGGATGCGCTTTTGAAAACCAAGGCGCCCAAGCGCCCGGCCAATATGGGCCAGTTTTTGCGCTGGTTCTTCCTGTTTCTGGGCGGGATCGCGATGGTCATGCCCATCGCCTTCATGATCTCGACCTCGCTGAAATGGCCGCACGAGGTTTATAACCTGCGCCTCATCCCCGAAGAACCGACGATCGAGAATTACACCTATGTGCTGGAAGACGGGCGGTTCTACTGGTGGTTCGTCAATTCGATCATCATCGCGCTGATCACCACGGTCTGTAACGTGATCTTCGACAGTCTGGTCGGTTATACGCTGTGCAAGTTCAAGTTTCCGGGGCGGTATATCGTGTTCATCGCGATCCTGAGCACACTGATGATCCCAACAGAGATGCTGGTGATCCCGTGGTACTTGATGAGCCAGCAATTCGGGTGGCTCGACACCTATTGGGGCATCATGTTCCCGGGGTTGATGACGGCCTTCGGCACCTTCCTGATGAAACAGTTTTTCGAGACGGTGCCGGATGACTTCATCGAAGCCGCGCGGATTGATGGTCTCAATGAGCTGCAGATCTGGTGGACGGTGGCGATGCCGCTGGTCAAACCGGCGCTCGCGGCACTGGCGATCTTCGTGTTTCTGGGCAACTGGACGGCCTTCATCTGGCCGCTGATCGTCACGAATTCGGTTGAAATGTACACGCTGCCGGTGGGTCTGTCGTCCTTCGGGGACGAGGCGGATGTGCAATGGGAGCTGATCATGACCGGGGCGGCGATTTCGACCATCCCGACGTTGATCGTCTTCCTGATCTTCCAGCGCTTCATCATTCGCGGCGTGGTCATGGCGGGGTTGAAAGGGTGAGCGGGGGTCCAGAAACGATCTGGGGGATCGTTTCCCCCGCGAACGGGCGGAGCCCGGGGATGTTCGCATCGAACCAAAGGATGACGGCCGCGCCGCGGGGTGGCCGAAACGGCCGCCCCTTGGGGGCGGTGCGGCCGTCATCCGTGCCGCAAGCGCCACGGATGGGTTGTGCCTAATGACCGACACCTCCACCTTCCCCGATCCGACCTATCGCGACACGGTGCTGGCCCCGCTTTTCGAAAGCGTGAAGGCCCATCACGCCGCCGACATGGGCGCGATCAATCGGGCGCATCTTGTGATGCTTGCCGAAACCGGGATCCTGAACGCCGCTGATGCCGCGGCACTGGCCGGAGCCTTGCGGGATATTGAGGCTGAGACAGATATCGACGCGCTTAGCTATACCGGCGAGTACGAGGATTACTTTTTCCTCGTCGAGGCAGAATTGTGCAAACGCCTTGGTGATCTGGGCGGCGCACTGCACACCGCGCGGTCGCGCAATGACATGGACCACACCCTTTTCAAGCTCGCGCTGCGGCGCCGGGCGGTGGCGATGATGGGCCAAGTGACGGCCCTGACCGAAGCGCTGATCGACAAGGCCGAGAGAGAGGCCGACACGCTGATCGTCGCCTACACTCACGGCCAGCCCGCGCAGCCCACCACCTTCGGCCATTATCTCGGCGCAATGATCGAGGTGCTTCAGCGCGACACCGTCCGGCTGGCCGCCGCGATGGATGGCCTCGATCATTGCCCGATGGGGGCTGCGGCCATCACGACCTCGGGCTTTCCGATCGACCGGGCGCGGATGGCGGAACTGCTGGGTTTCGACGGCCCGCTGCTCAATTCCTACGGCTGTATCGCGTCGGTCGATTATGTAACCGGGCTCTACTCGGCGATGAAGCTGATCTTCCTGCATCTGGGCCGCATTGTGCAGGACATGCAGGTCTGGTCGTCTTTCGAGGTGGGGCAACTCTATGTTCCCAACAGCCTTGTGCAGATCAGTTCGATCATGCCGCAAAAGCGCAACCCGGTGCCCATCGAACACCTGCGCCATCTGGCCAGCGCCACCGTGGGACGCTGCGATATGGTGGTCGGCGTGATGCATAACACGCCCTTCACCGACATGAATGACAGCGAGGGCGAGGTGCAGCAGGCAGGCTATACCGCGTTCGACAGCGGCGGGCGGGTACTGGCGCTTTTGACCGCCCTATTGCCCGCGTGCTCGATCAATGGCCCGCGCGTGCGCCGCAATACCGATGCGGCCTGCATCACCATCACCGAACTGGCCGACACGCTGGTGCGCGACGAAGGATTGAGCTTTCGGCAGGCGCACGAAGTGGCCGCCGCCACCGCCCGGCAGGTCATCGCCGACGAGGTGCCGCTGGACGAAGGGTTCGGCGCTTTCCGTGCGGCGTTTACCAAGGTGGCAAAACGCGCCAGCAGCACGAATGAAGATGCCTTCAAGACCGCCGTTGCCCCAGAAACCTTCGTTGCACGCCGCGACCGCCCGGGCGGGCCTGCGCCCGCCGCGCTGGCCGCCGCCCTTGAGGTCTATCGGGCCACGCTGGCGGCAACCAAGAACGCCGAGGCAGCGCGCGAGGCACGTTACGCCGCCGCTGACACAATGCTCGACGCCGCCTTTGCGGCATTGCTGGAGACCTGACCCCGTGGCCGACCTGATCCTGCGCGACCTGGTGAAAACCTATGACAAGACCCAAGTGCTGCATGGCATCAGCCTGAATGTGCATGACGGGGAATTCGTGGTCTTCGTCGGCCCGTCCGGCTGCGGCAAATCCACGACGCTGCGCCTGATCGCGGGGCTTGAGGACGCGACGTCGGGCGATATCGAAATCGGCGGGCGAGTGGTCAACAACCTTGAACCCAAGGACCGCGACATCGCGATGGTGTTCCAGAACTACGCGATCTATCCGCATATGACGGTGCGCAAGAATATCGGTTTCGGGCTGCGCAGTTCGAAGAAATCCCGCGAGGAGAAGAACAAACGCAACGAAGAGGTTGCCGACATCCTCGACATGACCGAGCTTCTGGACCGCAAGCCCAACCAGCTTTCGGGCGGCCAGCGGCAGCGTGTGGCCATCGGGCGCGCGATGGTGCGCGATCCAGCGGTGTTTCTTTTCGATGAACCGCTGTCGAACCTCGATGCGCAACTGCGCACGCAGATGCGGCTTGAGATCAAGAAATTGCACCAGCGGGTCGGCTCGACCATCGTTTTCGTCACCCACGATCAGGTGGAGGCAATGACCATGGCCGACCGGATCGTGATCATGAAAGACGGTTTTATTCAGCAGGTGGGCACGCCGGCAGAGGTCTATCACAAGCCCGCCAATACCTTTGTCGCCCGCTTCATTGGCGCGCCATCGATGAACATGCTGCCGGGACGCGTGAATGGCGGGGCGGTCAAGCTGCATTCGGGTTTCGACATCGATGTGGGCGGCAAGCTCGACGCCGGGCGCGAAGTTCTGGTGGGCGTGCGCCCCGAAGACCTGCACCCCAATGAAGAGCATGCGATTTTGGAAGGCGACGTGTCGGTTTGTGAGCCGCTGGGCCACGAGACGCTGATCTATGTCGGCACCGGTGGAAGCGAAGTGATCGCCAAGGCGGATGGCCGTGTGCCGCCGAAGGTTGGCGAGCGGGTGCGCCTGTCGGCCCTTCCCGAAAACCTGCATGTCTTCGACGCGAAAACGGGGGAGGCGCTGGTGTGAGCGCGCATGGTCCCCAGACGGATGTGGTCACGGTCGGACGGGTCTATTGCGACCTGATCTTCACCGATGTGCCGCGGATGCCGACCATGGGGACCGAGGTTTATGCCGGTGGGTTCGGGATGCATGCGGGCGGCGGGGCCGCGATCACCGCGGCGCATCTGGTGGCGCAGGGGCGTTCCGCCACGTTGGCCGCGATCCTGCCCGGAGGCGCGTTCGGCCCCATGATCCGGGACGAGCTTCATGCCGCGGAGATCGACCTGTCGCTGTGCCGTTCGGCCGAGCCAGGCACCGAGGCACAGGTGACGGCGGCCCTTGTTGGCGGCGAAGACCGGGCCTTCATCACGCATCGCTCGGGCCCCGCCGCGCCACGCCTGAACGAGGTCGCGCTTGGGCGGACCGGGGCGCAGCACATGCATATCGCGGAGCTTGCCACTCTGGTCGAGATGCCCGAGCTTTTGACCATGGCCCGCGCCGCCGGGATGACGGTTTCGCTCGATTGCAGCTGGGATGAAACCGTCGGGCTGACGGACGCCGCCCCGCTGATCGCGGCAGTGGACGTCTTTCTTCCTAATGCGGCAGAGGCCGAACGGCTGGCAGACATGGGCGCGGTCCCCCCCGTCGCCCCGATCACGGTCATCAAGGAAGGGGCCAAGGGGGCGACCGTCTGGTCCAAGGGCGGGCGCGAACACGCCCCCGCCAAGCGCGTGACGCCGGTTGACACCACGGGCGCAGGCGATGCGTTCAATGCGGGCTTTCTGCACGCCTGGCTTGGCGGACAGCCGTTGGACGCCTGCCTTGTCGCGGGCAACACGGCAGGTGCGCGCGCCATTGGCGTGCGCGGGGGCTTTCCCCCACAGCGCGCCGCTCATGTCGCGCAGCTTGGCCACGAGGTCTTGCCCTGATGGCACCGACCGGGGTTGGCCAGACCCTGATGGCCCGCGAAATCGATGAGATCCCGGAGGCGGCAGCGCGCTTGGCGGCGCCAGAGGCCCAAGCGCATCTCATCACAGAAGCAGAGCTATTGCGCGGCCTTGATCCGGCCTGCCTCATGACGCTTGCGCGCGGGTCGTCGGATCACGCGGCAAGCTATCTGGCCTATGCGTTCGAATATCTCTTCGGTCGCCCGGTCGCGACGGTCCATCCGTCGATCCGGTCTGTCTATGGGCGCGGGTTCGACGTAGCGGGCGGGGTTTGTCTGGCGATCAGCCAGTCGGGCAAAAGCGCCGATCTGTTGGAAACCGCCACGGCGCTGGGCGCGGGCGGCGCGCGGGTGCTGGCGCTGACCAATGTCACAGGCAGCCCGCTTGAGGCGGCGGCATCGGTGCGGATCGACACCTGCGCGGGGCCGGAACGCGCGGTCGCGGCCACGAAAAGTGTGACGAATTCGGTGCTGGCCGGCTTGTGGCTGGCCGCGCATTGGCGCGAAGACGCAGGTCTTATCG
>JABDPT010000001.1 GCA_013042605.1 Paracoccaceae bacterium
GCCTGAGATCGACCCGAAAAGGCCCGAGGCCAGCACCGCGATTTTCATCGACCCGCCACGGAAGCGGCCCATGCCCAGCATCGCGGCATCGGTGAAGAACTGCGATCCTCCGGTTATGCCCAGAAGGACCCCGAAGAGGATGAAGGCGATCACCACCGTAGAGGCGACCGATATCGGAAGCCCAAGGATGCCGTTGGAATCCACCGCCATATACCCGGCCAGAAGCTGCCAGTTCTGGGCGCGGCCCTGAAGCCGGCCCGGGAGCAGGTCGCCGATAAGGGCGTAAAGCAGGAAGACCGCAATGATCAGGACGAGCGCCCAGCCGGTGGCGCGGCGCAGCGCTTCGAGCAGTAGCAGGATGATGATGATCCCCGGCACCCAGATCTCGGGCGGGCGGGCGAAGATCATCAGCACCAGATCGGGGTAGCCTTGGACGATGAACCCAAGCGCCGCCATGGCGGTTGCGGCGCAAGCCAGATCGATCCAGGGCACACGGGATCGGATCGTGCTGCGCCTGGCGGGCAGCGAGAGATAGGCAAGCGGCAGAGTGAAAAAGAGGATCGCGGCGAAGTATTGCTGCGGATAAAGATCAAGCCCGATCTGCCGCTGCAGCGACAGCGCCCAGCAGATCGCGCTCAGGACGATGCCCGCTGCAAGAACATCGCCCAAAGGCTTGGAAACCGCCACGGAAAGCCCGTGGCGGTTCCAGCGTGCTGTGTCCGCCGCGTCGGTCACGGATCAGTTCAGGCCGACTTCCTCGAAGAACTTCAAGGCGCCGGGGTGGAATTCCGCGATGCCCGGGTCGCCCTTCATGTTGGCGGGACGGAAGGCGCGCATCGGCGGGAAGGTTTCGCCCATCACGGCGGCGTTTTCGTACATCGCCTTTGCCATGGCATAGACGACGTCGTCAGGTGCGTTGGTATGGGTGAAGATGACCTGCGGGAAGGCGATATAGGTGGTTTCCTCAAGCACGCCGGGCATCGCGCCCTCGGGCAGGCTCATGAAGAACGCGGTCGGCCAATGCGCGCGCGCGGCGGCCAGTGCGGCATCGCTGTCGTCCTCGACCCCAAGCGCGCGCAGGCCGCCAACCGCGGCGTCCGCCTCGCGTACCTTGCCCGCGCCATGGGCGAAGATGAACCCAACCGTATCGCCCGCCATGAACGCATCTGCGCCCGCCACGACCGAGGCCACCGAAACCTTCTCGACATCGTCACGCGTCATTCCGGCGGTGGCGTAGAAGGCCGAAAGCTGTGGCAGGATGGTGTTTTGCGCCGTGTAACCATCGGTCATCGGCAAACCCTTGAGATCGGACACCTTCATGATGTCGCTATCGGCGCGCACGAAGATCGCTTCGACCAGCGGCTGAAGGTGCGCGACGACGCGGATATTCTCGTTCGTGCGCCCATTCCACCACGCCTCGCCGGTGATCGCATAGTTCACCTCTTGCAGGTTGGCGACGCCGAAGTCGATCCCGCCCTGATCCACGAAGGGGATAAACTGGTTGGGGCTGGTCGCGGGCTGGATTGTGGTGTTGAGACCCCCGGCATTGGCGGCATTCGCCACGGCGGTGCCGATGTTGTGGAAAAGCGAGCCGGGGTTCGACGTCGCGATCCCCACATTCTGGGCCAGGGCCGGGGTCGTGGCCATCGCGGCAACGGCCACCATGCTGGCGGCAATAAGCTTGTTCATTATCTGGTTCCTCCCGTTGATCCGTTAATTGGTGATAGAATCCCAACTATTGAGACTGGATTGACAATACGTCGGGTTTAACGAATATCAAGACCACTTGAGGGAGGTGGAATGTCCAAGCCAGGGTCGGGGCCCGAGACCGGGGCAGACGCGCTGTTGCTGGCGCTTCGGGCGTCGGGCGTGCGCTATCTCTTCGCCAATGCCGGCACCGATTTTCCCCCTGTGATCGAGGGGCTGGCGCGGCTTGATGCCACGGAAATTCCCCAAGCCCTGACCATCCCGCACGAAACCGCCGCCGTTGGCATGGCGCATGGGTTCTGGCTGGCCACCGGCGTGCCGCAGGCGGTTATGGTGCATGTGAATGTTGGCCTGGCCAACACCGTGATGGGGGTGATCAACGCCAAGTCGGACAACGTGCCCATGGTCGTTCTCTCCGGTCGCACGCCGCTTACCGAAGAGGGGCGCGCGGGGGGGCGGGTGACCCCGATCCAGTACGGGCAAGAGATGTTCGATCAAACTTCGATCGTGCGGGACTCGGTCAAGTTCGACTATGAGATCCGCTATCCAGAACAATGCGACAGCGTTCTGCGGCGGGCCGTGGCGGTTGCAACCTCGGCCCCCGAAGGGCCGGTCTACCTGAGCCTGCCGCGCGAGCCGCTGACCGAAGCCTTGCCAGAGGGGTTTGCACCGGCCCCCGACATCGCACCGGCCCGCGCCGCGCATCCGGACCCGGGCGATATCGCGCGACTTGCGGGCTGGCTTGACGCGGCAAGCAACCCCCTCGTGATCTGTCAGCGCGGGGACCCGATGGGTGAACTCGGCCGCACTCTGTCCGACGTGGCGAAGACGCTTGGTCTGGCGGTGTGTGAGCCTTTCGTCGTGCGAAATGTTCTTGCCGGGGATGATCCGGCGCTTGTCGGCTATGACCACGGCGCCATTGCCGAGGCGGATCTTGTCATCGTTCTTGACAGCGGCGTGCCTTGGATCGCGCGCGGCTCGCCCCCGGCAGCCGGCGCGAAGGTCGTGCATATCGGCCCCGATCCGCTTTTTGCGCGGATGCCGGTGCGCGGGTTTCGCAGCGACCTGACGATTGCGGCCGACCCGGTGGCGGCGCTGCGCGCGTTGGTCGACGCCGCCGCCGCAAACCCCGCACGGCAGGCGTCTGTCGCGCGGCGCAGCACCGCGCGGCGGGAACAGGCGGAAGCCGCCGCCGGGCCGCCCACCGGCGAGGGCCCGGCATCGCCCGCGTGGTTCAGCCGCTGCGTTTCGGACATCATGGATGAGGATGCCATCGCCTTTAGCGAGTTGGGGCTGATCCCCGGCTTCATGACCTTGAAGGGCCCCAACCGGTTCTTCGGCAATCCCCATTCGGGCGGGCTGGGCTGGGGCTTTCCCGCCGCCCTTGGTGCGCAGCTTGCCTACCGTGACCGCCTTGTGATCGCGGCGATCGGCGACGGATCCTACATGTTCGCGAACCCTGTGGCCTGTCACCAGATCGCCGAGGCGCTGGGTCTTCCGGTGTTGATCATCGTCAAGAACAACAGCGGCTGGAATGCGGTGCGCCGAGCCGTTGCGGGCGGGTACCCGGACGGTGCGGCGATGAAGCGAAACGAGGTGCCGCTGACTTCGCTCGCGCCGATGCCGGACTTTGCGCAGGTGGCCCGCGCGTCGCGCGCCCATGCCGAACGGGTTGACCACGGCCGCGATCTGCCCGACGCATTGAACCGCGCGGTGTCCATCATTCGCGCCGAGCGTCGGCACGTGTTGCTGGATGTCGCCGTGACCGCAACCGAGGCGTTCTGAATGACAGCATTCGATCTTGTGCTTGCGGCGCTGGGTATCGCGCTGGGCGGCTTTCTGAAAGGTGCGACCGGGGCCGGGGCGCCGGTGGTCGGCGTGCCGATCCTGGCGATCGTTTTCGGTGTGCCCAAGGCGGTGGCGATCTTTTCGGTTCTCAACCTGATGTCGAACACTTGGCAGGCCTGGGCCTATCGCGATGCGTGGGGGCGGGCGCGGTTCGTTCTGAGTTTCGCGCTGGCGGGGGCCGCGGGTGCGGCGGCGGGGTCGTTTCTTCTGGCATCGCTGTCGACCGAGATTCTGATGGGCGGTCTGGCGGGCGTGGTGTTCTTTTACATCGCGCTGCGCCTTGCCCGCCCGAATTGGAAGATCGCACGCGAGCGGGGCGAAGCACTGGCCCTGCCAGCGGGGTTTCTGGGCGGTGTGATGCAGGGTGCGGGCGGCATTTCGGCGCCCATCTCGGTGACGTTTCTCAATGCGATGCGGCTCGACCGGCGGGAATTCATCGCCACGATATCGGCCTTCTTCTTCATGATGTCGCTCTTCCAGATCCCGACGCTCGTGGCCTTGGGCATTCTCGATTGGGAGCGGGCGGGGCTGGCGGTGGTCGCGGCCATTCCGCTTTTCGGTGCGATGCCGCTGGGCGAGGCGGCGGCCAAACGGGTGTCGAAGGACACCTTCGACAAGCTGATCCTCGTGCTGCTCACCGTGGTCGCGCTTCGGCTGATGTACACGGCCCTGACCTAGGGCCCATTCCGCGTTATCATCGCGGGAAACCTGGGAGGATTGAATGACTGACACGACCCCCGCCGTCGATCTGGGAACCGCAGAGGCAGAGGTGGACCTGCCCGAGATCGGCGATCGCTCGCGCTATGATGCGCTGATGCAGGTGATCCGGAACCGCGTGACGGTGCGCAAGTTCGACCCTGATTACGTCGTGCCCGAGGAACATTTCGAGATGATCATCGAAGCGGCGCGGCACGGGCCGTCGGGTGCCAATGCGCAGCCGTGGCAGTACATCGTGGTGCGTGATCAGGATCTCAAGCAGAAGATCACCGACTATTTCGTGGCCGAGCAACGCTTTCGCGCCAAGGCCAAGATGAAGTTTCCCACACCCGACTATCGCGGGCTGGCGACGGCGCCGGGGTTCGTTGTGGTGTGTTCCGACATGCGCTGGACCAACGCGTTTCCGGTTCTCAACGATGGGTCGGATCTTGACCGGATGTACCACGAGAATGCCGAACGCATCCTCCTGCAATCGGTGGCGGCCTCGACCATGTCGGCGCATCTGGCGGCGGCCGCGCTGGGCTACAACGTCTGGTGGGTGACGGCGATCGGTCAGGAAGAGGCGCAGGATGCGATGCGTCCGCTCTTGGGTATTCCCGATGAGATTTCGGTGCTCGACATCATGCTTTTCGGCCCCCCGGCGGCCAGCCCCTACAAGCGCTGGCGCCGCCCGCAGGAAGAGATCCTGCATTGGGATCGTTACAACCCCGAGCATTTCATGACCGACGATGAGCTTGATGACTGGATCAAGAATCGTCGCCACCGGGTGATGTACAAGGACGCTTCGAAAGTCGACTGAAGCTGGCTGTGTGCCTGTGTGCCAGGGGCTGGGACAGGCCAAGCCCATTTTCATATAATGTATACAATTAGACTGAATTGCCTGCTTTTTTACAGCTAAAGCGAGAGTATTGACCTGAAAATGTATACAGGCTAGGAATCTCTGCGACGCGACGCCGCAGCCCGCGCGCGCCATAGGGGAGGAACCATGGGCGATAACGACCGGATCACTCAGGTCGAAAAGGCCATTGTCGGTTTGCGCGGGCTCGTGATGTCCGGCGAGTTCGACGCAGGCTCGCGGCTGCCCGAGGTGGCGCTGGCCGAACGCCTTGGAATTTCCCGTACGCCGCTGCGACAGGCGATGGATCGTCTGGTCGCCGAAGGTCTGCTTGAGCGGATCGAAAGCGGTGGCTGCCGCGTGGCCAGCTTTCATCTCGACGATGTCAACGATGCGATCGAGTTGCGCGGTGTGATCGAGGGCACGGCGGCCCGGCTGGCCGCAGAGCGGGGCGCCGACCCTGCGGGCCTGGCCGAGGCGCGGTCGCTGCTTGATGCGATCGACGGCGCGGTGGCCGAGCCCGGCGAAATCGATTTTGATCTTTACGTCCGCCTGAACGCGCGCTTTCACGAAGTACTGGCCCGGCTTGCCGGAAGCGACGTCATCCAACGCGAGGTTGAACGGATCTGCCGCCTGCCGCTTGCATCGCCAAGTGCGTTTCTGCGCGGGCAGGAGCTTGTGCCCGATTTCATGGCCTCGCTCATCCGCGCGCAGGGCCAGCACCGCGCGATCCTTGAAGCCATCGAGGCGCGCGAAGGCGCGCGGGCCGAGGCGCTGGTGCGCGAACACGCGCGGCTGGCCCGACAGAATTTCGCTTTTCTCAAAGATGCCGATCCCCGGCTGGCAACCCGCGTTCCGGGCTTGTCGCTGGTGACGGCCAACTAACACCAAACTATGGGAGACCCGACATGCCAAGCCTTTCCGATGTGATGGCCAAACACAAAAATCCGGTCGAGATGCTGCGCAATTCGACCATCGGGATGTATGTTTACCCCGTTGTAACGCCCGAATTCCGCAACTGGCGCGTCGAGCAAGAGGCATGGCGTCATTCGGCGGTTCTGTTCGACCAGTCCCATCACATGGACGAGTTGATCGTCGAAGGCCCTGAGGCCGAGAAGTTTCTGGCCCATCACGGCATCAATGCGTTCGGGAACTTCAGGCTGAACCGCGCCAAGCACTATGTACCGGTCACGCCCAATGGCCATGTCATCGGCGACCACATCATCTTCCGCGAGCGCGAGGACAAGTTCATTCTTGTCGGTCGCGCGCCGACTTCGCATTGGCTGATGTTCTGCGCGTCCTATGGCAAGTGGAATGTGCGCATCAAGCACGACCCCCGCTCGACCTCGCGGCCCGAGGGCGAGCGTGTGTTGCGCACGCACTACCGCTATCAGATCCAGGGTCCCGACGCGCCGAAGATCTTTGAAAAGATGAATGGCGGCCCGGTGCAGGACATCAAGTTCTTCCACGTCGACTGGATCAACGTGGGCTCGAAGAAAGTACAGGCTTTGCGCCACGGTATGTCGGGCGCGCCGGGGCTCGAGATCTGGGGGCCCTATGACGATAAGCATTACATCCATTCGACCATTTTGCAGGCCGCGCGCGAGGCCGGAGTCGATCTGGTGCAATGCGGCAGCCGCGCCTATTCGACGAATACGCTTGAATCCGGTTGGATCCCGTCGCCCTTGCCCGGCATCTATACCGGCGACGGCATGCTTGCCGATTACCGCGATTGGGTCGGGGCCGATATGTACGAGGCCGCGGGTGCCATCGGCGGCAGCTTCGTGTCCGACAATATCGAGGATTACTACGTCAATCCGTTCGAGCTTGGCTATGACTTCTACATCGGCTGGAAGAAGGACGACTTCATCGGCAAACAGGCCTTGCTCAAGATGAAAGAGAGCAAGACCAACCGCAAGAAGGTCACCTTCGAGTGGAACAAGGAAGACGTGCTCAAGGTCATCGCATCGGCCTTCGACGACGGCGTCCCCTATAAGTGGATCGACTTCCCGCAGCCGAACTATGCGTCAAGCTCGGCCGATATGGTCATGCATGGCGACAAGATGGTCGGCATGTCGATGTTCAACGGCTATAGCTATAACGAGCGCTGCCTGCTGTCGCTGGGCGTCGTCGATCAGTCGGTCGAAGTGGGCGATGTGCTGACGCTGAAATGGGGTGAGCCGGACGATACCGCCAAGACCTCGGCCGAAAAGCATCGCCAGGCAGAGATCCGCGTGAAGGTGTCGCCGACCCCCTATGCCCGCGAAGTGCGTGAAGGCGGCTATGCCGCCGATAGCTGGCGCACGAAGGCAGCCTGAGCGTGGTTCGCCCGAAGGCCATCGAGGGAAAGCCCGCATGACCGATCCGGTTCAGGACGTTGCGCATCTGGGACATGTCGAGGTCTATACAGACCGCTTCGACGAGAGCCTGGATTTCTTCACGCGCGTCTACGGGCTCAAGCTCAGTGCGCTTGAGGGCGACAGCGCCTATCTCAGGGCGTGGGACGACTATGAGTTTCACAGCCTGAAACTGACCCGGCACCACACGACAGGTGTCGGGCATATCGGTTACCGCACCGTGTCGGAGGAGGCGCTTGAACGCCGTGTCGCGGCCATCGACGCCAGCGATTACACCACGCATGGTTGGGTCGATGGCGACCCTGGCCATGGGCGGGCCTTTCGGTTCGAAGATCCGTTTGGCCATGTGTTCGAGCTTTATTGGGACACGGTGCGGTATCAGCCACCGCAAGCGGATCGCCCTGCACTGAAGAACATGGCAAGCCGGTTTCATGCGCAGGGCGCCTGTCCGCGCCGGTTGGATCACCTGAACCTGCTGGCCGAGGATGTGACCGTCTTCCGCGATTTCATGCAGACCTGTCTTGGCAGTCGCGTGACCGAACAGATCCAGTTGGACAACGGGCGTCTGGGCGGTTGCTGGTTCACGGTGAACAACAAGACCTACGATCTGGCCTGCACCGAAGAGCATGGGCGTGGCAACGCCCGACTGCACCACGTGACCTATGCCGCCGATCAGCGCGAGGATATCCTGCGCGCGGCCGATATCTTTCTGGAAAACGGCGTGCATATCGAAACCGGGCCGCACAAACATGCGATCCAGGGCACGTTCTTCCTTTATGTCTGGGAGCCTGCGGGCAATCGTGTGGAACTGGCCAATGCCGGTGCGCGGCTGATCCTTGCGCCGGATTGGGAAACGGTCACCTGGACCGAGACAGAGCGCAAGAAAGGGCAGGCCTGGGGTCTCAAGACGATCGAGACATTTCACACCCACGGTACGCCACCGGTCAGGGAGAACGTCTAATGCCAGTCTTACCCTTCGGCACACGCCCCAAGGCGGGCGCGAACGACCACACCATTGCGCGTGCGCTTGACGGTTTTTCCATCGAGGTCATGCCCCGCACCGCGGCCAAGATCGACGATTTCCGCGCGCTGCTTCCTCAAGGCACACGCGTCTACATCGCGCATATCGAAGGCACGCCCATCGACGACATGATCGCGACGGCGCGGCGTCTGCGGGATGAGGGTTTCACGGCCATGCCGCATTTCCCGGCGCGGATCATCGCCGACCGCGCCGAACTGCAAACGTGGATTGCGCGGTATCGGGACGAGGCGGATGTGTCCGAAGCGCTGGTGCTGGGCGGAAGCCCCAAGACACCGCTTGGGCAGTTTCACAGTTCGATGCAACTTCTCGAAACCGGTGACTTTCAAAAGGCCGGCTACACGCGCCTGCACGTTGCGGGCCATCCCGAGGGCAACCGCGACATCGATGCCGAGGGCGGCACGTCTGTCGTGGATGCAGCGCTGCGCTGGAAGCAGGAGTTTGCCCGCGAGGCGGGTGTGGACATGGCGATCGTCACGCAATTCGCCTTTGAAGGGCAGGGCGTGATTGCCTGGGCGCGGCGCCTGCGGGCCGAAGGGATCACGTTGCCGATCCACCTGGGCGTTGCGGGGCCGGCGAAACTTCAGACTCTGATCAAGTTCGCCATCGCGTGCGGTGTCGGGCCGTCGCTGGGCGTGCTGCAAAAACGCGCGAAGGATGTCACGAAGCTCATGCGCCCGTTCGAGCCGGTCGACCTTTTGGCCGACGTGGGCGCGGCGCAATGCGACAGCGGCGAACCGCTTTTCGAACAGATGCACCTATTCCCGCTTGGCGGCATTGTGGCCTCGGCCGACTTAGCCGCGCGCTACGACGTCACCGACCATGGCGCGGGTGATAAGAAACGGAGTTCTGGTGAATGAAACTGGGCGAAAACATCATCGCGGACAGTGGGTTGCTCCCCTTCTTTCAAGTCAGCAATCCGGACGCCGTGGGCCTGTCCGCACCTCAGATCCGCCACGGCGATGCAGTGCGCACTTGGGTGCGGTCGCTGTCTGGGTTCCAGAAAGAGGCATTGGTGATTTCCGCCCGCTCCGGGCTGATGTGGCGGCTTGTGTCCGACGAGGGCGCGTATCTGAGCGGGCATGACGCCGCCCCGTGCCCGCTGGCGTTCCTCACAACGGGTATGATCGCCAGCTACATGAACGAGATCACGGCGCTTGCGGCCCGACAGGGTGTCACGCTGAACAACCTGCGCCTGATCCAGAACAATTATTACACGATGAAGGGCTCGATGCGGAAACGCACCATGGTCGGTGGGGCGCTACCCGTTGAACTGGAAGTCGAAGTCGCCTGCGATCTCGACGATGCCGCGCTTAACCAGATGCTGATGGATGCGGTGCATGCCTCGCCGCTCAACGGGTTGATGCGGTGGGTTTTGCCCAGCCTTTTCACCCTGACGCGCAATGGTCAGCAGATCCCGACCGGTGAAGCGACAGCACTTGACGCGCCGGTGCAAACCGGTCCCACCGGCGACAGCCCGGTTCCGGCCGCGTCGGAGGGCACGCTGATCGAACGCATCGGTACATCGCCGAAGAAAGAGGTCGCCAAGCGCACCGCCGCCCCGGCCTCGAGCCTGACCGATGAGCAGGATCGCACTCTCAATCCCGCGGCCATCTGCACGTTGCGCGAGGATGGTATCAAGGAAATCGAGCAACATCTCTACAGCCCGCGCGGGTCGATCTTCCGCTTTCTCAGCGAAGAAGCGCCCTGCTCTGGCGGTCAGGGGCGGGCGCCGGATGCGGTAAGCTTCATTTCCGCGGGCATCGGGTTTTGCTTCATGACGCAGTTCGGTCGAATGGCGTCGATGGAGCAGCTTGATCTGCCGAGTTATTCGATCGTTCAGGATACGCATTTCTCGCTGGGCGGGGCGTCCGGTGGAACCGGGCAGGCCGGCATGGCCGATCCGGTCGAAACGCATGTGCATCTTCAGACCTCGGAAAGCGACGATGTCGCGCGCGATATGCTCGATGTGTCCGAACAGACCTGTTTCCTGCACGCGTTTTGCAGAACCGATCTCAAAACACGGCTGAAAGTGACGCGGGTATGAGAGCCCCGCGCGAGAATTTATCCGATGATAGAGGGACTTGCTTTGCCACGGGCGCGATGCGCCGTATAGTTTTTATTAGCTCTTAAGATCGACAAAACTTCGACGAAGAGCGTCACAACCGGGAGGACCACATGACTTTCACCTTTTCCTTGAAGGCCGCGACCGCGGCTGTCGCGATTGGCGCGGCTTCGGTATTCGGCAGCTTTGCGCCGACAACGGCAGAGGCACAGACCGAGCTTCGCCTGCACACCTTCGTGCCGCCGGGGCACATCATCTATACCCAGATCCTCGAACCATTGGCGGCCGATATCGCCGAACAGACCAATGGCGAAGTGACGATGACGCTTTACCCGTCGATGCAGCTTGGCGGCAAAGCGCCCGAGCTGATCCGGCAGGCGCAGGACGGCACCGTGGACATGGTGTTCACGCTGCCCGGCTATACCTCGCCGCTTTTCCCGCGCACCCAGATGATCGAACTGCCCGGCCTGCGCCCTGACGGCATGGCCACGACCGAACTGATGTGGGACCTGCTTGAAGGCGGCCATTTCGACCCTGAATATGAAGGGTTGAAAGTTGTCGCCCTCTGGGCCGCGGACGACGCCGGGCTCTACACCCGCGACAAACCGATCCGGTCGCTTGACGACATTGCCGGCATGCTTCTGCGGTCACCCTCCGCGGCACAGGCAGCGCAGATCGAAAAGATGGGCGCCACGCCCGTCGCAATGCCGATCCCGCAGCTTTACCCGCAGCTTGAGCGCGGCGTGATCGACGGCGCGATGGTGCCCTTCACCACGATCCTCGACTTCCGGATGCATGAAGTGGCCAACTACTTCACGATCACCGGTCCGCTGTTTGGCCGGTCGCAGTTTCTCGTCGTCATGAACGAAGACAGCTATAACGGCCTGACCGCCGAACAGCAGGCCGTCATCGACAACCTGACGGGCGAGGCGCTGAGCCGGAAGGCCACGCAGGTCTATCTCGACCGCGCGGACGAGGCCGTTGCCTTTGTGCGCGAAGCCGAGGGCAAGGAAGTGATCGAGTTCTCGGAAGCCGAACAGGCCCGCATCAGCGAAGTTCTTGCGCCGATTTACGACGAGTGGCTTGCGTCGATGACCGAGCAGGGCATCGACGGCGCCGCAATGCTGGCCGCTGCCGGCGTCGCGACGAACTAAGCTGTGATGCTCGACGCGTTCGAACGCGGCTTTGAAAAGGTACTCAGGCTGCTCGCTTATGCGGGCGGCCTAGTGCTTGCCGGGCTGGCGCTGCTGATCATCTACGAGATCGGCGCCCGCTATTTCTTCGGCCGACCGTTCCGGGGCGGCTTTGAGATGACCGAACTGGCGATGTCCGTCATCGTCGCCTGCGGGCTTCCCTATACGGCGATCAAGCGTGGCCATGTTGCGGTCGATATCCTGTCGGGCTGGCTGGATAGCCCGTCGATGCGCTGGCTCAATTTCCTTGTGCATCTGACAGGCGCGATCATGCTCGCGATCCTGTCCTGGCGGGCATTCGACTACGCCGCCAGCAGCTATGGCTACGGCGATGTGTCGAACATGATGCGTATTCCGAAATTCCCGTTCCAGTTCGCCATCGCGATCTCTGCCGGGTTGTTCGCGATCGTCGTTCTGATCGACGCGCTGAAGGCCCTGCGCCCGCCCTCTGACACCCCGCAGGAGACGTCATGACACCGACACTTGCGGGAATTCTGGGCTTCGTCGCCCTCTTCGTTCTGCTGGCCGTTCGCATGCCCATCGGGCTTGCGATGATGGTCGTCGGGGCAGGGGGGATTGCGGTCCTGAATTCGACGACGGCGGCGCTGAACAACCTTGGATCGTTCGCCTTTTCCTATTCGGCGGTGTTCACGCTTAGCGTGATCCCGCTTTTCGTGCTGATGGGGTCTTTTGCCAGTGTGTCCGGCATGGGCGCGGACATGTACCGCACCGCCTATAGCTGGGTCGGGCACAAGCGCGGCGGGCTTGCCGCGGCGACGATCATCGCCTGTGCGGGCTTCGCGGCCCTGTCGGGGTCGTCGATTGCGGCCGCCGCCACCATGGGCAAGGTTTCCCTGCCCGAGATGGAGCGTTACAAATACAGCCCACGTCTTGCCACCGGATCGATCGCAGCGGGTGGGACGCTGGGCATCCTGATCCCGCCCTCGACGGTGCTGATCGTCTATGCGCTGCTGACCGAGCAATCGGTCGGGCGGTTGTTCCTTGCCGGGTTCTTGCCGGGCGTTTTGCTCACCCTGCTTTTCGTCGCCACGGTGTTCATCGTCGCGATCATGAACCCGAACGCGGGGCCGCCGGGTGAAAAGGTACCGCTGAAAGAGCGCTTCAAGGTGCTGATGAACTCGGGCGCGCTGATCTTTGTCGTGCTGATCGTGATCGGCGGCATCTATGCGGGCGTCTTCACGGTGACCGAGGCCGCCGCCGTCGGCGCGGGCCTCACCTTCCTTCATGCGCTTTGGACGCGCCGCCTGACCGTGGCCAAGTTCTTTGCCGCGCTGCTCGATACGGTGAAAACCACCGCGATGGTGTTCTTCATCCTGATTGGTGCGCACTTCTTCGCCCCGTTCCTCGCGCTGACCCGGATCCCGGTGAACCTTGCAGGCGCCATTGGCGACCTCGCGATCCCGGCCTTTGCTATCCTGATGGTCATCATCATCGTCTACATCCTGTTGGGAACCTTCATGGAAGGTTTCGCGATGATGGTGCTGACGGTGCCGATCGTGCTGCCGATCATCACAACGCTGGGCTATGATCCGATCTGGTTCGGCATCATC
>JABDPT010000002.1 GCA_013042605.1 Paracoccaceae bacterium
GCACGAAATCAGCGGCTCGATTTCTGCAAATGCCATGAGAATTTAAGCGTAACCCGGCGGCGGCGCAGTCGCCACACGGGTCGCATCCGACATCGGACAAAACATCGGTTTGTCGTCTCAATATACCGAATAATTACGGTTTTTTAGCCTCAATGTCGCCAATATTGGCAGTCAATTTTTCCAAAGGTAGCGGTACGTACGATTCTGATTTCGTGCGTATGGGCGCCGGCGGGATGGGCCGCCTACAGGCAATGTGCCATTGGGGCTTCCATCGATACACACCGCCGGCGTTCCGCAGTGGAAGGACGTGAGGCATTATGACGAGCACGGCGGCATTACAGCCAGACCCATCGCCCATCGTGGCGTGTACGGTAAGTCGGGATGTCCAGAACTTCGATCTGTTGATCGAGGACATGGAAACGGAACTGGGTGAAAACTGGGGCGACTTGTCGTTCGAGGATGCGCAGATGTTCCTTGGGCAGGCAGAATCGGATTCGCTGGAATTCATCGCCATCGCCATCGACGAAGAAGACGAAGACGATATCGGCCAAGTGGCCGACATCCTGAAGGCCGCCAAGCGCAAGGGTGTCAAAGCCCTTGTCATCGCCGAAGAGGTCAGCCCGATTGCCCTGCACCAGCTTCTCAAGCTCGGGGCCGAGGAATTCGTACCTTACCCCTTGCCCGACGGCGCGCTGCACGATGCCATCGAACGCCTGCGCAACCCCCCGACCATGGTCGAGGCCGGATCGACGGTCAATGCGACCGGTGACCGCGACGGTGTGGTCCTCCCTGTTCACGGCATCGCCGGTGGGTCCGGCGCAACAACCTTTGCCGTGAACCTGGCTTGGGAACTTGCAAACATCCACTCAGACCCGATGCCACGCGTTTGCCTGCTGGATCTCGACATTCAGTTCGGCAGTGTGTCGACCTATCTTGACCTGCCCCGCCGCGAGGCCGTGTTCGAGCTTTTGTCCGACACCGCGTCAATGGACAATGATGCGTTCCTGCAGGCCTGCCTGACTTTCAATGACAAGTTGCACGTCCTGACGGCCCCGCCCGAGATGCTGCCGCTTGATTTCGTCGGACAAGAAGACATCGAGCGGATCATCGAAAAGGCACGCACCAATTTCGACTATGTCATCATCGACATGCCGTCGAGCGTGGTGAACTGGACCGAAACGGTGCTGCACGCATCGCATGTGTATTTCACCTTGCTCGAGCTTGATATGCGCTCGGCCCAGAATACGCTGCGTCTGATCCGGGCTCTCAAGGGCGAAGAACTGCCCATCGAAAAGCTGCGCTTCGCCTTGAATCGTGCGCCGAAGTTCACCGATCTGACCGGCAAAAGCCGCGTCAAGCGCATGGCCGAAAGCCTGGACATCAAGATCGAGCTTCAGATCCCCGAAGGCGGCAAACAGGTCGTCCAGTCGGGGGATCACGGCATGCCGCTTGCCGAAATGGCCGCCAAGAACCCGGTCCGGAAAGAGCTGCAGAAACTTGCGCAATCGGTCCATGACCTGAACGAATCCGAGGCCGCCGGAGGCTAATCTTACCTGAAGGGGTGAAACATTGTTTTCTAAGTACAAAAAGCCCGATGCCGGAGCGCCGGCCACCAAGGAAGCCAGAGTTCAACCGGCCGGCGACACGTCGGTGCCGGTTGTAACCGCACCAGTCGAAGAAAAGCCCAAGGCAAGCATGCGCAAGCCGTCGCCATCGCCGCGCACGGCCGCACAGGCCGGGCCGATCGACAAGGAGCGAAAGCGCAAGGAGCGGCTGGGCGTCATCAAGCTCGAGTTGCACAAAGCGCTTCTTGAAAGCCTGAACCTTGCCGCGCTCGACACGGCCACCGAATCCGACCTGCGGGCCGAGATCGTTTCGATCTCGGGCGAGCGGCTGGAAGAAATGGGCGTCGTCCTGAACCGCGAAGAGCGCGCGACGCTGAATCAGGATCTCTTCGACGAGGTCACGGGCCTCGGCCCGCTTGAGCCGCTGCTCAAGGATGACACGGTCAACGATATTCTGGTGAACGGCCCGCAACAGGTCTTTGTCGAACGTGCGGGCAAGCTCGAACTCACCGACACCACGTTCAAGGATGAAAAGCACTTGCTGCGGATCATCGACAAGATCGTGTCGGCCGTGGGCCGGCGTGTCGATGAATCGAACCCCTATGTTGACGCCCGTCTTGCCGACGGTTCGCGTTTCAACGCGATGGTACCGCCGATCGCGGTGGATGGCAGCCTCGTCTCCATTCGTAAGTTCAAGAAGGAAAAGCTCGCCGTTGACGACCTTGTCAAATTCGGCGCGTTCACCGAAGAAATGGCTGCCTATCTTCAGGCCGCCGTGGCGACCCGCCTGAACATCATCGTCTCGGGCGGTACCGGTTCGGGTAAAACGACCACTCTCAATGCGCTGTCGTCCTTCATCGACAATGACGAGCGCATCCTGACGATCGAGGATACGGCGGAACTTCAGCTTCAACAGACCCATGTGGGCCGGATGGAAAGCCGCCCGGCGAACGTGGAAGGCAAAGGCGCGGTGTCCCAGCGGGACTGTCTGCGAAACGCCCTGCGGATGCGTCCTGACCGCATCATCGTGGGTGAAACGCGTGGCGAAGAAGTTATCGACATGCTGCAGGCCATGAACACCGGCCACGACGGGTCGATGACCACGATCCACGCCAACAGCGCCCGCGACGGTGTCAGCCGTCTTGAGAACATGATCGCGATGGCCGGTATCGAAATGCCGATCAAGGCCGTGCGCTCGCAGATCTCGTCGGCTGTGAACCTGATCGTTCAAGCAAGCCGCCTTCAGGACGGCTCGCGCCGCATGGTGTCGATTACGGAAGTGACCGGCATGGAAGGCGAAGTGATCTCCATGCAAGAGATCTTCCGCTATCAGCGCGTGGGCCTGACGCCCGACAACAAGATCATCGGCCATTTCACGGCAACCGGCATCCGCAGCGCATTCTCAGAACGCTTCCGGATGTGGGGCTATGACCTGCCGCCGAGCCTCTTCGAACCCTTCGCGGCGGAGTAACCTGTTATGTCACTTAGTATCGAACCTATCATCTATGGCCTGATCTTCGTCGGCGTGCTGTTGCTCGTCGAAGGGATCTATCTGCTTATCTTCGGCAAATCGATCAGCCTGAACAGCAAGGTCAATCGCCGCCTCGAAATGCTCGAAAAGGGTGCGGGGCGCGAACAGGTTCTGGAACAGCTCCGCAAGGAAATGTCCCAGCACATGAAATCGCGGTCGATCCCGGTCTATGCGATGCTGGCAAACAAGGCGCAAAAGGCGAATATCGCCTTCACCCCCGGGCAAATCATCCTGATGATGGTTGTGCTGGGAGTGGTCGCCTTCCTTGGCCTGACATTCGGCACTGCGGCGTCCCTGCCGATCCGGATCGTCGTGTCCGTCCTGATGGGCGTTGGTGCGGTCTATGTCTGGATCAACAACAAAGCCAAGAAGCGGCTCGATCTGATCGAGGAACAGCTTCCCGATGGCGTTGAGCTCATGGTGCGAAGCCTGCGCGTCGGCCACCCGTTCTCATCGGCGCTGCAGATCGTCGCCAAAGAAGTGCCCGATCCCCTTGGCACGGAAATGGGCGTCATATCGGACGAAGCCTCTTATGGCCGCGACGTCAGCGAAGCGATGAAATCCATGGCCGAACGCCTTGATATGCAGGATTTGCGCTTCCTCGCGGTTGCCGTGACCATCCAGCAGCAATCGGGTGGTAACCTCGCCGAGATCCTGGCTGGTCTGGCCAAGGTTATCCGCGCCCGGTTCAAGCTTTTCCGCCGCGTGAAGGCGATTACCGCCGAAGCGAAATGGTCGGGGATGTTCCTGTCGATCTTCCCGATCGGCGCGCTTGTCATGATCCAGCTTCTGGATCCGAACTACTATGACGACGTCAAGGAAACCGCCTATTTCATTCCGGCATGTTTCGTCGTGGCGGGCTTCCTGATTGCCAACATCTTCGTGATGCGGGCTCTTGTGAACATTAAGGTGTAAGCGCGATGGAAATGCTTCAGACAATCAACACGATGCTCACCGACCGGTTCGGTGAATTCGGCCCGCTTCTCGTGGTCGGCATCCTTGGCCTGTTCCTGATCCTGCTGACCTTGCCGGTCCTTTTGCGCAAACAGGAAGACCCGCTTGATAAGCTGCGCGAGGCGACACGTCGAAATACACAGAACGACGAAACCGGCACCAAGCAGGTGCTGCGCAGCGGTGGCGGCAAGAAAGACAAGCTCGAGAAATACTCGACCTTCCTCGAACCGACCGACGCGGAAGAATACTCCGCCGTTCGCCTGAAACTTTTGCAGGCGGGCTATCGGTCGAAGACCGCAGTGCGCACCTACCATTTCCTTCAGTTCGCGTTGGGCATGGGATTTCTGATCATCGGTGCGCTCTACGCGATCCTGCAAAGTGCGACCGGTGAACCAACCACGCAAGGCCTGGTTCTGTCGGTCCTTGGGCCGGGCATCGCCGGATACATGTTGCCGAAATACTGGGTGACCAAGCGCCAGCAGGAGCGTCAGGAAGAGATCACCAATGGTTTCCCGGATTCGCTTGACCTGATGCTGGTCTGCGTCGAAGCCGGTCAGTCGCTTGACCAGTCGATCATCCGCGTCAGCAAGGAAGTGCGCGCCGGTTATCCGGCTCTTGCGGACGAGTTCGAAATCGTGGCGCATGAAATGAAGGCAGGTAAGGACAAGACAAGCGTTCTGCGCGACATGTCCGAACGTGCCGGCGTGACCGACGTGTCATCCTTCGTGACCGTGCTGATCCAGTCGGCCACTTTCGGTACGTCAATCGCCGAAGCGCTGCGCGTCTATGCCGAGGAAATGCGCGACAAGCGCGTGATGCGTGCGGAAGAGGCGGCCAACAAGCTGCCCACCAAGATGACGCTGGCCACGATGGCGCTTACGGTGCCGCCGCTTCTGATCATCCTGATCGGGCCATCGATTTACGAGATCTCGGAAACGCTGGGCAACACGAACTTCTTTTAAGAACCAGCGGCGAGCCGGCCCCGCCGGGGGCCTTTCGCTCACTCCTTTTCACGGCCGCCTGCCACCCGCAGGCGGCCGTTTTCCGTGCCGGGATGCGCGGCGTTAGCAAGGGCCTGCATGTCTCAATTGCCTTCATCCTCGTCCCAGGCAATCGAATACGCCCGGAAATGCGGGGTGTCATGCGTCAGGGAAAGGCGAAACCCGGACGTGTTCTCAATCTTTTCCAGAATCGTCTTGCGATACTCGTCACTGCGCGCGCAGGTCGGAACGACTACATATTCGGCGTTCTCGATCCCTGACAAAGACCCGTAATTCCACGGCGCCGATCCCTGCAACCGCGGCACGTCGGCAAAGATCCAGTGCTGGGCAACGATATCCGTCACGAACAGCGGTGCCAAAAGCGTCTCAAGCTCTTTGGCGAGGACTGCTGTTGCCGCAACCAGCCCTTTGGTCAGATTGCATTGCGGCAGGTCAAGGCCCATGAAAGCAACCGGCTCAGATATAACTCGTGCGGTCTGCTCCTTATCCATGAATTCGCTGACTTTCCCGAACAACGCTCCGGGTGCTGCAAGCGTTTGTATCGCGGTGATATCGAACGCCCGCAACTCGGATACTCTGACATCCCTGAGAACAGGATTTGCACCGAAATCAATCGAAACCGTCTCACCGGTCGCACCGACATGGCGCAAGCCCGTCATGACGATATTGGTGAGGTGCGGTATAGAAAGCGCCACCGCCGCCGCACCGACAAACCCGATCGCATCCCGCAAATCCCATCCGGCGCCGTTGCGCTTTTCCTCGTCGGGGCGCAGCCCGAAGTAAAGCGCGGGCAATAGCAGAACCCAGATCGGCGCATTCCCAAAGTTCTGGTAGGTCACGAAGATAAACGCCGGGATCAACAGGATCAGGCTGTATCCTTGGACGAAGCGGCCGGATTGACGCACGAACAGGCCTCCGGCCAGTGCAAGCAGCGTGCCGCCAAGATACTGCGCCCCAACGATAAGTTCAGGAATGGGAAATCCGGGAGCGTTGCGCACCTCGCTTTGGCGCACCCATTGCAGATCGGCGTAATACCCCCGCCAGAATTCCAGACCACCAAGCAGCGTGGCGACCGCAGCAATTACAAACCCCACAATGATTGCCGAGCCCAGAATGCGCAGCTGTCCCTGAGCCAGCAAGGCCAGAAAAACAATGGGCGCAAAAGCCACGAAATAGGTCATCTTGATCAGTGCCAGCGATGCCATCATCACGCCAAGGATCAGCCCGTCGATCCGCGCGGTTCCCTCGATGCGCGGCGGCATAACGGCCACTGCAATGGCGATGAAGGACAGCCCCCAGGCCCAGCGGTTATAGTGAAGCGCCAAGGTCACCGACGCCTGATCGATCCCCGCGGACCACGAAGTCAGAATGACAAGTGTTGCCGCAGCGAACCAATACCCTGAAAACCGCCCAAATCTCGAAATCGCCACCCACCAGATGGCCGGAAGCGCAAGCAATGCAATCATCAAGTGGCCATAGATGAACGCCGCCCCGAACGGCAGACCAAGTTGCATGAAGAACACCGCCGGAAGAAAGCTAAGAATCCCGATTGGTGTTTGAAAATCAATGTGTTGACGCTCACCTTCGACCAGTCGAAGCACGATTTCGATGGTATGCAGCGCATCCCCTTCATAGACCATCACAAACAGTTTCTGGGCCAGCACGAACGGCGCCATAAGCACGATCAGCAGAACGGCTAAAAATATCGCCATCCATCTTGGGTTTGCACTGCTCATCTCATCCTCTTTTCATTTTTTGGCCACATTAACGCGTAAAACTTTGGGCGAGAACGCAGTTGTCAGGTGTTGGTGTCCGAAATCGGGAAAAACACCCTGATCTGTGTGAAAAATGCAGTTACGGGATCGGGTAGTTCACAATGAATATGGAAACCTCGAATGTCATCGCGCCACCGGCGCCGCGCAGCATGGACCAGATGAAGCTGCCCATCGTGATGATGCGTGACATCCTGCTGAAAACCATCTTCCGCATGAACCTTGACCAGGTCAGTGAACTGTCCAAGGCGATGTGCCTACCGATCCCGGTAACACAGGAACTGATCGATCTGGCCCGTGGCCAGAAACTGGTGCAAGCCACCGGTACGTTGCACGCGAACTCCGGCGGTGAAATGGGCTATCAGTTGACCGATGCGGGCAAGGCCCGCGCGCTCGACGCCCTGTCGCAGTCTGAATACTACGGCGCGATGCCCGTTCCGCTTGAGGTTTACAACGAACAGGTCAAACGCCAGTCGATCCGCAACATTCGCATCACGCGTGACCAGCTGACCGGCGCGATGGGCCACCTGATCCTGCCCAATGAGCTTCTTGATCACCTTGGCCCCGCGGTCGGTGCGGGCCGCTCGATCCTGATGTACGGCCCTCCGGGCAACGGTAAATCGTCAATCTCGAACGGTATCCGCGACGCGATCGGCGACAAGATCTTTGTCCCGCGTGCCATCGAATATTCTGGTCAGGTCATCACCGTCTATGACCCCATCGTGCACTCGGCCGCCGAGGAACAAGTCGACGACCCCAACAGCCTGCGCCGCACATCGGGGCGCTATGACACCCGCTATGTCCTGTGCGACCGCCCAACCGTGATTACCGGTGGTGAACTGTCGCTTGCGATGCTCGACCTTGTCTACAACCCGACGGCGCGGACTTATCAGGCCCCGCTGCAACTGAAGTCGACCGGCGGCATTTTCATCGTCGACGACCTTGGCCGTCAGGAAGAGCCACCGCAGGCCCTTGTGAACCGCTGGATCGTTCCGCTGGAAGAAAGCAAGGACATCCTTGCCCTGCAATCGGGTGAAAAGTTCGAAGTGCCGTTCGACACGCTCGTCATCTTCTCGACCAACTTCCACCCGAACGAGATCTTCGACAAAGCGGCCCTGCGTCGTATCTTCTTCAAGATCAAGATCGACGGACCGGAACAGGAAGACTATCTGAAAATCTTCGCCATGGTCGCGAAGAAGCGGAAGATGCCGCTGGACGAAGCAACCCTCGTCCACCTGATGAAGAACCGCTATCCGACGATCGACAACGTCTATGCGAACTATCAGCCGATCTTCCTGATCGACCAGATGATCTCGATTTGCGAATTCGAGGGGATCCCCTACCAGATGTCCCCTGAACTGATCGATCGCGCCTGGGCGAACATGTTTGTCAAGGATGAAGTGATCATTCACTAAGACCCTGCCCCTTGCGCCCCCGCTGCCGTTGGTTTCTTCTCAACCGGCAACAGGGGCGAAGGATTGGGCATGTTGGATAAGATAGGGGTCGCAGGTTGCGGCCGCATGGGCGAGCCGATGCTGGCCGCCTTGCGTGATGCCGGTCTGCCCGCCTCTGGCTTCGATATCCGCACGCCCGAAAGCTATGGTGATTTCGTACCGGCGATGACCGACGATGCCGATGTCTTTGCCAAGGGCCTGACCTGCCTGGTCTCGGTCGTTCGCGATATCGCGCAAACCGATGATGTGCTTTTTGGTGCGCAAGGGTTCACGACACGCGCCGCCGATTTGAAGGTGATCGTCATATGCTCCACCCTGTCACCGCGCTATGTCCGCGATCTGCGGGTGCGCGTCCCTGATCACATCCGCCTTGTCGATGCACCGATGTCGGGCGCGCAAATCGGCGCAATCGAACGGCGTCTCAGCTTCATGCTCGGCGGCGCCGACGATGATCTCGATGCTTTGCAACCCATCTTCGAGGCGATGGGCCGCAACTTCTTTCGCATGGGCCCCTTCGGGTCGGGTGCCAGCGCCAAGGTTCTCAACAACCTGCTCGCCGCGGCCAATACCGCGATGACCCGACTGGTTCTGGACTGGGCGGACGAGGCCGGGCTCGATGAACGCAAACTTCTTGATCTCATTGAAAAATCCTCGGGCCAGAACTGGCTGGCCTCGGGTATCGACGATATCGAATTCGCCCGCGATGGCTATGACCCGAACAACTCCATCGCGATCCTCGTGAAAGATGTCGAAAGCGCCCTTGATGACGCCCCGGACGGCGCAAATACCGACCTGCCCCAGATCGTGCGCGACCGCATTCTTGCCCTGACACCTCGCGCAAAACCCAAATAGTTTAGCATTAAACTATTATTCATGCCCTCCCTCCCCAAAGTCTTCGAAACATGGTTCGCGTCCCGCGGCTGGCACATCCACCCGCATCAGGCCGACATGCTCGCCCGGGCCTCAGACCCCGCGCTCCTTCTCATCGCGCCCACCGGTGGCGGCAAAACGTTGGCAGGGTTCCTGCCGACGCTGGCCGAGCTTGCCGACGGCACCCGCACCGGCCTGCACACCCTCTATATTTCGCCGCTCAAAGCGCTTGCCGCCGATATCCGCCGCAACCTGTCGACCCCCGTCACCGAGATGGGCCTGCCGATCCGCATCGAAGACCGCACCGGCGACACCTCGGCCACCCGCAAGAAGCGCCAGCGCGCCGACCCGCCCCATATCCTGTTGACCACGCCCGAAAGCCTCGCGCTTCTGCTCAGCTACGAAGACGCCCCGCGCATGTTCGCGGGCCTCTCGCGCGTGATTGTCGATGAAATTCATGCCCTTGCGGACTCCAAACGCGGCGATCAACTCATGCTCGCCCTGTCCCGCCTTCAGGCGATCTGCCCCGATCTGCGCCGCGTCGGCCTTTCCGCCACGGTCGAAAACCCTGCCGCCATCGCCCATTACCTCGCCCGTCACCCCGACCCCTGCGCCGTCCTGACCGCCGATCCGGGCCCGGACCCCGATATCTCGATGCTGAAAACCGATGAACGCCCGCCGTGGTCTGGCGGCGGCGGCAAATACGCCATTCCCGCGGTGCTCGAACAGGTGCGCCAGCATCGCACGACGCTTATCTTCCACAATACGCGCGCCCAGGCCGAAATTTTCTTTCACAACCTCTGGCTGGCAAACGACGACAGCCTGCCCATCGGCATTCACCACGGCAGCCTCGCCCGGGAACAGCGTGAACGGGTCGAAGCCGCGATGGTTCGTGGCGACCTGCGCGCCATCGTCTGCACCGGCAGCCTCGATCTGGGCATCGATTGGGGCGATGTCGATCTGGTCATTCAGGTCGGCGCCCCGAAGAACGTCAAACGCCTTGTTCAGCGTATCGGCCGCGCCAACCACCGCTATAACGCCCCGTCAAAGGCACTTCTCGTCCCGGCCAACTGGTTCGAAGTCGTCGAATGCGTCGCCGCCCTTCAGGCCGCCAAGGCCCATGATCTTGACGGTGATCCCCGCGGCCCCGGCCCCCGCGACGTTCTGTGCCAGCATATCCTGATCGCCGCCTGCGCCGGCCCCTTCTCCGCTGACGCGCTTTTTGCCGAGGTGACAACCGCCGGCGCCTATGCCGCCCTGACCCGACCGCAATTCGACGCCTGCCTCGATTTCGTGGCCACCGGCGGCTATGCCTTGCGGTCCTATGACCGATGGCAGCGCCTGCAACAGCGCGCCGATGGCACGTGGGCCTTGCGCGATCCCCGCGCCGCGGCGCGCATCCGCATGAATATCGGCACCATTCAGGATACCGACACCCTCAAGGTCCGCATGAAAAACCGCCGGGGCGGGCGGCCCTTGGGCGAAGTGGAAGAAAGCTTTGCCGCGACGCTCACCCCCGGTGATACTTTCCTGATCGGCGGGCAGGTCGTACGCTATGAAAGCTTGCGCGAAATGACGGTCGAGGTGACGCGCTGCGCCGACAAGCCGCCCAAGATCGCCACCTTCATGGGTACCAAGTTCGCGACCTCGACCCAGCTCAGTCAACGCATCCTCGCGATGTTTCAACAGGACAGCTGGCCCGATCTGCCCACCCACACCGCCGACTGGCTGGCCTTGCAACGCGAACGATCGAAACTGCCCGAAGCGGGCCGCATCCTCGTCGAAAGCTTCCCCCATGACGGGCGCGAACACACCTGCATCTACGGCTTTGCCGGGCGCAACGCGATGCAGACCCTCGGCCTTCTCATCACCTCCCGGATGGAAGAGATGGGGCTTGCCCCCATGGGCTTCGTCTCAACCGATTATGCCGTGCTCATCTGGGGCCTTGACCGCGTGACCGATCCCGCACCACTTTTCGACCCCGCCACCCTACGCGCCGGGTTCGAAACCTGGCTCAAGGGCAACACCGTGATGAAGCGCACCTTCCGCACCTCTGCCACGATCGCCGGGCTGATCGAGCGCAATACCATGGGCAACCGCAAATCCGGGCGGCAGGCGACGTTTTCCTCTGACATCCTCTATGACACGCTGGTCAAATACGACCCCGATCATCTGATGCTTCAGGTCACCCGGGAAGAGGCGCTGCGCGGCCTTGTCGATTTCGGCCGCATCGAAGAAATGCTCGACCGCACCGCCGGGCGCATCGATCACGTTGTACTCGACCGCGTTACCCCCCTCGCCGCGCCCCTGTTTCTCGAGGCGGGGCGCGTGCCGGTTCAGGGCCAGGCCAATGAACGCCTTCTGGCCGAAGAGGTGGCCCGCGTGATGGAAAGTGCCGGGCTGGGAACCGACGCATAACTCCTTCTTCTGGCTCCAAATATCCCCGCCGGAGGCTCCCAGACCCGCAACCTGCGCGACATTCGGGGGTTGCAGCCCAGCATAGAAATCGCGCATGAACGAAGCATGAACACACAAGCGATTTCTTTGGCGGGCGCCACGCTCACCCCCCTGCCGTCCGGCGGGCTGCACTGGCCCGAGGCCGATCTGCTTTGCATCTCTGATCTGCATCTCGGCAAATCCGACCGCGTCGCCCGGCGCAGTGGTACGCTTCTGCCGCCCTACGAAACCCGCGACACGCTTGCGCGCATCGAAACCGACCTTACCCGCACGCGCGCGCGGCATGTGCTTTGCCTTGGCGACAGTTTCGATGATCTCGCCGCCGCCCAAAGCCTTGATGAAGAGGAGCTTTTATGGCTCGCCCGCCTTCAGGCCGGCCGCCGCTGGACCTG
>JABDPT010000006.1 GCA_013042605.1 Paracoccaceae bacterium
GGGCATCGCGGTCACGTTGCTGAACACCGGCGAGATGCGGGGCGGAGGTGACCGTCAGCACCTCGGCATAATGGCGCCAAAGCGGCTGGGTCACGAAGATGTGGCGCAGCACGCCCCAGAGCACGAAAACGAAGAAATAGGTGATCAGCGCGATAATGGTCAGCACCCAGGCGGGCAGATCGCCCGTGGCGACCAAAAGCTCGATATCCATGCCGCGTGCGCCGAAAACCATGACAACACTGAAGACGAACACGGCGCCGAAGACGATGAGGAAGGCGACGGTATTGCCGAACATCACGATCGCGGTGACCCGCGCGGTGCTGGGTTCAAGGTTCAGCCCAAGGTCCCCGGCGGTCTTGTGCCGGGTCAGAAGTTGCAGCGCCTTGACGCGGTAGTGGATCAGCGTGAAGGGAAACGCGAGCAAACCGATGCCGAGGGCCACGAAGTACAAGATCGACAAGTCATAATCGACCCTGCTGCTCAGGGAGTAATCGGTTGTATCGAGAACGACCCCGCCAATGCCGCCGGCGATGAGTAGCGCGCTGACAAGTGTCGGGATGGCCGCCCTGAACAGCATTGTCCAGCGCCCGCCCTGGGTCAGGCGGTGATCGCCATAAAACGTCCGGTCGGTACGGTATTTCTCAAGCTTGAAGGTCATGCGCGGCCAAAGAAGCCCCGCGCTCAGGATCGTCAGCGCCCAGTGCCAGATCGCGGCTACCGCATAGCCCCAGGCCCCCGGCTCCAGCGCAAAACGGATGCCGCGCCAGCGGGTGCGGGCCAGAACATATCTGCGCGCACGGTAGAGCGCATAGAACCAGATCGGCACAACGCCCATGAAGGACAGCGCATAGGCCACTGTATTGTTTTGGAAAAACGAAAAACTCACGAACATCAGGACAAGGTTCACGATGCCCAGATAAAAGGCCATCACCACAACTGCGATCAGGAAGCCAAGCAGCTTTTCGATGGGCTCGCCCACATATTCCAGCGGCGCGCCACCGGGCCGGACCGACGACCAGTAATAGCGCCGCAGCCGGGTTTTCATCCAGAACCGGTAGATGCCCAGGGTCAGCACCGTCAGCATGCTGGTTTTCAGCGCCAGCATGAAAAGCGGGCCGTGTTTGCCTGCGAAGTCAGTGGTGATCTCGGACGCCAGCATCCGGGTCAGCCAAAACGGTTATTGCGTGGAAAACCGTGCGGCGGGGCTTTACCCATTCCGGCGCGGCGCGCGACCCAATCGGTCATATCCTCGCGCCTTGTGGCGCCATTGGGCATCGACCAGCTTAGCCCCTCGGCAAGCGCGAAGGTCGTAAGGTCCGACAGGCCGCCATCAAGCTCGAGAAGCCCCTGTTTACCCCGCGCTTGTTTGTATTTCTGAAGCCGGACGCCCTTGCCGCGCGTCATCTCGGGCAACTCATCCAGCGGGAAGGCCAGCAGTTTGCGATTCTCACTGACCACGGCCACGTGATCGCCCGACACCGGGCGACAGACCTTGGCCACAACCCCTTCGCGCAGGTTCAGCACCTGTTTGCCGCTGCGGGTCTGGGCCACGATGTCGTCTTCCGGCACCACGAACCCATCGCCGGCGGTCGAGGCGACGATGACACGCTGACCGGGGCGATGGATGAACAGGGCCAAGATGTCGGCCTCATTCGGCAGATCGACCATCAGGCGCACCGGTTCACCCATGCCGCGCCCGCCGGGCAAGTTCGATACAGGTAGTGTGTAGAAGCGGCCATTGGAGCCGAAAAGCAGAACCTTGTCAGTGGTTTCGGCGTGGAAGACAAACCGGCCCGTATCGCCGTCCTTGAACTTCAACTCCTGATCAAGGGCGATATGGCCTTTCATTCCCCGGATCCATCCCATGGCCGAACAGACAACCGTAATCGGCTCGCGTTCGATCATCGCCTCAAGAGGCACATCCTCGAAGGCTTCGGCCTCGGCAAATCGGGTGCGGCGCGCGCCAAGGGGGTGATCCTTGCCGAACACCTTCTTGGTTTCCCTGATCTGTTCGGCGATCCGCGCCCATTGCAGCGACTCATCGGCCAACAGATCCTCAAGTTCTGCCCGTTCGATCAGAAGCGCGTCGTATTCGTTCTTCAACTCCAACTCTTCAAGCCGCCGCAAGGCGCGCAGCCGCATGTTGAGAATGGCCTCGGTCTGCACCTCGGTCAGGCCAAGTTCGGGGTCCGCGCGGGGGCTGTCGAGCGGCGAGACATAATCCGCCTCACGTTCCGCACGCGGAGGCGTGTTCGACCAATCCTGATGCATGAGCGCCTTCTTGGGCTCATCATCATAGCGAATGATCTCGATCACCCGGTCGAGGTTCAGAAAGGCGGTGATGAAACCTTCGAGAACCTCAAGACGGTGGTCGATCTTGTCGAGCCGGTGCTGGCTGCGTCGCTGCAAGACATCGCGCCGATGATCGAGGAAGGCGCGCAGCACCTCTTTCATCGAACAGACCTTTGGCGAACGCCCGTCGATCAGCACGTTCATGTTGAGCGAAAACCGCACCTCAAGGTCCGAATTGCGGAAGAGCATGCCCATCAGAATCTCTGGATCGACGTTCTTTGAGCGGGGCTCCAGAACGATACGGATGTCATCGGCGCTTTCGTCGCGAACATCTGCGAGGATCGGCACCTTTTTCGTCTGAATGACCTCGGCCAGTTTTTCGATCAGCTTGGATTTTTGAACCTGATAGGGGATTTCGGTGACGACGATCTGCCACTGCCCCCGCCCCAGATCCTCGATCTCGTGGCGCGCACGCAGCCGGAAGGCCCCGCGCCCGGTGCGATAGGCCTGGGCGATGTTGTCGCGCGGTTCGACGATGATGCCGCCGGTCGGAAAATCGGGGCCGGGCACAAAGTTCAAAAGCGTATCGTCGCGCGCATCTGGCGTCTTGATCAGGTGCAGGCAGGCATCGCAAAGCTCGGCAATGTTATGCGGCGGAATATTGGTGGCCATGCCCACCGCGATCCCGCTGGAGCCGTTGGCCAGAAGGTTCGGGAACGACGCAGGCAGAACCACGGGTTCGGTCAGCGTGCCGTCATAATTGTCGCGAAAATCGACGGCGTTTTCATCGAGCCCTTCAAGAAGCGCCTCGGCCGCACTGGTCATCCGCGCTTCGGTGTAGCGGCTGGCGGCCGGGTTGTCGCCGTCGATATTACCGAAGTTCCCCTGCCCGTCGACCAGCGGATACCGCACGTTGAAATCCTGCGCCAGCCGGGCCATCGCATCGTAGATCGCGCTGTCGCCATGGGGGTGATAGTTGCCCATCACATCGCCCGAGATCTTCGCCGATTTGCGGAAACCACCGTTCGAGGCCAGCCGCAATTCGCGCATCGCATAAAGGATGCGGCGGTGCACAGGCTTCAGGCCGTCGCGCGCATCCGGCAATGCCCGGTGCATGATCGTGGACAGCGCATAGGTCAGATACCGCTCGCCAATTGCGCGGCGCAGCGGCTCGGCCAGTTCGGTGTTTTCGGGCAGGATATCGTCGTCGCTATCGCTCATGCATATCGTTGTAAGCGAGGGGGAAACAACAATCCATGGTATTTTGACCGAAAATTCGGGGGCTTTTCTGGTCGCATTCCGTGTACGGCACTAAGTGCCCGTGGACCCCTTGGGAAATACAGTGAAATCATCCGGATAGGCCACCCAGTCATGCGCCGCCTCGGCCCAGACCGCGCGCACTGGGCGCGGCAGAGGCTGATCGACGGTGCCAACCGCCACGCCGATCAGATCTGGCTTAAGCTCAAGCGTCCACCATAGGGTCGACCCACAGGTCGGACAGAAATGGTTGGTGATATCGCGCCCCGCATCGCTGATGCGTGACCAAGTGCGTTATTCGCCGGTGGTCGAAATCGCGTCCCGGCTGAAATACCCCGCCGCACCAAAGGGCGATCCGGTGCGGCGCTGACAGAACTTGCAGCTGCAGACGACCACCATGTCCGGATCGACCGTTGCATTCAGGCGCAAGGCCCCGCATTGACACTGCGCAGAATAGACCGACATCCAACATTCCCCCTTCTGACGTGCCGGAATCCTAATCGCGATGACATCCAAAGAGAAATCCATTCTGATCACCGGGTGTTCCTCGGGCATCGGCTATGGCGTGGCCCATGACCTGAAAGCCCGGGGATGGCGCGTCTTTGCCTCGTGCCGAAAGGCCGAAGACTGTGCACGGCTGGTCGCCGAAGGATTTGAAAGCCCGCGTCTGGATTATGAAGACCCCGACAGCCTTGCCACCGGGCTGGCCGAGGTTTTGGCGGCGACGGGCGGCACACTCGATGCCCTTTTCAACAACGGCGCCTATGGCCTGCCCGGCGCGGTTGAAGACCTGCCCACCGACGGGCTTCGCCAGATTTTCGAGGCGAACTTTTTTGGCTGGCACGATCTGACGCGCCGGGTCATCCCGGTGATGCGCGCACAGGGGCATGGGCGTATCGTTCAATGTTCTTCGGTGCTTGGTTTCATTCCTTTGCATTGGCGCGGCGCCTACGTGGCGTCCAAACATGCGCTTGAGGGGCTGACCGACTGCCTGCGGCTGGAAATGGCGGATACGGATATCGAAGTGATCCTGATCGAACCGGGCCCGATCACGTCGGATATCCGCAAGAACTCGATCCCGCATTTCGAGAGGTGGATCGATGTCGAGGCTTCGCCGCGCGCCGAACAGTATCGCCGGACGCTTCTCAAACGGCTCTATTCGGAAAAGACTACGCCCGACCCGTTCGAGTTGCCGCCCTCGGCGGTGACGGCAAAACTTTTGCACGCACTTGAAAGCCCCCGCCCGCGACCTCGCTATTACGTGACCAAACCGACCTATGCGATGGGCCTTTTCAAGCGCATCCTGTCGACCCGGGCGCTTGATCGGATTATCTCGCGCGCCTGACGGGAGAAAAACGCCTTCGCTTTTCCGCCCCGGCCCGCTACATCGCCTCGGCAAAGGGAGAATACCATGCTGAACGATCCTCTGCTGACCGTCGTCATCCTTGCTGCACTTGCAGTTCTGGGCATTCTGATGCTGGGCATCGGCGGCTTCGCCAAGGGTGGAGAGTTCAACAAGAAACACGCCAACCGCCTCATGCGCTATCGTCTTGCCGCACAGGCGGGCGCGGTTGTGTTGATCCTGATCTATGTGGCCACACGCCAAAGCGGAGGGTAAGCCTTTGGTCGTTCTGAATAAAATCTATACCAAGACCGGGGACGCGGGTGAAACCGCCTTGGGGAACGGGGCGCGCGTGGCCAAGCATTCGATGCGCGTGACGGCCTATGGCACGGTGGACGAAGCGAACGCGACGCTGGGTCTGGCGCGACTTCACGCCACCGGCGATCTCGACGCCAAACTGGCGATGATCCAGAACGACCTCTTCGATCTCGGGGCCGATCTTTGCACCCCCGACATGGAAAAGGATGCCGAAGCCGAATATCCGCCGCTGCGGATGACAGAGGCGCAGGTCACCCGGCTTGAAAAAGAAATCGACGCGATGAACGCGCATCTTGAGCCGCTGCGGTCCTTCATCCTGCCCGGTGGCTCCGCATTGGCCGCCCACCTGCATCTTTGCCGCACGGTCTCGCGCCGGGCCGAGCGTCTGACGGTGGAACTTGCCACGATGGAATCGGTGAACCCGGCAGCGGTGAAATACCTCAACCGCCTGTCCGACTGGTTCTTTGTCGCGGGTCGCATCGCCAATGAAAACGGCACGGCGGACGTGCTTTGGGTGCCCGGCGCGAACCGGTAATGCCGCAGGCTTGACGCAACGTGATGCGGGGTGTGATTTGACGCACACCCCTACTGGAGTAAACTAGGGTCCGTCCTTGGTTAACCCGGTGAGTGTCAATCATGAGTACCCGCATCCCAGCCGCTTATTCCCGCGTCTATTCCCGCGCCGAAGATCTTTCGGACGCGATCATCCACATATCGGGCATCACCGCCGCCCTGATCGGCGGGCCGATCCTGATCACCCTTGCCGCGATCTGGTTCGGAAGCTGGTCGGTCGTTACCGCCACCACCGTCTATGTCGTCTGCCTTGTGCTGATGCTGACCTGTTCGGCGCTTTACAACATGGTCAACCGGCCGGGGCTGAAAGACCGCCTGCGCCGGATCGACCAATCCGCGATCTACATGAAGATTGCAGGCACCTATACGCCCTTCGTCGCGCTGGCCGGAACGCATGCCGGCTGGTTTCTTGCCGGGATCTGGAGTGTGGCCATTGGCGGGGCCTCTCTTATCCTGTTCGCCCCGGCGCGGTTTCGACTGATCGCAATCGTGCTTTATCTCGCCCTTGGCTGGGCGGGCGTGTTCTGGGGCGGGCCGCTGGTCAGCAATCTCAGCGCAGGCGGTTCGATCCTTCTTCTGATCGGTGGGTGTCTTTACACGGCGGGCGTGGCCTTCCTTCTTTGGGAGCGTCTGCCCTTTCACAACACGATCTGGCATGTCTTCGTTCTGGCCGGGACGGCGGTTTGCTATGCCGCCCTTGTCGTCGAACTCTCTGGCCACGCCTGACCTTTACGACACACAGGCACCTAACGCGGCGTCGCAGGGCGATTCCGCGTCGATTTTGCACTGTTTTCCTTTGATAAGGCGCGGTAACACCGTCCAAAGAATTTTGCGGCCAACCCCGGCCGTCGCAGATTGGAGAGATGCGCAATGAAGGTGCTTGTGCCTGTCAAACGCGTGATCGACTACAACGTGAAAGTTCGCGTCAAGGCGGACGGATCGGGTGTCGATCTTGCGAATGTGAAAATGTCGATGAACCCGTTCGACGAGATCGCCGTGGAAGAGGCGATCCGCCTTCGGGAAGCCGGCAAGGCCGAAGAGGTGGTTGCGGTTTCCATTGGTGTGAAGCAGGCGCAGGAAACCCTGCGCACGGCGCTTGCCATGGGGGCCGACCGCGCGATCCTCGTCGTGGCCACCGATGACGTGCACACCGACATCGAGCCGCTGGCCGTCGCCAAAATCATCAAGGCGATCATCGACGAAGAGGCCCCGGGCCTTGTCCTGATGGGCAAACAGGCCATCGACAACGACATGAACGCCACCGGCCAGATGACGGCGGCGCTTCTGGGCTGGGCGCAGGGCACCTTCGCTTCGAAGATCGAGATCGGGGGCGACAGCGCACTTGTCACCCGCGAGGTGGACGGCGGGCTTCAGACCGTGAAAGTGGCCATGCCGGCCATCGTGACGGTTGATCTTCGCCTGAACGAGCCGCGCTATGCCTCGCTGCCCAATATCATGAAGGCCAAGAAAAAGCCGCTCGATGAAAAAACGCCCGCCGATTACGGCGTCGATGTCACGCCGCGTCTGGCAGTTCTGAAAACCGAAGAGCCGTCGACCCGGAAAGCGGGCGAGATGGTGGGTTCGGTCGATGAACTTCTGGCCAAACTCAAAGACGATGCGGGGGTAATCTGATGGCTGTTCTTCTTCTTGCAGAAGTGACCGATGGCGAGCTTGCGCTTGATGCGACCGCCAAGACCGTTGCGGCCACGCAAACGCTTGGTGATGTGACGGTGCTGTGTGCCGGTGCGTCTGCGTCGGCAGCGGGCGCCACCGCCGCGACCATCGACGGTGTGGCCAAGGTGCTTGTCGCCGAAGACCCATCGCTTGGCCATCGTCTTGCCGAACCGACGGCTGCGCTGATTGTGTCGCTGGCCGGTGACTATGACCATATCGTTGCCCCGGCGACGACGGATGCCAAGAACATCCTGCCGCGCGTGGCCGCGTTACTGGACGTGATGGTGATCTCGGATGTGTCGGGCGTCGTCGATGCCACCACGTTCGAGCGTCCGATTTATGCGGGCAACGCGATCCAGACCGTGCAATCGGCGGATGCGAAGAAGGTCGTGTCGGTGCGTGTGTCAAGCTTTGACGCGGCGGGCTCGGGCAACAGCGCCCCGGTTGAAACCATTAGTGCGTCGGATAACCCGGGGCTCAGCGAATGGGTCGAGGACAAGGTGGCCGAAAGCGACCGCCCCGAACTGACCAGCGCGGGCATCGTCGTGTCCGGCGGGCGCGGTGTCGGGTCGGAAGAACAGTTCGCCATCATCGAACAGCTGGCCGACAAGCTGGGCGCGGCTGTGGGCGCATCGCGCGCGGCGGTCGATTCTGGCTATGCCCCCAACGACTGGCAGGTCGGACAGACCGGCAAGGTCGTGGCCCCCGATCTTTATATCGCCGTCGGCATTTCGGGTGCGATCCAGCACCTTGCCGGCATGAAGGACAGCAAGGTCATTGTCGCCATCAACAAGGATGAGGAAGCGCCGATTTTCCAAGTCGCCGATTACGGGCTTGTGGCCGACCTGTTCGATGCGGTGCCGGAGCTGATTGGCAAGCTTTGATCCGGCACAAAATATCTGTGAAACAGCATGAAGGCCCGGCGGTAAACGTCGGGCCTTCATGATTTTTTCAATGCCGATATAATTGCTTCGGCGATCTGCGCATGCACATCCGGGGCGGGAAGACTGGCGGCGGCCGCGGCTTCGAGCTCGGAAAAGATCATACCTGACGCCTCTGCTTTCTCACCGCTTGGCGGGGTGCTGGCGTGCACGATGGCGGTGGCGTAGGACTCCATTGATTTGAGCAACTCCGCGTCGATCAGGCGGGGCTCGGTCTGAAGGAGCATGGCCGTTTCATCCGCCCCCCTTGGCGACAGGAACAATAGAACAGTCGGTCCCCCAATCCGCTTGAGGAACTTGGTCATCCGCGCCTGCCGCGCACTCGTCAACTCTTCCACCACCAGCTCGAACCGCTCGGTCGATGTGGCGCGCAGTGCCGTGATCAGATGGCCGGTGAAGTGAATTTCGGTAAAGTCGATCTCCGGGTAGAGCACGGTAAGCAGACGCGAGGCTTTGACAAAGCGATCATTCCGGCGGGGATGCACCGTGTACATTCTGTTCGACAGGTTTTGCGCGCCTGCCACCTGCACGACCCGCAGCTTGGCCAGTCGCGCCAGTTCAAGCACTGTGGGATCTTCATGATACACATCGACCCCCGCACTCACGCAGCCGAGGTTCAGCGCGGGCAAGCCAAGCCGCGCGCCCACGATATCCGGAAACGGACGTTCGATGAATTTGCCATAGGTTTCCGAGCCACCAAGAAAGGCGACATAATCCCGATTGATGTCGACCACCGGACCGCGAAAGACGAGCTTTGACGACCCGTACCGGCATGGCTGATAATCCAGCGAGCCGTCAGACATGCGTGCATAGGCCATCGGCCCCCTCACTATTTCCCTTCACCGACGCCAGTATCGGGCAGCGTTCTTGCCAAATGGCTAACGGGGGAGGACGCGGCCATTTGACGGGCCGCGACATCAATCTCCCTTGCACCTCTGCCGCGCTGCCGCATAAAGTCCGCGGGAACGAACGCAAGGGGCAGGACATGAGCATTCAAAGCGTCGGAATCGTCGGCGCCGGTCAGATGGGCAACGGGATCGCCCATGTGTTTGCCGCCGCCGGGTATGACGTTCTGATGACCGACATCAGCGCGGGAAGCCTTGAAAAGGCGCAGGAAATCATCGGCGCGAACATGGCGCGCCAGGTGTCGCGCGGAAAACTGTCCGAAGAAGACCGCGACGCGGCGCTGGCGCGCATCAAGACGACGCTGGCGTTGAGGGACCTTGGCCAGACCGACCTTGTGATCGAGGCCGCGACCGAACGCGAGACCGTCAAACAGGCGATTTTCGAAGACCTCGTTCCGCACCTCAAACCCGATACGATCCTGACATCGAACACATCCTCGATTTCGATCACGCGCCTTGCGTCGCGCACCGACCGGCCCGAGAAATTCATGGGGTTTCACTTCATGAACCCGGTGCCGGTGATGCAGCTGGTCGAGCTGATCCGGGGGATCGCGACCGATGACGCGACCTATCAGTCGCTGCGGGAAGTGGTGGAAAAGCTGGGAAAAACCGCCGCCAGCGCCGAAGACTTTCCGGCCTTTATCGTGAACCGCATTCTGATGCCGATGATCAATGAAGCGGTCTATACGCTTTATGAAGGCGTGGGCTCGGTCTCGTCCATCGACAGCGCGATGAAGCTGGGCACGAACCACCCGATGGGACCGCTCGAACTGGCCGATTTCATCGGGCTCGATACCTGCCTTGCGATCATGAACGTGCTGCATGACGGGCTGGCGGATACGAAATACCGCCCCTGCCCACTTTTGACGAAATACGTCGAAGCCGGATGGCTGGGGCGCAAGACGGAACGCGGCTTCTACGACTATCGTGGCGACGTACCGGTCCCGACCCGCTAGGCGGGATCAGCCAAGCGCATAGCCCGCGCCGCGCACGGTGCGCAGGGGGTCATCGCCGCCGTGCTGGCACAGCGCCTTGCGCAACCGCCCGATATGCACGTCGACCGTGCGGGTATCGACATAAATGTCGCGGCCCCAGACCCGGTCGAGCAACTGCTCGCGGCTCCAGACCCGGCCCGGCTTTTCCATGAAGGTGCTCAGCAGGCGAAATTCCGTCGGCCCAAGTTTCAGAAGCTTGTCCTGACGGGTAACGCGATGGGTCTCGGCATCCAGGATGATGTCTTCATATTCAAGACGTTCACCCACCGTGGCGGGTCGGGTGCGGCGCAACTGACTGCGCACACGGGCCATCAACTCGATCACCGAATAGGGTTTGATGACATAGTCATCGGCCCCGGTTTCCAGACCGCGCACACGGTCAACCTCTTCTGACCGGGCCGAAAGCATGATGACGGGAATGCTACGCGTATCTGTCCGTGATTTGACCTGTCGGCAAACCTCGATGCCCGACACTCCGGGCAGCATCCAGTCGAGCACGATCACATCCGGCGACGCCTCTTCCAGAAGCAACAGCGCCTCGTCCCCGCTTTCGGCGCGGCCGACGTCGAACCCTTCGGCTTCGAGGTTATAGGCCAAAACCTCGCGTTGCGCGGGTTCGTCTTCGACGACCAGAACGTATGGCCGTTGCGCTGACATCAGCCTTCATCCTTCTCGGACCCGGCATAGGCCGTGCGGTCGCTTTTCGGGCGACTTTCGTCCGGCATCTCGCCCGTCACGAGATAGATCACCTGATCGGCGATCGACGTCACATGATCGCCCATACGCTCTAAGTTCTTAGCGATGAAATGCAGGTGCATGCAGGCGGTAATATTGCGCGGGTCTTCCATCATAAAGGTCAGGAATTCGCGGAAAAGCGCGTTATACATCTGGTCAACGTCCTGATCGCGCCGGCGCACCTCTTCGGCCAGTTCGACGTCGCGGCGGATATAGGCGTCAAGAACGTCCTTCATCATCGCCTCGACCTCGCGCGCCATGCGGCGCAGCGACGTGGTGGCGCCTTCGGGCGGCTGCATCTTGACCAGCACGGAGGTGCGCTTGGCAAGGTTCTTGGCATAGTCGCCGCAACGTTCGAGATTGCCGGATATCTTCATCACCGTCAGCACGGTGCGCAGGTCCGACGCGGTCGGCGCGCGCAGGGCGATGACCCGCGACGCTTCCTCGTTCACCTGCTCTTCCAGCGCATCGATCGCCTTGTCGCGCTCACACACCTTCAGCGCCAGCTCTTCGTCGCGGGTTTCCAGCGATTTGGCGGCATCGACGATGGCGGCTTCGACAAGCCCGCCCATTTTCATGATCATCGCCTGAATGGCTTCAAGATCGCGATCGAAAACCGATTGAATATGATGGGTTTCGTTCATGTCAGATTATCCGATCCGTCCGGTAATATAGGATTCTGTTCGCGAATCCTGGGGGTTGGTAAAGATCTGGCCAGTCTCGCCATATTCGACAAGATGCCCGAGATGAAAGAACGCCGTTTTCTGGCTGACCCGCGCGGCCTGTTGCATCGAGTGCGTGACGATGACGACCGAGTAGTTCTGTTTCAGCTCGTCGATCAGTTCCTCGACCTGCGCGGTGGCGATGGGGTCGAGCGCCGAGCAGGGTTCGTCCATCAGCAACACTTCGGGTTCGGTGGCGACGGCACGGGCGATGCACAGCCGCTGTTGCTGACCACCTGAAAGGCCGGTTCCGGGCTCAGTTAGCCGGTCCTTCACCTCATCCCAGATCGCGCCTCGGCGCAGCGCGCGTTCCACGATGTCGTCCAGTTCGGTCTTGGTACCGGCCAGCCCGTGGATCTTGGGTCCATAGGCGACATTGTCATAGATTGATTTGGGGAACGGGTTGGGTTTCTGAAACACCATGCCCACCTTGGCGCGCAGCTGCACCGGGTCGACCTTTGGGTCATAGATGTCTTCGCCGTCCAGAAGGATTTCGCCGCTGACCCTTGCTATGTCGATGGTGTCGTTCATCCGGTTGAGACAGCGCAGAAAGGTCGACTTGCCACAGCCCGACGGACCGATGAACGCCGTCACGGTTTTGTCTTCGATGTCGACGTCCACATCCTTGATCGCGTGGTTGTCGGCATAATAGACCTGAACGCCGCG
>JABDPT010000008.1 GCA_013042605.1 Paracoccaceae bacterium
TATTCACGCCATGGTTATGACATCGCGCTGTCGGTCGTCAGCGATGCGGAAGAAGCCGAGACCTATCGCGGGCTCGCCGCCAAGGGCCGCGTCGATGGGATTGTCGTGCACGCACCGCGCGCCGACGATCCACGCATCGACATGCTACGCGAACTTGGGCTTCCCTTCGTCGTTCATGGCCGTGCCAGCCAGGTCGATGCAGCCTATAGCTGGCTGGACGTGAACAACCGCAGGGCGTTCCAGCGCGCGACCGAGTTTCTGATCGATCTCGGTCACGACCGGATCGGCCTTGTCAACGGACGTGAGCACTTCGATTTCGCGCTGCGCCGGCGCGATGGCTATCTGGCGGGCCTTGCCGCGCGCGGTATTCCCGTGGACGCCTCGCTGATGCATTCCGACGAGATGACAGAGGCGAATGGTTTTACCTTTGCGCAGGCCCTTATGGATCACCCTGCCCCACCCACGGCGATTATCACCTCATCGATGATCCTGGCGATTGGCGTGCGCCGGGCCTTGGCCGACCGCGGTGTGCTGCTGGGGCGCGATGTCTCTGTCATCACCCACGATGACGACCTGTCGTATTTCAACAACGGCCGGGACGAGCCGCTGTTCACGGCGCTCAAATCCTCGGTTCGCGAAGCCGGGCAGCGCGCGGCGCAGATCCTGATCGACCAGATCGCCAAACCCGACGCGCCGCCCCGGCATGAATTGATGGAGGTCGACCTTGTTCTGGGTGGCTCGACCGGACCGAGGCCGCAGGCCGCGCGCACGATGAAGGGATGAAGATGATCTACACCCGCAAGGATTTTCCCGACGGTTTCCAGTTCGGCTGTGCCACGTCGAGCTATCAGATCGAAGGCCATGGCTTCGGCGGCGCCGGCCGGACCCATTGGGACGACTTCGCCGCCACCCCCGGCAATGTCGTGCGTGCGGAACACGGCGCGCGCGCCTGTGACCACTATCACCGCTGGACCGAGGATTTCGACCTGATCGCGGACGCCAATCTTGATGTTTACCGCTTCTCGACAAGCTGGGCGCGGGTGCTGCCCGACGGGCGCGGCACGCCCAATGCCGAGGGGCTCGATTTCTATGATCGCCTTGTCGATGGGCTGCTGGAGCGCGGGTTGAAACCGGCGGCCACTCTGTATCACTGGGAACTGCCATCGGCGCTGGCCGATCTGGGGGGCTGGCGCAACCGGGATATCGCCGGATGGTTCGGCGACTATACCGATGTCATAATGCGCCGCATCGGCGACCGCGTCTGGTCGGCCGCCCCGATCAACGAGCCCTGGTGCGTCGGCTGGCTTAGCCATTTTCTGGGCCACCACGCCCCGGGCCTGCGTGATATCCGCGCCACAGCGCGCGCGATGCACCACGTGCTCTTGGCCCACGGCACCGCGATCAGCACGATGCGGGGGCTTGGCATGGGCAATCTGGGCGGTGTCTTCAACATGGAATATGCCGCCCCCGCCGATGACAGTCCCGAGGCCGCGTCTGCCGCGAAGCTTTATGACGGCTATTACAACCGGTTCTTCCTGTCCGGCGTCTTTCACAAGACATATCCCGACGAGGTTCTCGAAGGTTTGGGCCCACATATGCCCGCGCGCTGGGACGAGGATTTCGACGTGATCGGCGCACCGATCGACTGGTGCGGGATCAATTACTATACCCGCAAACTCATTGCGCCAGACAAGGGTCCATGGCCCAGCCACCATGAGGTTCCCGGCCCGCTTCCCAAAACCGCGATGGAGTGGGAGATTTACCCCGAGGGTCTGGAATTCTTCCTCAAGCGCACGCATGCCGAGTACAGCAAGGGACTTCCCATTTACGTCACCGAAAACGGAATGGCCGCGCCGGATACCGTGATCGACGGCGCCGTGCCCGACCCGCACCGCATCGATTATCTGAACGCGCATCTGGCCGCGGTGCAATCGGCGCTGGCCGATGGCGTTCCGGTCGAGGGCTATTTCATCTGGTCGCTTCTGGACAATTACGAATGGGCGCTTGGCTATGAAAAGCGCTTCGGCGTTGTCCACGTCGATTTCGACAGCTTGCAGCGCACCCCGAAAGCATCTTATCACGCGCTCAAAGCCGCCCTCACCCGCTAGGTTCCCCCATGTGCGCCGCCCGCCCCGCAGACGTCTATTCGCTGGTCGCCGATATCGGCGGCACCAATACGCGCGTGGCGCTGGCCGAAGGGCCGCGTCTTCTGCCCGAAACGATCCGGCGGTTCCGCAATGCGGACTATGCGGGGCTTGAGACGGTTCTGCGCGCCTATGTCGAGGCCGAGGACGGCGTTGATTGCCGCGCCGCGTCGGTCGCTATTGCCGGGCCGGTCCGCGACGGGCGCGGAACGCTGACCAACCTTGACTGGACCATCGACGAGGCGACGCTGGCGCGCGCCACGCAGGCGGAAACGGTCGCGGTGTTGAACGATCTTCAGGCGCAGGGTCACGCATTGGGGCGGATCGCGCCGGAAAACCTGCGCGAAGTGGTGGCGGGCGCCGCCGCGCCCGACGATGCGACACAGCTTGTCATCGGCATCGGTACGGGTTTCAACGTGGCGCCCGTGCATTACAGCGGGACCGCCCGCAACGTTGCCCCGTCGGAATCCGGGCATGCCAATCTGCCGATCCGCACCGAAGCCGAGTTGCGCCTGTGCAAGTTCGTTGAAACCGCGCACGGGTTTCCGGCGGTTGAAGATGTGCTGTCCGGCCGCGGGCTTGAGCGTCTCTATGCCTGGCTTGGCCACGAGGCGGGCGACCCGCGCGAGGCCACGGCCGCCGAGATCATGGCCGCCCGCGATGCCGGCGAAGGGCGCGCCGTTGAGGCGGCACGGGTCTTCGTTCGAATGCTGGGAACCGTTGCGGGCAATCAGGCGCTGGTCCACCTGCCCTTCGGCGGGATCTTTCTTGCCGGCGGCGTGGCCCGCGCCTTTGCCCCCCATCTGGCAACCTATGGTTTTTCGGACGCGTTCCGCGACAAGGGGCGTTTCGCCGGGTTCATGTCGAACTTTCCGGTCCATGTCATCGAAGACGACTATGCCGCCCTCACCGGCTCGGCCGCGCATCTCGCCCGCCTAACCGCCGAGGCGCAGGGCACGCGTTAAGCCTGATTTCCCGCATCCTGTAACGCCGAATTAACCCGCGTCGCCCTAAACCTCGGCCCGAACCGGTTGGTCGAGAAGGATGTTCAATGGGTGACGTGAATGACGGCGGGGACAATCAGGGGCAAGTGGCGCAGCTTACGCTTGCGCCCAAACTTGATCTGTCGGCCTCTGAGACCCTTGCCGATGCCCTGCGCGAACAGCGCGGGCAAGACCTGAACCTTGATGCGGGGGCCGTGACCCACCTTGGCGCCCATGCGGTCCAGACGCTGATGGTCGCAACACACACCTGGGCTGCGGACGGACAGCAACTCTCGCTCACCAATCTGTCCGAGGTTGCCGCCGAAAATCTCGCAATCATGGGGGTCGCGCCTCAGTCCATTGGTGGTGGAGACCCCCATGAGCCTTGAGATCCTTGCCGTCGATGACAGTCGCACGATGCGTGACATGCTGCGTCTCACCCTGGCCGATGCGGGGATGACCACGCATCTGGCCGAAGATGGCGAGCACGGGCTTGAGGTTCTGTCCGGAATAACGCCCGACGCCATTATCACGGATATCAACATGCCCCGGATGGATGGATTCGGTTTCATCAACGCGGTGCGCGCGCAGGAGGGGTATCGAAACGTGCCGATTCTGGTTCTGACGACGGAAAGCTCGGCAGACCTGAAGACCCGCGCCCGAGAGGCTGGCGCAACAGGCTGGATCGTCAAACCGTTCGATCCCGAAAAGCTGGTGCGCGCCCTTCACATGGTTGCGGGCTGACGCCGATGTCGGATGCGATGCAGGAAATACGCGCGTCGTTCTTCGTGGAATGCGAGGAACTTCTGGAATCGCTGCAGGACGGCCTGCAGGCGATGCAGGACGGCGCGACAGATACCGAAACCGTCAACATCGTCTTTCGCGCCGTGCATTCGATCAAGGGCGGCGCGGGCGCCTTCGGCCTCGATCAGCTGGTGATGTTCGCCCATTCCTTCGAGACGGTGATGGATGAATTGCGCGCCGGACGGATAACGGCGGATGACAATTTGCTGGCACTGTTCTTTCAGTGCGGCGACCTCTTGCTGGACCTCGTCCGCGCGGCCCGCGACGATACTGAGCTTTCCGAAGACCAGCTTGCCCCGGTGCTCAAACAACTGGGCGAGGCGGTGGACCTTGAGCCCGAGGACGAAGAAGTCGACCCGGCCGAGTTCACGCCGATGGCGCTGTCCCTCGATCTGCCCGGATTGGACGATATGGCCGATCTGGCAGAGGTTGGGCCGCCCGCGACGCCCCGTTATCACATCCGCTTTTCCCCCCAACACGACCTCTATACCAGCGGGAACGAACCGCTTTTCCTGTTGCGAGCCTTGCGCGATTTCGGACAGGCCCAGATCACCTGCGTGGTCGGGGACGTGCCTCTTATCGACAAATACGATCAGGCCCAGAACCTTCTGACGTGGAACATCGAGCTTGAGAGCGATGTCGGCGAAGACATGATCCGCGAAGTGTTCGATTTCGTCGACGGGCTTTGCAAATTGTCGATCGAACCCATGCCGCAAACGGGGACCGATGTCCTCGCCCCCACCCTGCCCGACCTGGACCCACCTTCGGCAGAAGATGCGCTGCCGCCGCTTGACACCGCCCCGGTCGATCCCGCTGAACCGGACCCACCCGCACCCGAGGCGGAAACGACCGAACCGGCGCCGCCCTCAAAACCAGCTTCTGCCACGACCGAGTCCGGCAAATCCGGTGGCAACAGTACCGCGCCGAAACCCACGGTACGTGTCGACCTGGAACGGATCGATCGACTGGTCAATCTTGTTGGGGAATTGGTGATCAACCAGTCGATGCTGTCGCAATCGGTCGCCCTAAGCGGGCTGTCCGGAAACAGCCAGATCGCCGCCGGTCTCGATGAGTTTCAGCAACTGACCCGCGACATTCAGGACAGCGTGATGATGATCCGCGCGCAACCCGTGAAATCGCTGTTCCAGCGGATGGCACGGATCGTCCGCGAATCCGCTTCCGATGTCGGAAAGACCGTGAGACTGCGCACCGAAGGCGAATCCACCGAAATCGACAAGACGGTGATTGAACGTCTGGCCGATCCGCTCACTCACATGATCCGGAACGCCGTCGACCATGGGCTGGAATCGACCGAAAAGCGTCTTGAGGCCGGAAAGCCGGCGGAGGGACGCGTGAACCTGACCGCGTCGCACAGGTCCGGACGCGTCGTGATCGAAGTCAGCGACGACGGCGGTGGGATCAATCGACCCAAGGTCAAGAGCATCGCCGAGGAAAAGGGCCTGATCCCACCTGATCAGACCATGTCCGATAGCGATATAGACAACCTGTTGTTCATGCCGGGCTTCTCAACGGCGAGCGAGATTTCCAACCTTTCCGGGCGCGGCGTCGGCATGGATGTCGTGAAGAACGCGATCTCCTCACTCGGCGGTCGCATCACGATCGTCTCTGATCCCGGCAAGGGAACGACATTTTCGATCTCGCTCCCCCTCACGCTTGCCGTACTAGACGGGATGGTCGTGCGCGTCGGAACCGAAACGCTCGTCGTCCCGCTTAGCGCGATATCGGAGACGCTGTCGCTGCGTGCGGGCGACAGCCGCACGCTTGGCCCCAACACGCAGGTTGTACCGGTCCGCGACAGCTTTGTCCCCCTGATCGATCTGGGAACCGAGCTTGGCTACATCGCCCCGCGAGAAAGCTATGAGGGCGCGATCGTCCTGCTGATTTCACAGGAAAACGGGGACCGCGCCGCGATGGTCGTCGATGCGATCGAAGACCAGCGACAAGTTGTCATCAAGGGCCTTCAGGACAGTTACGGGCATGTGCCAGGCGTCGCTGCTGCGACGATTTTGGGCGACGGACAGATCGCCCTCATCCTCGACCCTATTGACCTTCTGACCAATGCCAGCGGCCGAAGTCGCACCGAAACCGCCCCGTCGGCAGAGCCTGAAACCGCAGAGGTTCACCCATGACATCAAGTGACGCCCCCAAAGACCCGACCACGGAAAATGGCGAACTGGAGCTTTTGTCCTTCCGGGTTGGCGAGAGCGAATATTCGGTAGACATCATGTCCGTGCGTGAAATCCGCGGGTGGACGCGCGCCACGTCGCTGCCGCATGCGCCACATTACGTGCGCGGTGTGATCAACCTGCGCGGGGCGGTTCTGCCGGTCATCGATCTCGCCTTGCGCCTTGGCCTCGATGTCACCGAACCGACGGAACGCAATGTGATCATCGTCATCGATGTCGACGGGCGCAGCATCGGTTTGCGCGTGGATGCGGTGTCCGACATCCTGTCTTTCGCCAGCACGGATCTTCAACCGCCCCCGGACATGGCCGCCGATCGCAGCCATGCGTTCGTCAGTGCGTTGACGATTCTCGATGGCCGAATGATCCGAATCCTCGATCTTGCCGCGGTCGTTCCCGACACCCATGACGTTGCGGCCTGACCATGTCGAGCCCGCGCGCGACGCCGTCCCAAGATAGAGCACAAGTCCTTGATACTGCAGGTTTTGCACGCGTATCACTGATCGCAGAACGCGAGGCGGGCCTGACGATTCCGACCGCCAAGCAGGCCATGGTGCAATCGCGACTGTCCCGCCGACTTGCGGCGACGGGCATGACTGATTTTGCAAGCTACCTTTCCTATGTCGAGGGTCGCGACGGCGTGGAAGAACGCGCCAACATGATCTCGGCCCTCACGACAAACGTGTCGAGCTTTTTTCGAGAGAACCATCACTTCGAAACTCTGCGCGAGAAGATCCTGCCCGGGCTCGCGGAACGCGCGCGCGCAGGAGGGCGGATTCGGCTTTGGTCGGCCGGATGCTCAAGCGGTCAGGAACCCTATTCGATTGCGATGTGTGTTCTTGAAGTCATTCGGGATGCCGCGCGCCTCGATTTTCGCATTCTGGCCACGGATATCGATCGCGCCATCCTCGCACAGGCCAAGACCGGAACCTATGACGAACGGCAGATGAGCGGTGTTCCGAAAGACTTGCGCGACAAGCATTTCAAAGAGGCGTCTGCCAAGGGCCACGCGTCCTGGACCGCGAATGACGGGCTTCGTAGCATCGTCACATTCCGTCAGCTCAACCTCATCGAACCCTGGCCGATGTCCGCGCAGTTCGACGTCGTGTTCTGCCGAAACGTGGTCATCTATTTCAGCGAAGAGACCCAGATGACGCTTTGGCCGAGGTTCGCCAAGGTCATGCCGAAAGATGCGTGGTTCTTCCTGGGCCATTCGGAACGCATCCAATCCATTGCCGCACCTTTGTTCGAGACGCGCGGGGTGACCTCATATCAGCGCAGTTCCGCATCCGCGGAGCGCCTAAGCCAACCAGAAAGGACGTAACATGGCACTTCGGGACCAGCTTCGTATTCTCGTGGTCGATGACATGTCGACCAGCCGCGGCCTGATCACTCAGGCCCTTGAAACCATTGGCATTCGAAACATCACGACGGCGTCCGACGGACAGGGTGCGCTTAAAAGCATCAAGGCGTCACCTGTCCATATCGTCGTGTCCGACTACAACATGCCGGGCATGGACGGGCTGGCGCTTTTGCACGCGCTCCGTCAGGGGCCCAAGACAAAGGGCGTTGGCTTCCTGCTGATCACTGGCCGCGCGGATCGTGCGATCATTGAACACGGTCGCAAGCTGGGCATGAACAACTACCTCAAGAAGCCTTTCGAAGCCGCCGATCTGAAGTCCGCCATCGAAGCCATGGTTGGGCGGTTGTGACATTGAAAGCGAAGGCGCCGGGCTTGGCTCGCGGCAAAGAATATGCCCTCAGTGGCGTTCTCGAGGCACTTGAAAAGGAATGTGAGGCTGCCGCACGCGCCTTGGATGCCTTTCAGGCACATTCGGCCGATCTTTGGCCACATGTTCCAATGACACCGGCCACAACCGAGGCAATCCAGGATCTGGACCGCTTGACGCAAACGCTTGACGGTTTGGCCCGTGCGCTCGGCGAGTTGAAGGCTTCGGCCCCGAACACCCCCATCGACCCAGGACCGCTTTCAAAGGCGATCGGTTTGGACAGTTTGGCTATGCGCATCGTTCCCGGCGTCGGCGGCGAGGAGCCGGGCATAGTTGAAAATGGGACGCCGAGTTTCTTCTAGCGTTCCGAAAGTCCCACCGTCAGTTCGCCCCGGACTAGTTCAAGCTGCCCAAGGAAAGATCGTTAGAACAGTTCCATGTCATTGCCGGCCGGAGCGGGAGGAACAACCGTGGGCGGCGCTTCAACGGCTGGCACGAACCTTTGGCGCACTTTTCCGGTATAGGGCCAGAAGCGGATCTGGCGCGCCTGCGATCCCCCAAGGCTTTCGGCGTCTGTCGGAATACCCTCGGTCAACAGGAAATCGCGCGCAAAGGCGCAGTTGCGAAGACCGATATCGCTCAAACCAGAGATGATCGCGGCCCCGCCAAAGACCTTGGCGCGCAGGCGTTCTTTTTCCGCCCCCGATTTCAGAAGCCCGTTAATCAGCATTTCCATCGCACAGGCCCCGGCGCTCTTGAAGCCGATGCTGCTTGCTGGCGTTTCAGGAAGCAGAATGTGGTTCATACCGCCCGTTCGGGCCGCAGGATCCCAAAGACAAACGGCGACGCATGACCCGAGGATCGTGACGATCATGTGTCCGGGCTGGTCCCCGATCGCCTGCTCTCCCTGGGTGATGTATGTTTTTTGACCAGACAGCTCTGTTTCCGGCATTTCAGCGTGCCTCGCGATTGGAACAGCGACGCAGCAAAACCCCGCCAATTGCATCGAGGTCGGCGATCTCTTCGGCGGCCCCGCAATCGCGTGCGGCGCGCGGCATGCCGTCGATCACACAGCTTTCCGCACTTTGAACCACCGCTCCCGCGCCCGCGTCGCGCAACGCCTTCAACGACTGGGCCCCGTCCCGCCCCATCCCCGTCAGGATGACACCGATGCAGTGCGGCGCAATCGGGACGGCGGAGGCAAAGAGCCGGTCGATAGATGGTACATGAAGGTCATCGCCAAAGGACGGAGCAAAGGCCAGACGATCGGCTGACCCGGGTGCGAGGACGGTATGTTTGTCACCCCCGGGAGCAAACAGGATCCGGCCTTGCCCGATATGGGCCCCGTCTTCGGCAAGTGCGACGTCGGGGGCGATCTGGGTATCGAGGCGCGCCACGAAACTGCGCAGGAACGCAGCGGGCATGTGCTGTGCAACGATGGTCGGTGGGCAGTTCGGGGGAAACCCGGCAAAGACGCGTTCTAGCGCGTCGACACCGCCCGTCGAACTTCCGATCAGAACGATGCGTCCATTCCAGGCAAAGGTTGATGCGGCGGTTTGCGCAGAAGGAGCCGATCTTGACGTGGCCGGCGCCCGAACCGTCGCACCGGCGGCATGAAACAGGGCTTCGGCAAGCCGTTGTTTTTGTGTTTCATCGGCCTGAAGCCGCGCCACATCCACGCAATCCACCGCGCCGATGGACAGGGCGCGGATGGCATCTTCGCTATGCTCGCGCGTGCGGTTCGACACCATGACAACAGGCATCGGTCGCAGACGCATCAGATGTTCCAGAAACACCAACCCGTTCATCCGCGGCATTTCCACATCAAGGGTGATGACGTCCGGATTACACGCCTTGATCATATTGCGCGCCTCGTAAGGGTCCCCGGCCTCGCCGACGACCATCAGCCGCGGGTCGGCGTCAAGCGTGGCGCGCAACAGGGCGCGGATTGTCCGGCTGTCATCGACGATCGCGACGCGGCGGATGGGCGTTTGGGGGGGCGAGACGAGGTTGTTCATGGGTGTTGGCTTTCTGAGGCACAAATCGTTGTGACAGGTGGGTCCGCCGCGGTGGTCACAGGCCATTTCGTTGCCACCAGAATGTACTGTGGCGGACGTCCGTTCTCGCCTGGCACCCGGAAAAGAAGGCATCGCAACCGTGCGTGGTTGCGTGTGCGGGGGGCGACGCGCAGCGCGACACGTTCCTTGTCCGAAAGCAGGATCCTGCCCCAGCTTGCGCCGTCGGTGTCGCCTTCGGTGGCCAAAAGGTCCGCCCACCCGCGGCCCGCCAGCGAAGATCGCGACAACCCAGTCCAGGTACAGAATAACTCGTTCGCATCGATCAGGCGTCCGTCGGGAGAGAACCCGGCGATCGGCAAACGGCCGTCAACGGCGTCGAGAAGGATCCTGGCCGAGCGGTTTTCGGTCACATCCTGCCACTCGACCACATAACCCAGAAGCGCATCGCTCGACGAAACGACCGCCGCCGCGTCAAGCCGCAAGCGGGCCTGGCCATAGTGCAGGTCTTCGCGATACTGATCCGCTGTTTCAAGATCTTCGCGAAGCCGCGCTGTCCCGGGAACGAGATGGCCAAGATCCCGGCCGATCAGGCCGTCCGGATGAAACCCCGGAATTGACCGACCCAGTGCAATCCGATGCTTGGTCATGAGGTCAATGAGGCGAGCATTGACATAGATGATGGTCATATTGCGATCGACCAGCATCATGGCCGCGGACGACGCCTGAAACGCCGCGCTTTTGAACGCATTTTCGCGCGCCGTGGTGTCCGCTTCCAAAAGCGACGCGCGAAACATATCGAGCCGCCGCGCGATATCGCCGATTTCGTCGCCACGGTCGCGCGCTGGAATATCCTGCTCGTAATCACGGGCGGCTATCTGCGTCATCGCATGCTCGACCGCGCTGAGCGGGATCGAGATCGACCGTGCCAAGAACACCCCAAGAACAGAAACGAATGCCAGGGCCCAAAGCCCATCGCGCAAGGTTTCTGTGCGCAACCGAAGCGCCGGGGCGAGGATCTCGGCCTCTTCCTGCTGTGCCAGAACCACATAGCGGAATGCACCGATCCGGATCGGAACTACCGCGGTCAGACGGAAGCCAACGGTTTCATTCCCATGACGCCAGATACCGCCTTGACCGTCGAGACCATCCAGCAAAAGGTCCCCGGGTCCACCCACCGCGGCCTGCCCGGCAAAATCGGCATCTTCTGGCGCCCCGCCGATGGTCACATCCGCGCCCAGAACCGCCGCAAGCCCAGTTTCGCCCAGCCCCTCGCGGCGCGCCATGATGGTGGAAATACGCGCGGCGCGCAGGCGAATGACAAGTACACCTTCGACCTTACCGGCATCATTCCTGATACCGATTGACACGAACGCGGACATTTCCCCGGCTTCCGGCCCGTAGGGCATGAAATCGGTCATCAGCCCGACGTCACCGGACACGTCGCGCAAACCACGCTCAAAGGCGCGGGCAAGCCCGGTCCCCGCAAAGGGATCGCTGCGCAGATTCTGCCCGAAGGTCCCGCGTTTCTCGACCGAAAAGACCACGCGGCCATTCGGAGCGATGATATAAACGTCGCCATATTCCCGGGCGATCTGGCGGGTGGCGAAATAGTCATAAAAGGCATCAAGTCCCGGGTCGTGCGGTCCGGTCATCAGCTCCTCATTGGCGCGCCCGGGTTCGCCGCGCCCGGGACTTTCGCGCGGGTCCGGAACATCGCCGAACGACCGGGATGGTCTTTGCGTTCCCTCGTCCCAGTTCGCCACGAACGCACGAACGGCATCCAGAATGACCGGGTTGTTGTACTTCGCCTCGATGTCGGCATTCAAAGAAACAAATTCTGCCTGTACCTCGGCGGCCCGGCTTTCCGCGACCGCTTTCAGGCGTTGTCCGCCAGCCTCAAGCAACGCGGTACGTGCATTGCTGGAGGCAATGAATTCAGCCAGATACAGCGCAATCAGCCCCGTCAGGACCATGACAAGCGGCAGCTTGATCCAGATCTTTAGATTGCTGAGCACGCCGGTCTCCAACGCACGAGCCGAATGCCCGCGTCCGCGCTGCAATCTGAGCCAGAGCAATGAAGAATTGGTTAGTTGGCGTTGGGATTCTCGAGGCTAGTCCATGGGGGCGAAGGCCCGCGCATCCGCGCGACGCCACCGCTCAAGATACCCGCCGCCCACATCCTCTTCCCGCAGCAGAAATCCTTCGGGCAGATAGGCGAACGCCTCGTTCCCCGCCACCATTTCACCGCTGCTGTCACGCTGCATGAAGTGATGCGGCAGGAAATTGCAGGGGTTGTCGAGCCCCGCCGCTCCTGCCATTTCGGCCACGGCTTTCAAGGTGTTGCGATGGAACCGCGCCACGCGCTGCGACTTGTCGCCGACATTCAGCGCGCGGGCGCGCAGCGGGTCCTGCGTGGCCACGCCGACGGGGCAGTGGTTGGTGTGGCACGCCTGTGCCTGAATACAGCCGATGGCAAACATGAACCCGCGTGCCGAATTGGCCCAATCGGCCCCAAGGGCCAAGGCCCGCGCGATGTCGAAGGCCGAAACGAGCTTGCCCGCCGCACCAATTTTTACCTCGTCGCGAATGCCAGCCCCGCGAAGCGTGTTGTGCACGAAGGTCAGCCCTTCGATCAGCGGCATACCCACATGGTTGGCGAACTCCAGCGGGGCCGCGCCTGTCCCGCCTTCCTTGCCATCCACGACGATGAAATCCGGAATCACGCCGGTTTCGAGCATCGCCTTGACCATGCACATGAACTCGCGCCGGTGACCGATGCAAAGCTTGAAGCCCACCGGTTTGCCCCCCGACCGATCGCGCAGAAGGCGCAGAAATCCCATCATCTCGATCGGGGTCGAAAAGGCCGAATGCGCCGCCGGCGACACGCAGTCGACACCCATCGGCACGCCGCGCGCTTCGGCAATCTCGGGCGTGATCTTCGAGGCCGGCAAAACCCCGCCATGGCCGGGTTTGGCGCCTTGGCTCAACTTCAGCTCGATCATCTTCACCTGCTCGAGCGACGCGGTTTCGGCGTATTTGTCGGGGTCGAAAGCGCCTTCGGGCGTACGCGCGCCGAAATACCCCGATCCGATTTCATATATCAGGTCGCCGCCGCCTTCCCGGTGATACCGGCTGACCCCGCCCTCGCCCGTATCATGCGCGAAGCCGCCAATCTTGGCACCCTTGTTCAGCGCCAGAATGGCGTTCGAGGAAAGCGAGCCAAAGCTCATGGCAGAGATATTGTAGAGCGACGCGCTATAGGGTTGCAGGCATTTCGATCCGCCGATGGGAATACGCAGATCTGTCACTTCAAGATGACGGGGCTGGACCGAATGGGTCAGCCAGGCATAGCCCGCATCATAGACGCGCTGGCGTGTCCCGAATGGCGTCTTGTCTTCGACGCCCTTGGCGCGCTGATAGACAAGGCTGCGCTTTTCACGGGAAAACGGCTCTTCATCCTGGTCGCTTTCGATAAGGTATTGGCGAATTTCCGGGCGGATGCCCTCGAAAATGAAGCGCATATGACCGAGGATCGGATAGTTGCGCAAAATCGAATGACGGTCCTGAACCACGTCGTAGACGCCGACAAGCGCAAGGAAGGTGAAGACCAGCGCCGGGATCCAAAACCAGGACCACAGCATAATGAGGCCGAAACTGACAAGGGCCAGCACGACGATTGCCGCGAAAAACCCGAAGCGTTCCATTGAACCGATGCGATCCATGCTCTGTCCCTTCGTTTTTCACCACTAGACCCACAAAGGATGCCCGCGCGCAAGGTTGCTCTCGCGTGCTTGCGGATTTGTGTCAGCGCGTGAAAGCGATGGGCAGATCGAAACTCATCTGCGACCGGTCCAGCCCCGGTGGCGCGGCTGGAAATGGCTGGGCACGACGCACGGCGTCGATCGCGGCCGCATCAAGGCGCGCGTTGCCAGAGGAGTTTGCCACGGTGGCCGCGTTCAGAGCGCCGCTGCTTGCCACGGTGATGCGCACCACGACCCGGCCCGCGCGTCCTGCCGAGATCCGGCGTTTGCGGGCTTCGACGCGCGCGCGAATCTCTCCGCCCCAACTGGCCAGAAGCGAGGCACTCGGCGCGATAACCCGGCTGGCAACCTGCGTCGCCGCGGGCGCGTTGCCCTGCTGCCCCGCCTGCCCGGTGCCGGATGCACGCTGCACCGGACGTGGTGGGACGGCAGGTTTGGGCAAAGCTTCAGGCGGGGTGCTGTCGATGGCGGGCAGGCTGGCGGCGTGTGTCGATAGACGAGCTTGTTCCGGGGCGGCGGGAGCAACCGGCGCAGAAAGCGGTGCAAGAGCCGCCGGCACCGCCAATGCAGGCGGTTCGGTGACAGATCGGCGCGCCGGTGTTTCGGTCGCCACAACCGGCGGCGCCGTCCACCGCGCGACCGTGGCCGCCATGGACGGGGCCGCCCGCAGGGTCGCCAAGGCCTCACCACCATCGCCCGCGCCCTCGGGCAGACCGCCAGAGCCGGCAAGACCCACGATCACGGCCGCATGCACTGCCGCGGCCATGCTGGTGAAGATGAACGCTTCGGCAATCGTCCTCATCGCGCGTCCACCGTGATCAGCCGCGTCTCGTCGATGCCAAGCGCCGCCAATTCGCCGAGAAGTCCCGCAAGCCGCGTGGCAGGCAGGCCCGCATCCGCGCGAATGTCGAGCGGGCTGTCACCCTCTCGCCGGGCAAGCGCGGTCATGGCCGCCGTACCTTGCACGCCCGCAAATGCCAACGCGCCGTCAGGCCCGATAAAGAGCGTGTCTCCCCCCTGCCCGGCCGCCAGCGCTTCGGCTTCCGGTTCGGTCAGTTCGAACGGGGGAACGGGCGCAATCGTCGCGGTCATCAGAAAGAAGATCAGCAGAAGGAACACGACATTGATCATCGGCACAAGGCTGTCCGTGCGGCGGCGCGATGAAGACGTGCCGAAGTCCATCACGACCCCTCCACCACGGCCAGGTTGGCAAAGCCCGCGGCCTCGAAAAGCTCCATGGTTTCAACCAGCCGCTGAAGGCTGGCCCTGTCCACCGGGCGCAGCACAACGATATCATCACCACTATCGGTCAGCCGGTCGAGTTCCAGCAGCAGGGACCGCGCGGGCAAGGCGATCCCGTTGAGCGAAAGCGTGCCCGGCGCGACATCGACAAGACGCGGCGGCCCGGAATAGTCGCCCGCGCCCGCCAGACGCACCGGAATGGCGCTGTCCAGGCCGAAGCGGGCGATCAGCATGAAGAACACCAAAAGCAGGAACACCACATCGATCATCGGCGTGAGGCTGGGCCTGCGCGGGCTGCGGGGTGTCCCGAACTGCATCATAGGCGGCGCCCGCCCTGTGCCGGGCCGCGTGTGAAGACGCGGGTTGCGATATCCTCCATCTCGGCTTGCGCGCGGTCGACCACGCCGTCAACCCAGGTCACGGCCATCGCCGCCGGGATCGCCACGGCCATGCCCGCCGCGGTGGTCAAAAGCGCCTCCCATATTCCGCCCGCCAGTACGCCCGGATCTGCGCGCGCGCCCGCCGATTGCAGCGCCTGAAACGCCTCGATCATGCCAAGCACGGTGCCGAAAAGGCCCAGAAGCGGCGCGATGGTGGCGATAAGCTCAAGCATCCGCACCCCGGCGCGCGCCTCGCGCAACTCGGCGCGGGCCAGTCGCGTGGTTTCCTCGCGCGCGGCGGCGTCATTCAACCCGTCATCCCGACGCGCCGCCATGGCCTCTCTTGCGATGCGCACGCGTACACCGTGGCCGCGCGTCAACAACGATTCGGCCCCCTCGACATCGCCCGCCGCCCATGCCGACAAGGCCGCCTCGGGCACCAGGCCCCACGCGCCCATCCACATCAATCGCCAGATCTTCCACAGGATCAACGCCAGCGTCAGCACCGACAGCACGCCGATCAGCCAAAGCGCGGGCCCGCCCCGCGTCATCAGCTCGGTCACGGCTGTGAGCACCTCGTTCATCAGAATCTTCCCCCAAGCGCCTTGCGGATCCCGTCCAGCCCGTCGGTCAGCGCAGCCGGACCGGGGGCGAGGATCAGCGGCGACTTGATCTCATGAATTGCACCGCTTTGAACAGCGGGGATTTTGTCCCATCCCGGGCGGCTGGCAATTCGTTCGGGCCGCACCTTCTTGCCGCACCAAGAGGCGATGATGATATCGGGTGCTGCGTCGATCACCTCGGCGCGGTCGAGAATGCGGTCACGCGCCGCCCCGGCCCGCGCGCGGTCGGCAAACACATCGACGCCGCCGGCAATGCTGATGAGTTCGGACACCCAGCCGATCCCCGCAATCGGCGGATCGTCCCATTCCTCGAAATAGACCTTTGGCCGGTTCGATGGTGCAGCAGCAGTGACGTCGTGGATGCGCGCGGCATACCCGGCGACAAGCGCCCGCGCCCGACCGGGCGCGCCGACAAGCGCGCCAAGCGTCAGGATCATTCGCAGGATGCCCGTGACATCGCGCTGATTGAAAGCGTGGACGGCCACGCCGGCGCGGATCAACTCTGCCGCGATATCGGCCTGAAGGTCCGAGAAGGTCAGCACAAGATCCGGCTTCAGCCCAAGGATCTTTGGCACGTCAGCAGAGGTAAAAGCCCCGACACGCAGTTTCTCGCGCCGGACCCGGGCGGGTCGTACCGCATAGCCGGTGACCCCCACGATCCGGTCTTCCTCGCCCAAAAGATAAAGCGTTTCGACGGTTTCCTCTGTCAGACAGACGATCCGTTCGGGAAGCTGTACATGGCTCATGGCACCGCCTCCAGAACTTGAAACGCCACCCCTGCTCCGGTCTCGGCAAACGCGCCACGCACGCCGAACACCTCGGCCACGTTTTCCTCGGTCAGCACGGCGCGCGGCGGGCCATCGGCCACGATCCGGCCCGCATCGATCAGGATCAGTCGGGTGCAGTAGCGGGCGGCAAGCGGCAGGTCGTGAAGGGCCGCCAGAACCGAGCGCCCATCGCGCGCCAGGTCGGCAAAGGCCCGCATGGTGGAAAGCTGATGCGCGGGGTCGAGGCCTGCAATGGGCTCATCCGCCATCAAAAGCGGTGTATCCTGCGCCAGCGCCCGCGCGATCAGAACGCGCGCCTGCTCGCCTCCCGAAAGCTGTGTGGCGATCCGCCCGGCGAACGCCTCCAGCCCCATCCGCGACACTGCGTGACCGACCGCCGCACGATCATCATCGCGCAAGCTGGCCCCGCGCGGCAGATAGGGAATGCGCCCCAGCGCCACGACCGTTTCGACATCCACAGGCCACGCGATCTCGCGCTGTTGCGGCAGCCAGGCGACGGCGCGCGCCCGTTCGGATGGTTTGAGTTGGCGCAGGTTGCAGGTGCCTTTCGCGGGCAAGAGCGACAGGGCCGCCCGCATCAGGGTGGTCTTGCCCGCCCCGTTCGGGCCGATCAGGCCCACGAATTCGCCCGCTCCGATAGTCAGGCTTACATCGTCGATCACCCGGCGGGCGCCCCGGGTGACGGTCATATGCTCAAGCGACAGAAGGGTCATGCGAACTCCCTCCGCGTCTTGTAGATGAGGTGCAGGAAGAGCGGTGCGCCCACCAGCGCCATCAGCACGCCAAGCTTGAGATCCCGGTCGGGCAGCACCAGCCGCACCGCGATGTCCGCCGCCAGCACCATCGAGGCCCCGCCAAGCGCCGAGGCCCAGAGCAACCGTGCAGGCCGCGCGCCGACAAGCGGGCGCATCAGGTGCGGCACCACCAAACCGACGAAACCGATCGCTCCGGCCACCGAGGTCGCCGCGCCCACCGAGGCGGCCACGCCCAGCACGAGCCAAAGTCGGGTTGCCGTCAGGCTCAGCCCCAGCGCGCTTGTCGCATCCTCGCCCAGTGTGAGCGCATCAAGCGTGCGCGCGGTCAGCGATATCATACCCCAGCCCACCAGCATGATCGGCCCGGCAAGCCACACATGGCTCATCGATCGATCAGCGAGCGACCCCATCATCCAGAACACGATCTCGCTGGTGGCGAAAGGATTGGGGGAAAGGTTCAGAACCAGCGCCGTCAGCGCCCCGGCCAGCGCGCTGATGGCGATCCCGGCGAGGATGAGTGTCATCGACGACCCGCGCGGCCCCGCCAGCATAAGGATCAAGAGCACGCCGATCACCGCCCCGGCCAAGCCCGACAGCGGCAATGCGAGGGCAAAGCTGGCGGCGACACCGGTCTGTAGGGCCAGCACCGCCCCAAGTGCCGCTGACCCCGAAACGCCAATCAGCCCCGGTTCGGCCAGCGGGTTGCGCAGATAGCCCTGCATCGCCGCCCCGGCCAACCCAAGGCTTACCCCGATCAGGGCGCCAAGGATCGCGCGCGGAAGGCGGATTTCCTGCATGACAAGCGCCAGCGGATCGTCTTCACCGGCAATGAGCGCCGTAAGGCTTTCGCCGATACCCAACCCGGCCGGGCCGATCAGCAAAGAGGCGCAGAAAAGCCCCACCAATAGGACGGACAGCGAAGTGAAAAGCGCCCGCGGCGTCATTCCCGGAGCCCTTCAATGGCCGAAAGCACATGCGGCGTGCCACAGACCCAGTTGGCGTTCGTGGTCGAGCGCGCGGCACTCTCGGCCACCCGGCGCAGGACACCATGGTTGAGAATGTCTTCGGACCGCGAATGCCCCTCGAACCGCTCTGCCGTGATAAGCGCGTCGGGTCCGGCCATGACCAGCGTCTCAAGCGCCAGCGATCCGCCGGCCGGCATCCCAAGCTCGGACGCGATATTCGCCAGCCCAGCTGCTGCCAGAATGTGGCCCGCCAGCGTGTCATCGCCGGAGGTATATCCGTTGGCATAGTAAAGCGCTGCCCGCCGCGCCATGCGCTGCCCGGCGTCCGATTGCAGCCCCGCGACATCCGCCTCGAACCGCGCCGCCGCCGCCGCGCCCATCGCCTCGCGCCCAAGCGCGCGACCCATCTGGCGCAGACGGTCCGCGATCTGGTCGAAATCGGTGGCCAGCGAGAATCGCTCTACCCGCACGCCCAGACGTTCCAGCATCGCGACTGTGGCAGGCGTGGTATGGTCGCCCGTCAGCACAAGATCGGGCTTCAGAAGAAAAACATCCTCGGCCAATCCCCGATTGACCGGGTAGCCCTCCGCCAGGTCGGCCATCGCCGACGACCGCCGGTCGCGCGCGAGGTACGACACCGACACAAGCTGCCCGGGCGCAGCCAGCATCATCGCCAATTGATCGGTGCAAAGATTGATCGACACCACACGTTTCGGCGCGTCCGCCATGGCGGCGCCGGCCCAGATCAGAAGGGCCGCCACCGCCGCGAGTATGTGCGGATCAGAACGTCGCACGAAGACCGACATAGGCCGCCCTATCGCTTGTCCCGTAGCCACGGGTTGTCTGGTATTCTTCGTCCAGCACGTTGTCGATCCGGCCGAAAAGCTCGATCCCGTCCCGCAATTCATACGCCGCCGATAGGTTCACGACCGTATAGTCCGGCAGGTCGATCGCGCTGGCCGGAAATCCGCCATCGGTGTCGATCAGATCGGCCACATGCTGCACGGTCACCGACCCGCTCAGCCGGTCGGTCACATTCCCGCGCAGGCCCAACGTCAGGTCATGCCCGGGCACACGGAAAAGCGCCTCTCCGTCGTCTTTTTCGGCATCCGTCAGCGTGTAATTGGCGAACCCGATCAGCCCGTTTGCAAAGGCGTAATCAAGCCCAAGCTCCAGACCCTGACTTGTCGTCGTTCCGGGCACCTGCACGTAGGATGCAGCGCCGAAGTCGATCAGGTCATCGATCTCGATATAAAAGACCGTGGCCTTCAGTGTGGCAGCGCCAAGTTGCTGTTCGATGCCAAGGTCGACACTCTGGCTGGTTTCAGGCTGCAAAGCCGCATTGCCGCAGCAAGGCGAGAAAAGCTCGAACAGGGACGGCGCACGGAACCCCGTACCGGCCGAGGCGCGCAGGATCGTTCCTTCGCGCGGGCGATACGCGGCGGCGATGCGACCGGTCACTTCGCTGCCGAACTCCGAATGATCGTCGGCGCGCAGCGAAAGCGCCAGGTCAAGATCATCAGTGACCGCCGTCGTCACTTCGCCAAAGATCGACGCGATGTCGTAGGTTCCGTTGTTTGCATCAGCGCTGAAATCCTCGCGCGAGAATTGCGCGCCGAAGGCCAGACCGGATTTGGCACCGATGGAGGTTTCACCCAGATACCGCACCTCGCGGCGCTCTCCCGCAAAAGCATTGGTGAAGCCGGTGGGATAGTCGCGGTCGGTGCGCGAGGCCGAGATCGAGACCTCGTGGTCGATGGTCTCGCCCTCGATCTCCGCAAAAAGCCGGACGCCTTTGCGCAGGGCAAATTCCGTACCCGGTCCGTCCGTCGGCCCAAAGCCGTCCTGATCGGTTTCGGTGTCGATGATGAACCCCGACAGTCCAAGCCGAACCGTGCCGCTCAGATCATAGGCTCCCGACAAAAGCAGCGTCGAAGAGGAATGCCCATCTGCCTCGGTCGCGCCATCGTTTTCGTCGGCGGCCGAAAACCCGTCGGTTTCAAACCGCGAGAGTGTGAGGGACAGCTCAGTGCGGTCGGTCTTCTGCTGCAAGCCGAAGGTCGTGCTGAACGTGTCATAGCTGCCCGCCTCGATGGCGATGCTGACCTGCGTGCCCTCTTCTTCTGGCCGCGCGGTTGTCAGGTTGATCACACCCGCCACCGCCTCGGACCCGAAGAGCGAGGATTGCGAGCCCTTGGAGAGTTCAACCCGGCCCAGACCCAGTGTCGTGAACGACCCGAAGTTCAGGTCCTGCTGGGTGCCCGACGGGTCGGTGATGTCGATGCCATCCAGAAACACCGGCGCATATCGCGTGGGCAAGCCGCGCACGCGTACGGTGGTCACCGCGCCCGGCCCGCCATTCGCCGTCAGGCTGACGCCGGGCAGCGTGTCGATCAGCCCGGCCAGATCGGGCTTGCCCGTCGCTTCTATGGCGTCTTGAGACAGCGTTTCGACCGTCGCACCCGTGCGGCTTGCCGGAGTTTCCGTCAGGTTGCCTGAGATCACGATCTCATCCAGCACAAAGGCGTCCTGGGCAAGAGCGCGCGCGGCGGGCAAAATGGCCATCACGGCGCAGGCGAATACAAATACGGGTTTCATTTCTTATCCTTTCCAGACACGCAAACCGCGTGAGGTTCTTATTTTAAGTCTTTGGAAAGGCTTCGCTTCCGCAGACGGTGCACGATGTCACCACTACGGAAAACCGTTGTCGCCAGCGCGCCCCGCGCCCGGACAGGGTGATCACTTCGGCAGGTCTCCTGACTCGCGGGTCGTCACATCGGCTGGCCTTCCCAAAGTGCCAAGGCACCTCAGTGGCATTGTCAGCCGTGCTCGCCGCTCACAGTTGCGGGGGCAGTCACGGGGTTGCGGGGTTTCACACCTGCGCACCGTGTTCCCTTTTCATCGAACGGCGGAACCGTTCGAACCGAAGCCCCCTCTTGCTGCGGTCTGACGCGAGAACTGTCAAGAAAAGTTTGCAATCGGTTAACCGCAAGCGGTTATGCCGCAGGAGCGATATCCTCGGCGCGAGTGAGAAATTCCCGGTTGATCGGGCTATGCGGCTTGAGGGCGAGGCGTTCATGCGCCAGCGCGGTTGCCACCCCCGGCATCTTGCCCCTGATCGCTGCCTCCGTGAGCGTCCAGTCGATCACGTCGCGCTGTGCATGGCTGCCGCCGAACTGACCCGAGATTTGGCGCGCGGGATGCAGGATATCGACGGCGCGAACATAGTCACCTTGCCAGAATGCTGCGAACCCGTTGATCAGCTCTGTCCCCACACCGCGCGACCATCCCGCCGCCTCCGACCCGTTGCCGGCCGCCATCGCGGCCAACGTCTCGTCCAGCCGGTCCATGCGCCCGGACCCGAGCCACGCCATTGCGGCATGCCATTCGTTGAAGGCGTATCCCGTAGCTGGCGCATGCGTGTCCCACATATCCGCAAGCGCGTGCCACCGGTTGCCCGGATCGGTCCCGCCCAGCGTCAGCCGCCACAACAGCGCGGAGGCATCGAGCAGGTTAAGCGCCATGGGATCATCAGATTTGGCCAGTTCTTCGTCATAGACCGCCAACGCACCGTCCACCGCCTCGAGATCGAGGTGGAAGAGCGCCAGATGCCACCAGTTATGCACCGCAAAGAAGCTCGCCTCATGCGCCCAATACCCCTTGCGGGCGTGCATCCAGTCGACCCCGTCGCTGGCCCGCCCCTCCATCTCAAGCACATGGGTCACGGCGTGATGGGCCCAGCTGTCGCGTGCATCGCGGGCCACGGCCTCGCGCCCAAACGCCTCGGCCCGCCCGTAGTCTCCGGCCTCTTCCAACCCGAAGGCGTACATCCCCAGGACCGAGGAATAGCCGGGCAGGCTTTCATCCCAATCCGGCAGCAGCCGCGCCACCCGGTCGCGCAAATCCCGTGCGTCAGCGCGAAAGAAATCGATATTATGGCCGGCCTGAAGGGCAAGAATGTCGCGCGGCCACTCCATCAGGTGTCGGTCAAGGTGATGGGCCGCTCGCGTCCAGTTTCCCGCCAGAAGGTGATCGAGCGCCGCGATATGCGACGCCTCGCGGTCGGTCATGGGCAACGCGCGCGCCTCTTCGACAAAGCCACGGGCCATCTTCGTCGTGCCCGTCTCGGTCGCCAGCCCGAAGAGATAGGCCTTGAACACATGCGCCATGACAAAGCGCGGCGCGTCCTTCAACGCCCGTTTCAACGCGCTGACGGGGTCGCCGTGAAAATAGTTGAAAGCATCGAGGGCAATCGCGTATTCCGCGGCGGCGGCTTGGCTGGCCCCGCTCAGCGCGTGGTCATGGGGGTCGGTGATCGGCTTCGGCATGGGTGCACCTTGGGTCAGCGTTCCCCAACTCTGCCCCATTGCGGCCGACGGGGAAAGGCCGCGTCAGGC